>JAAAOT010000146.1 GCA_009908725.1 Bacteroidota bacterium | reverse complement strand
CCGTGACGGCAGGCGCCCACGCGCTGTTTTTCCCCCACGGACTCGGGCACATGCTGGGGCTGGACGTGCACGACATGGAAAACCTCGGAGAGGACTACGTCGGCTACGACGACGAGGTGAAGCGGTCCGACCAGTTCGGTCTCAACGCACTCCGGCTCGGGCGAGCGCTTGAGCCCGGATTCGTTGTGACGGTCGAGCCGGGATGCTACTTCATTCCCCAGCTAATCTCACGCTGGCGCGACGACGGCAAGCATACCGACTTTATCAATTACGACGTCGTGGAAGACTTCGTCGGCTTCGGAGGCATACGAATCGAAGACGACGTGCACGTGACGCCCGACGGCCCCGAGCTCATCGGTCCGGCTATCCCCAAATCCATCGATGAGGTGGAGGCGCTTGCCGGAACAGTGGCCGATGATGCATGACCGGGGTGTCAGTTCTGGTGCTGCACCCAGATGACGGCGCGACGGGTCAGCTCGGTGATGTTGTCGATCGCGAGTTTCTGCTTGATGCGGCTCCGGTGCGACTGCACCGTTTTGACGCTGACGTGCAGAGAATCGGCGATGTCGCGCGTGCTACGACCCCGTCCGATCAGCTCGAACACCTCAAGCTCGCGATCGCTGAGCTGCTCGAGCGTCGTCCCCTCCTGCGGGCCGCGCCCGGTGTACTGGAGCAAAATCTTCCGGTTGAGGTGGTCCGTCAGGTAAAAGCCGCCCTGCAGGACCTGCCGGATGGCCTCGATGATCACGTCGTCCACCTCGCTCTTCATCACGTAGCCGCGTGCGCCGGCGTGAAGGGCCCGCTCGCCGTAGAGGGTCTCGTCGTGCATTGATACCACGAGAATGGGCAAATCGGGATGCTGGGACTGCAGGTGCTTGATGAGCTCGATGCCGCTCATCCCCTCCAGCGAAATATCGACGATGATCAGGTCCGGCTCGTCCTCCTGCACTTTTTCCAGGGCTTCCTCCGCGGTGGACGCCTCCCCCGCCAGACGAAGATCGGATTCCCGCCCGATCAGGGCCGCATAGCCGCGGCGCATGACGGGGTGATCATCTACTACGAAGATATCGTGCATCATCGTCGGTCGTCGGCAGTCCGTGATCGTGTGAGCGAATGCTGATAGGGCTGAAGCAGATGGCGTCGGAAAGCGGTGACAAAATCAGGTTGTCGCCTCTGTTTCGACTACCTCTTCTGCGCCGGATACATCGTTCGGAATGGCTTTCCATATGGGCAGGCGACAGATGACATCCACACCGCTTTCCCGCGTCGTTTCCTCCCCGTTTTCTTCCACCGCGCGCAGTATCGGCGTCGGCTCCCGGTTGTAGATATCAATGGACGCCCCGATCACCTCCGCCCGGTAGCGCATCGTCTGCTGCCCGAGGCCGGTACTGCTGGCCTCCGAGAGGCCTTTGCCGTCATCGCGGACGCGAACGATCAGGTCGTCGTTTTCTACCCATACGCCAATCGCGATCTCGTCGCAGTCGGCGTGGCGGGCGGCATTGTTCACGGCCTCCTGGGCAATCCAGTACAGCTGCGTCGCCACCTCCGGCTTCAGGCAGCGAATGTCGTCCGGATCATCCAGGAAGCAGCGGACACCCGTCATCGTCTCCGTGTTCGACGCCATCTCGCGGACGGATGCGACGAAGCGATCCGGCTCCACGTCAATCGGATTCAATCCACGCGAGAGGGCGCGGGCCTGCATGACGCCTTCCTTCGCAAGCCGGCTGATTTCGCGAAGCTGTTCGACGGAGACGTCCCTGCCGTCCTCCGCATCGCGGGCAAGACTCCGCGTCATCATCGAAATGCCGGACAGGAGCGACCCGATGCCATCGTGCAGGTCTCGGCCGATACGTTCTCGTTCTCGCCGGGCAACCTCCAGGACCTGCCGCTCGAGCTTGCGCTGGGTCGTAACGTCACGCACGATGGCCAGGACACCGTCCCCCTCGACCGGCACGATCCGGGCCTCCATCGACCGCTCCTTCGCGTCCAACGCCTCTCCGCCGTCATCGACCGGCTCGTCGGCCCTTTTGCCGGGTAGTTTGTAGCTGACAACACGCATCGCCCCCGAGGATCGGACGTCGGCGATGGCCTCTCGAAAGAGCCGTGCCGCACGTGTAGGAAACACGTCGTCGATGCTTCGGCCCAGAATGGCGTCGCGATCCGGCGACGACTCACTGCCGCCATGCTCAACCTCCACGATGATGCCGGATTCACTGATGAGATAGACGTCATCGGGGAGTGCCTGCACGATGGCTCGATTGCGCGCCTGCAGCCGCTCGGCATCCCGCTCGGCGTTCTTCCGCTGCGTGATGTCCTGGAAAATGACGGTCAGCCCGTCCTCGATTGGATACGCGTAGACCTGCACCCAGACGTTGAGCGGATCGTAAAACGCCTCAAATCGAACCGCGATGCCCTCCTCCATCGCCCGTTGGTATTCCTGGTAAAACACCGTATCGACGGCTTCAGGAAACGCGTCCCAGACCCGTGACCCTTCCAGCTCGTCGGCCGGGCGCTGCAGAATCCCGGAAGCGGCCGCGTCCACATACCGAAAGCGCCAGTCGTCGTCAACGACGAAGACCGCAACGGTGAAACTCTCCGGAACGCTTTCGTGCTTCCAGGGCGACTCGATCATAGTTCTACCCTCTCAATCCGTCGCCAGCAGAGATTTTCGCGAGAATCGATCGCGACAACGGGTCAATATGACTCGGAATGTATCGTACCGATGATGTCGCAGCAAGGCCGTGGGGGAGAACCGGGGTCAGGGATCAGGGATTTTTGCAGAGGCTCGGGGACCCAAACCTGACAGTACACCAAACCTTCACCCACCGGTCTAAGATCCGTCTCGGTGAAAGGCGCCTCACCGCGTGCACAGCGGGTTGGAGTCAACCGGTCGCCCGGATGGGGAATTGTTCGTCGCCGATGCGCAATCGCTTATTTAGCGATTCGTTCCACATCATAGTCGCGACAGATCTTCGCTCCCGTTGCCGTCAGTTTTCTTCCCACAGGTCGACATCGCAATGAACGATATGGAAGCGGAGGAAAGGCGGTACGGTGCGCATCGGTGTGGTCTTTACAATGCCTGTGTCGGTCCAGACTCGAGATGGGGATCTGTCTTGTGTCGCGTATAAACGCAGGGACTCGGGACACACATCGGCCAGACGCCGGTCCCCAACAAGGGTCCGAACCGCTCTCACGCGTTCAAAGGCCGTTTCCCCTGCACGCAGGCTCTCTCCCATGGATGCGCCAACTTTCAGTCCTTCGATTGCGTCGGTCAACGACCTCCGCACCCTCTTGCGGATGCGCGACGGGCCTTTCCTGTCCGTCTATTCGTTACCAAACACGTTCGCGCAGACCCTGACGAACGCGCTGCACACACTGCGGAGGAGAAACGGGCGACGCGATGACGCCTTTTCGCACATCGCACGTCGCCTGCGTTCGGAGTCGATGGACGCGCACCGGTCGCTTGCGGCCGAACTCAATTACCCGGTGGGCACAGCCTGTTTCGTGACGCCCACGCAGTCGGTACTCCTCGCTCTTCCCATTCCGGTGCCGGCTCAGGTCGTTCTCGGAGAGGCGCCATTTCTCGGACCGCTACTGGCGCTCTTTCATCCGTCGTATATCGTCGGGCTCTACCTCAGCCAGCAGGGTGCCCATGCGATTCGACGCTTTGGAGAGTGGCAGGCCCACCGCCCGCTGGACGTGCTGCCGCCCGGCGATGACACGCGTGCACGGCAATCCACGATGGCGTCGAAAGGGTCCGTTTTCCACTGGCTTCAGACGGTGGACCGAGGCCTGGATCCCCTTCTCCCCTGCCGTCACCATCCGGTCGTCCTGATCGGGCCACCCGACCTGATCGACGCCTACGCTTCCGTGAACGTGCACCGGTCCGTGATTTCGGGCGGCCCGCTGCCGGTGGCTCCGTGCCCGGACGTGAACGTCCTTTTGGATGTGATCACCGCCACCGCTCAGGATAACGCACGAAGCCACATCACCGGCGATCTGCGTGCGCTCGAGGAGACGCGCACCACGGCGGCAAAACGCTACCTTGACGATGCGCACAAGATTCTTGAAGAAGCCGCGGCGCGCCGGGTGGATACGCTGTTCGTTCGTCGGACCCGACGGCGATCGAGCGCATCGAGGCCGCCATGGCGCATACGATCGTATCGGGTGGAACGGTGCACGAGGTGACGGACGCGCAGGTCTCGGCAAACGCGCCCATGAAGGCCGTTCTCCGCTACTGAGCCGGGCAGTGAATGCCGCCCCCGCCCCTCATGCAACGGACGCCGCAGGACCCAGCATGGATGCCGCTTTCTGAAAGGCGCGGATC
>JAAAOT010000340.1 GCA_009908725.1 Bacteroidota bacterium | reverse complement strand
CGTCGCGGGACAGCACGCACAATGAAAAACGCCGGCTCGGGGACGCATGTCCCGGGCGAGCCGGCGTCTTCTTCGATGTCGACCGCCGGATCATCCTTCATCCGGGGCCTCAATTCACCGTGCGGTGACTACTTCAGCTCATACGTCACACGGCCGAGGATCAGACGCCCGATCTGTGGCGCTCCGACGAACTCACGGTGTTCGTTGTTAAACACGTTCTCCGCGGTGACGTCGAAGCGAAGCCCGTTGTCGAGCGCGTACCCGACGGAGGCGTCCACCAGCATGTAGGAGTCGACGTCGCCGATGTACGGCCCGCTCTGCACGGGGAAGCCGTCCACATACTCACCGCTCGCACCGAACATCCATCCGGAATCGAAGCGGAAGGTGAGGCCGGACTTCATTTTGAACGACGGCGCGTTCAGTGCGACGCTCAGCTGCTCGTTCGCCTCGCCGAGTTCTTCGTTGGTGAAGAACTCATCGCTGATGAAGGAGAAGCTCGCGAACCACTCGGCGACATCGGCCGGCGTGTACACGATGCTTCCTTCGAGGCCCCAGTACTCCACCTCACCGAAGTTGCGATAGCTGAGGAAGCCGCCCACTTCCTGCACGCCCGGTTCCGTCGGCGTGTTGAACAGCGACGCGGCGTCGTCGGGTTGCACGACGGCCGACGGGGTGCCGCTAACGGTGGCCGCGAGCAGACCGTAGACCTGGTTTCTCGATCGGAGACTCGTTTCATCCACAATCCGGTCGACGAGATCCAGCGCCTGTGGGCTCCCTTCAACCGTCGACTGGATGTTCGTGAAGGCGAAGTTCTGCTCGAGGAAGACAAACGGCGACTGCTGGCGAAGCGGGCCGATGAAGTTTTGCTTCTGTTCAAAGTATCCGGCCATCTCAAGTGAGACACGGTCGAACTGGCCCTTGTAGCCAAGCTCGATGGTTTGAGTCATCGTCTGTCCCAACGGCTCGATGTCGACCGGTGCGGAGACTGGGTCGTAGCCGAGCCGGGCGTCGTCATTGAGGAGTCCGAGCACGACCTGACCGTTGTCTTCGCTCGCTCGAATGTTGCCGTCCGCATTGCTGGCGAGCTGCACGAGAAGCTGCTTGAACGTGTCCAGGTTGCCACTACCGAGCGCTTCGGTCAGCTCCGGCGAGAGATCGCCGGTTTCCTTCTGGGACTCGAAGAACGCCACCGCCGCACGGTAGACCGGCGCCACCGGATAATCGCTCAAGGACACCGGATCGCGGAAGCCGATTCCCGGACGCGGCGTCGTGTTCGGGACGAAGAAGCGAACGGCCGGGTTCGGGTTCAAGCTTCCTCGATTGGACCGGAAGGTGTCGAAGCTGAAGCCGTCCACCGCGCCGATGCCGCGCAGCACCACGTTGTATTCGCCAAGCTGCGGATTGCTGAAAATCGTCCGGCTCCGGGCCTCAATGTCGAGGAAGTAGTTCTTCGTCTGCGGCGCGGAGTATGACCGGTTGTAGCTCACGCGCATGCTGTTGCCCGGGGCGAAGCGGTACACCAGCGCACCGCGAGGCGAGCCGCGGAGCTGTTCGGTAACGTTGTTGTAGTCGCCGCGAAGCGCGGCCGTGAGGTCCACCTTTCCCCCGAGGGAGAAGGTTGCCTGAGCGTAGGTGCCGTACTGGTTGATGGCGTCCCGCCCCTCGAACCGCCCGGTGACCGTGCCACCGGTGCGGGGGCGAACGAGGTCGGCGTCAATGCCGACCGTCAGGTCTGCTGCCAGGCTCGGGACGGGGGTGTTGTACTGAAGCTGGCCGTTCCACTGAAACGACTCGTCGAAGAGCTCATCTCCGCTTCCGTAAACGTACGAGTTGGCGCCGCTGTCCAGAGCGTTGTAGTACACCTGACCGAAGAAGCCGCCCTGCCGGACGCGCAGCTGGCCGTAGCGGTAACCGTACATATCGGACTGGATCGTGCCGATGCCGGATTGCACGACGCTCTTGGCGCCGCTGTACCCGCCGTCCAGAGCAACTCGCGTCTCGGAGCTGGGCCGCCACTCGATCAGGCCCGAGGTTGACATCGAGCGATGATCCTTCTCGCGACGGAGACGGAAGTCGGCCGAGCCGTCGCCGTTGAAGTCGCTAACGAAGGTGCGGCGACCTGCCGGAACGTCCGACCGATCCGAGTAGATTCGGTAGTCTTCGATCTCGGCTGCGTCCTGCGGGTCGTCGGGATCCAGCATCCACTCATCGGCGCGGGCATACCGTCCCGTCACTTTGAAGCCGAAGTCGTCGACAAAGCCCGCCGCTCGCATCTCCGCACCGGCATACGCCCGCGTTCCGCCGATGGCGGACACCGTCACGCTCGGGTCCTCGAAGGGGTCACGGCTGAAGAAGTGCACCACGCCGTTTGCCACACCGGGCCCGTACAGGGCAGAACCCGGTCCACGCACGACCTCCACACGCTCGACGTCCACGGACGGAAGCGGCATGATGGCGAACAGGTTGGCGTCCAGACCGGGCACCGCTGCCTCCCGGTAATCCGTCAGAACGTAGGTGTCGCCGCTGAACGCATTGTTGAAGCCGCGCAGTACAATCTCGCGACTGTTGACACCCGTCCGTGCAACATCCACACTCATCGCGTCGCGCACGGCCCCCACCGGCGATGTCGTGACCTGCTGCTCCACCTCTTCACGCGCAACGACGGAGATCGATGCCGGCGCGTCGAGAATTTTCTCCTGACGACGAGAGGCCGAAACGACGACCTGCTCGAGCGACTGGCTCTCCAGCGCAAGCTGGATCGTCACGCGGTTCTCGTCGTCCGGTTGAACGGATACGTTCGTGCGGTTTCTCTGATACCCGACGAAGGAAACCTCCAGCACGTAGGACCCCGACTCGATGTCTTCCATCCGGAACGTGCCGTCGACGGAGGTGGTGACGCCGGCGTAGGCCGACGCGTCCGGGGCCGTGCGCAGAACGACGTTGGCGCCGGGCAGGGGTTCACCGTTTTGCTGATCGACGACGGTTCCCTCTAGAACGCCCATGGATTGCCCGAGCGCACATTCAGGCGAAACCGCCCATGCGACCAGGACGAGAAGGAGAATCGCGGAGACGCGTTCAAGCGTCTGAATCGCCGAAGAGAACGCGGAGCGCGATCGGGAGGGTTCAGAATCGGGTCCCGGAGCGACGCTCGGAGACGAAGAAGGTATCGACATCGGAGAGAATAGAGCCAGATGGTACGTTCACAAAGAACATCCACCGTCCCCATCTCGGGACATTAGCACGGCCGATCGGGCAGGGCGGCAGATGTACGAACGTAAATACATCATCCATCGGCGCACTATCCAGTCATCCAAACGTCCTCTCTTCCCTATTCTACATCTCTTTATCGAAATTCAGCGATCTACACAGGTTCTCCACGCGTCATTCGCGCGATCTGCTCGCATTTCCCGCAGGCCTTCACAAAGACAGGACCAGACGACGTAGACCGGCTAGGTCGGAAACGACGACCGACGCCAGGATCCATCAGCCCGTTCTAAACGGTGGCACCGCTCGTCGTGACAGTCGCGCTGAATCGGCTAGGAATCTTCCCTGGGCCAGGAGGTGTCCTCCGGAAGCGGGGCGTTCGGATCCTGCATGACCAGCTCTTCCGGGACGTCATTTCTCTGCGTATCCGGGTTGACGACAGAAATGATGGGCATCGCCAGCGCCGTAAAGAAGGGGCCGAGTGCAGCGATCATAAACTCTTGCTGCAGTTCGACCATCTCGTCGTCGAAGCGCCCCTCGTCGTCGAGGTGGCCGTTGATGTCGAGGTAGAGCACGCGCGGCCAACCGGGAAACCGATCCTGCGACTCCTTCAAGAGCGCAAAAATGTCCTGCGCGGCCGCCACGAACCCATCCTCCTCTCCGACGATGTGATAGATCGACACCGTGTTGTCGAAGTTCATGTGGATGCCCGGCGCGTCCGGCTTATCATACTCCGGGACGTAGTCCGGCATGTTCTTCTGATCGTTGGAGGCCATGGCCAGAGGTCAATTGGACGTCAGGAGCGTACGTAGACTTGAATGACCGCCCCATCGCCAGGATTCCACCAAACAGCGATTTGACATGACGCGCTGGGAGAGGAATATGTGTGAAGGTATGAAGGTGTGAAGGTGTGTAGGTGTGTAGGTGTGTAGGTGTGTAGGTTCTCGGCCCCGCCCCCCCGGTACCCAGAACCCGACACCCAAAACCCGGCACTCAGAACCCGGCACTCAGAACCCTGAACCTTGAACCCACAGCCCAAACGCTCACGCCGCCATCCCTACGTCTTCGGCTTCTTCGGTCTCTTCGTCCAGGCCGTCAACCACGTCCGAATCGTCATCGCTCATGCTGTCGAG
>JAAAOT010000172.1 GCA_009908725.1 Bacteroidota bacterium | reverse complement strand
AACGCCGAAGTCCAAAACGCTGGAGTTGTTCGGGGAGAAGCAGTCGGGTGGTGGCTATGCACCCTTCGATCTGTACTCGATGCGGCAGGCCATCGACGAAGGTTTCATTCTGGATGTCCTGCAGAATTACACGACGTACACCGATTACTGGAATCTGCTAAAGCAGGTCGAGGACGACCCCGAGTACGACACCCGAAAGGCCTCGCGTCTCCTCCGGTCGTTCGTGAGCCAGCACGAGCACACGATCGGGAAAAAGACCGAGGTGATGGTAGAGCACTTTGCGGACCGCGTCGCATCTCGGGTCGGTGGCCGTGCGAAAGCGATGATCGTCACCCGGTCGCGCCTGCACGCCGTTCGATTCAAGCTCGCGTTCGATCGATACCTGAAGGAGGAGGGCTATCCGTACAAAGCCCTGGTCGCATTCTCCGGGACCGTACAGGATAAGGGGATGGAGCACACCGAGCGCTCGATGAACGGGTTTCCCGATAGCCGGACGGCTCACGAGTTCGACCGGGACGAGTACCGGTTTCTCATCGTGGCGAATAAATACCAGACCGGCTTCGACCAGCCGCTTCTGCACACGATGTACGTCGATAAGAAGCTCGGTGGCGTCAACGCCGTGCAAACGCTCTCTCGGTTGAACCGGACGCATCCGCAGAAAGAAGAGACGGTCGTCCTCGACTTTGCCAACGAGGCCGATACGATTCGCGAGGCGTTTCAGCCCTACTACGAGCGGACGACCCTGCAGGACGGAACGGATCCCGGGTTACTGTACGACTTGGAGCATCAAATCCGGGAGTACGGCATCGTGACCGATCGCGACCTGGACGACTTCGCCGAGATCTGGTTCTCGGGAGAGGGCACGCAGAAAGAGATGCACGGCGTCCTTGATCGGTGCGTGGACCGGTACGACCACGCCACGGAGGAGGAGCAGAACGACTTCCGTCAGCACCTCAGTAAATTCGTTCGCCTCTACGCCTTCCTCGCCCAGGTCGTCCCGTTCGAAGACCTTGAGCTGGAGAAGCTGTACGTTCTGGCCAGGCCCTTGCTTTCGAAGCTGCTTGCCCGGCTCGATCCGTCCGACATCCCCCGGGAGCTGTTGCAGTACGTCGACATCGACTCGTACCGCATCCAGGAGACGCACACCGGTGGAATGGACCTGGAGCAGGGCAACCGTCCGCTCCCGCCGCAGAAAGAGTCGGATGGGACGGGGGCGGCATCGCAACCGGAGAAGGAGCCGCTCTCCAGGATCCTCGAAGCTTTAAACGAGCGATTCGGCTACGACTTCGACGAAGATGACCGCGTGTTCATTGAGCAGCTCCAGAAGAACGTGCGGGACAGCGACGCTGTCCGCAAAAGCATTGAGGTCAACAGCGAGAGCGATGCCCGCCTGACGTTTGACAGCGTGGCGGAAGACGAACTGCAGGAGATGATCGACAAGAACTTTAAGCTGTACAAGAAGATCGTCGACAACGACGCGTTCGGCCGGATGCTCTTCGACTTCCTGTTCGATCGAACGATTGACGACATTCGCGAGGAGGCTGCGCAGGGGTAGCGGTCCAATTTCCCGATCGATCAGTACACTCCGGCCATGAGTCTCACGTCGATCCTGAAGCAACAGGAGGTTCAGCAGCGATTTCGGGACGCGTTCCCGATGCCCGATGTCCACGTCAGTGCGGACGTGGTTGCACCGTTGCAATCCGACCGTCCCGGCCATATCGGCACCGCGTTCGATTACTTGCTTCGGTTTACGCTTCGGCGCATGAACTCCTCCGTCGTGAGCTCCAGTCGGTGGACCGCTGAGGTCGCCCTCCGGCTGCTGAAAGGCGCCGCGCGCCGGCAAGCCGAGGAAGTCATCGACCGGGCAGCCTCCGAGGTAGAAGCGTATGCTGCATCTGGAGAGCTGTCTGACGACCTTCTGCGTAGCTGTCTTCAACTGGCGCGACTTGATGTCGTCGTCCGGACTCGCGGTGGGTATGACATCACCGAAATGGATGCCGTCCAGCCCGGCGATCTTCCGGACCTGAAGCAGTTGCATCAGGTCATTCCACACCGCACGTTCGAGGCCAATGAACTCTGCCTCTTGAACCCCACGTTCGGAAAGGCGTCAGCGCTGGTTCGTGGTGCAGATGCGGACCTGCTCATCGACGATCTACTCATCGATATCAAGACCGTCCAGGAAGCGTCGTTCACGCGACGGATGTTGAACCAGCTCGTCGGGTACTACATCCTCCACGTCATCGGGGGAATTGGCGAACTCGACCCGAAGCCGTCCATTTCCTGGGTCGGAATCTACTTTGCTCGCCATGGACATCTCGCGTCCTTCGATCTCGACGAAGTCATTGATCGTGAGACGTTTCCGGATACCGTCGAATGGTTCGCCCGGTACGGTCTCGCTCGGCATGTGAGGCGAGACGCTGCGTCGAACCGAGATGGGTCGGAATCTCCGTGAACGGGCCGGCACGGGACGACCGGGTTCCACGGATCGTGTGGCGGGCGTTACCCTTAGCGCGTCACTCCCCGTTCTCCTCGTCCTTCTCCTCGTCGGCCATCTTGCCCTCCTCCACGTCCACAGCGCCCACGGCACGCCGGGCAGCGTCAACGTCGCCGCGGCCCAGGTGGCGAAGGACATCCTCGTGCTTGCGAGCGGCCTCCTGCCCACGTTCGAAGAGGAGCGTCTCGTTCTCGTGGAATTCGAGGATGCCGATGTGGGTGACTTCCGGCGTCAGGAGCAGGTCCGGCGGGTACTTTTCCAGGCGCTGGTCCTCGCGCGTCTGAATCACGAGGTCGAGCGAGCGCTGGACGTCAGCCAGGCCCTGCGGCATACGCGCCATCATCCAGCCGGCCGCGTTCTCCAGCGTCTGGACGAGTTTCGGGTAGGGTTCGCTGGCGGCCTCTTCCGCCGTGTCGAAGTCCACCTCTGCGTTACGCTCCCACGCGACCGACTGCCAGAAGAGCCTGATGCCGATGGTGAACGTCGCGTCGCGGTCCGAGAGCAGGCTGACCGGCAAATTGTTGCACAGTCCGCCATCGACGAGCATGCGGCCGTCCCGCTCGACGGGGGGAGAAGACTCCAGGGATGGCCGAAGAGGCAAGGACGGCCTCGACGACGGGTCCCTCGTCGATCACGACGCCATGCCCCGCTTCGAGGTCGGTGCACGTGACGGCGAACGGAACCTCAAGATCATCAAACGTGCAGTTGCCGAGGTGGCGCGTCCGGAAGCGGCGCAGCGGGTCGGCGCTGAGGAGACCGTTTCCGTCGAACCGGGGCGAGGTGAACAGCGCCAGCACGCTTTTGTCGCGCAGGATGGACCCCATCTCCTCAGCCGTGTAGCCGCGCGAGGAACGCACCCACGACCGCGCCCACGCTGCATCCGGTGACCAGATCGACCGGGACGTCGAGATCTTCGAGCACCGAGATGACACCGACGTGCGCGAGTCCCTTCATGCCTCCGCCTCCGAGCGCGACCCCCACCTTCGTTCGCTCGCCGTCGGCTACGTCCTGGGAGTGGGCGTCGTCAGGCATGGGGTCGTTGCTGGAATCCGGATGGGCAGACATGAGGCGGAAGTCGCGTTGCAACATGATAACGGACGGAATCTGAACGAGCCGGGGAGGGGAGGGTTCGGGGTCGCTGTGAGGGGTGAAGATGGAGCCCGCACCCGCCGCATCTTACGACCGCCCGGTATGATCGCGAAACAGTGGCTGCTTCGTAGTGCAGGCCTACGTGCGTTCGGGTGGCCTCAAGAACTGTCCTGAACACTCCCGCCTTTACCTTCGCCGGTGTCTCGCCTTCCTGCCTTGATGTTCCTGGCCTCGCCGTCTCCGCATTATGGAAGATGCTCCGTCCGACGCTGATTACCGCCGTGCCCTGGTCATCATCAATCCTGTGGCCGGGCAGCATGAGGCCGAGGCCATGGAAGAGGCGCTCCTGGAGCGGCTGGAGGCGGCCGGCGTCGACGCGGATGTGCGGCATACCGAGGGCGAGGGCGATGCGCACGATTGGGCCGAGCAAGCCGAGGGCGAGGGATTCGACCTCCTGGTCGTCGCGGGCGGCGACGGCACGGTGAAGGAAGCCACGGGCGGGCTCGTCGAGGCCGAGAGTCGCCTGCCGCTGGCACAGATCCCGGTGGGGACGGCCAACCGCTTTGCCCGTGCGCTCCACATTCCGGCGGACGACCCCGGTGAGGCGATGGACGCGCTCCTGGCCGGACGCGCCCTGGCCCTGGACGTCGGGTACCTGCCTGAGCGCAGCGCGTACTTTGTTCTGATGGTCGGCGCGGGCTATGACGCGCGCCTGGTGAAAGACGCCTCGCGGGAACTAAAAAACTGGCTCAGCC
>JAAAOT010000242.1 GCA_009908725.1 Bacteroidota bacterium | reverse complement strand
CGTCGGGGTGTCGTCTGCGGACTACGGACGGCGCGTCCGCTTGTCCACCTTCGACTTGGCGTGACCCTTGAAGGTGCGCGTCGGAGCAAATTCTCCGAGCTTGTGGCCCACCATGTTTTCTGTCACGTACACCGGGATAAACTGCCGGCCGTTGTGAACAGCGAACGTGTGCCCCACGAAGTCGGGCGTAATCAACGAGTCCCGACTCCAGGTCTTGACGACCTTCTTCTTATTGGACTCGTTCAGCGCGTCTACCTTGCGCTGGAGCTTGTAGTAAACGTAAGGGCCTTTCCGTAGAGAACGGGGCATGTCGGTCTGTCTGCTTGTGTTCGGCGTATGGTGGGACGGCCGGGACCGCCGCGGAGGAACGTCTCATCGGGCAGCAAGGGGCCCGATGCGGCTACTTACTTCCGCTTGCGGTTCTTCTTCTCGGTCCGGCGCCGAATGATGTACTTGTTGGAATCCTTGTTGCGCTTCCGCGTCTTGTAACCCTTTGCCGGCACGCCCTTGCGCGACCGCGGGTGACCTCCGGAGGCACGGCCTTCACCACCACCCATCGGGTGGTCGATCGGGTTCATCGCTACCCCACGAGTACGCGGACGGCGGCCGAGCCACCGCTTGCGCCCGGCCTTGCCGAGCTGCAGGTTCATGTGATCCACGTTACTCGTCGTTCCTACTGTGGCACGGCACCGGGCGGGAACGCGGCGCGTTTCCCCGGACGGAAGCGTGAGCGTGGCGTACTTGCCTTCACGAGCCGTGAGCTGCGCCTCCGTACCGGCGGCACGGGCGAGCTGTGCGCCCTTCCCGGGCTTCATCTCAATGCAGTGAACCACGGTGCCAAGCGGGATCTCGTTCAGAGCGAGACAATTGCCCAGCTCCGGTTCCGCCTGCGGGCCGCTCATCACCGTCTGCCCGACCTCGATGCCGTCCGGCGCGATGATGTACCGCTTCTCCCCGTCCGCATAAACGAGCAGGGCAATTCGGGCGGACCGGTTGGGGTCGTACTCAATGGTGGCGACGCGGGCGGGAATCCCGTCCTTGTCGTTCCGCTTGAAGTCAATCTTCCGGTAACGACGCTTATGGCCACCACCGCGGTACCGCATGGTCATGCGGCCCTGGTTGTTGCGGCCGCCGCTCTTCTTTAGCGGCTCCAGCAGACTCTTCTCAGGCTCCGACGTGGTAATCTCGTCGAATCCGGAGACCGAGTACTGGCGCTGGCTGTTCGTCGTCGGCTTGCGCTTCTTAATCGGCATGGTGATTCAGATGGCTTCAGTCTCGTGTGGCCTGGCCGCGACTCTTGAGTCGGGCGCAGGCGACGCTTCGCTGAGACGGGGTGAGCAAAGAGTGTCGCGGTCGGAATCCGACGGACGTCAAGCCGCCGGCTCGGCTTACATGTCGGGGCTAATTTCGATCTGCTCTCCGTCGGGATCCAGCGTCACGATCGCCTTCTTGTAGCCGGACGTCCGGCCTTCGATCATTCTCCCCTGGCGGAACTGACGCCGCCGCTTGCCGGGAACGACCATGGTGCGGATGTCGGTGACGATGGTGCCCGGGAACCGATGCTCCACCGCGTTTCGGATTTCCGGCTTCGACGCTTTCAGGTTGACGACGAAGGTGTACTTTCCGTCCTGCTGGAGCTGGTAGGACTTCTCCGTCAGGTGCGGTCGAATGAGGACGCGTTTGCTCATGACTCGGCGAGTGACTATGGATCAATGGGTGGTGCGGGGCATCCCCGCACGCTGGAAGGCGAGGAGCCGCAATTACGCAGGCTGGGCGACGGAGAGAACACGTGTGATCTCGTCCAGCGCACTTTCCTGCAACACGACGGCTTGGGCGTCCAGCACGTCGATCGTATTCAGGCTTCCGGCCTCTTGCACGCTGACCTTCGGCAGATTCCGCGCGGAGCGGTAGAGCGTTGGCTGGTTCTCGCCGGTCACGATCAGCACCTTCGTATCGGTGAGATCGAGCGCCTCGAGCATCGACGACACCGCTTTCGTGCTCGGTGTGTCAAGGTCAAAGTCCTCTACGACGAAAATGCCTTCGTCCTGCGCCTTATAGGTGAGCGCGGAGCGCCGGGCCAGCCGCTTGGTCTTCTTATTCAGGTTTTGCCGGTAATTCCGCGGCTGAGGACCGTGTGCGCGACCGCCGCCTCTGCGGATGGGCGACTTAGCATCACCAACACGGGCGTTACCGGTCCCCTTCTGGCGGTAGAGCTTGCGCGTCGAGCCGCGAATCTCGCTCCGCTGCTTCGTCTTCGCAGTACCCTGCCGCTTGTGGGCCTGGATGCGGCGAACGTCGAGCCAGATCACGTGATCGTTGGGCTCGATCTCGAAGATCGTCGGGTCAAGCGTCACCGACCGTCCCGAGGCCGCCCCATCATCTGTAAGAATTTCGACTTCCATCGTGCTATCGTTTGAGGTTCTCAGTCCGTCGCTGCTGCATGTCGTTCGGCCGGCGGTCGTCGGCATCGGCTTCATTCAGCCCGGTGGGCGGAGAAGCTGAAATGCACTCAATCGCCAACGGGCGCCCGTTTCACGGGTTGGCCGCACCGTGGTTATTTCTCGTGAAGCTTCTTCTTGTGAATCTCCACGTAGCTGTTCGTCGCACCGGGGACCGATCCTTTGATCAGGATCGCTCCGTGATCGGGCAGCACCTTCACGACTTTCAGGTTCTGAATCTTGGTCCGGCTGTTGCCCATCCGTCCACCCATCCGCGTACCTTTAAAGACGCGGGAGGGATCAGCGGAGGCGCCAATCGAACCCGGGTGCCGCTGCTGGTCGGACTGACCGTGCGTCCGCATGCCGACACCGCTGAAGCCGTGGCGCTTGACCACACCCTGAAAGCCTTTCCCTTTCGAGACGCCGACCACGTCTACCGTCTCGCCTTCCTCGAACAGGTCGTCGACGCGGACTTCATCGCCGCGCTCGACCTCGTGCGAGAAATTGCGAAACTCAGCGATCGCGCGCTTCGGCTCGGTTCCGGCAGAGGCGAAGTGCCCCTGCATAGCCTTCGTCGTGTTCTTCTCCTTCTTGGTGTCGAAGGCAAGCTGGACGGCATCGTACCCGTCCGGTCCGTCTTCCGTCTTGACCTGGGTCACGACGTTCGGGCCGGCTTCGATGACCGTGCAGGCAATGTTATTGCCCTGGTCGTCGAAGACGCTCGTCATTCCGACTTTCTTTCCGATCAGTCCGCTACTCATGGTCGTGAATCGTTTCGTAGGGTGGTGCCAGTGGCGATGGTTCGGAGCCGGGCTCGGCTGCGGCAATTTGCCTACAGCCGTTCGAGCCGAAGTTCGATGGACTGCGCTTCGGCCCAGCTGCCCTGGGGAAGCACGGTATCGAGAAGTCCATCAGCCCCGGTGCCGGGACCCGGCGGAACCGTCAATGTCGCTCGGCGGCTCTGTGTAATGTCGTAGTTCAAAACAACGGGCTCGGGTAACCCGGTCGTCAGCGCCAGTCGTCGGGAGTTCACGATTCGGACGCGACCCGATGCGCCCAGAATTGCCCGATCATTTTTGACGCCGTCGAGGCGATACTCACGCCCCGAGGTCGTATCTGCAAAGGCAAATCGTAGCGTGTCATACCGCTCGTTCGTTTCGGTCGTGTAGGAGACGCCGCTCACCCGGAGGCTCACGATCTCCCACTGCCCGGTCAACGCTCGGTATGCGCTTTCACTCTTGCTCGTCCCTGTGTCGCAGCCGGCCAGTGCCGTTGCGGCGAAGACGAGTCCGATCCCGATCAGAGCGCTGTACCCACCGTGCCATGCACAGAGGAGCCAGCGCGCCGGGGATCTCGACGGCGATCCTTGCACGGTCACACCTTAATCTCCACGTCAACGCCGCTCGGAAGCTCGAGCTTCATCAGCGCATCGACGGTGTCACTGCTCGACGACAGAATGTCAATCAGGCGCTTATGGTGCCGGCGCTCGAACTGCTCGCGGCTCTTCTTGTCCACGTGCGGTCCACGCAGCACGGTGTACACCTTTTTTTCCGTGGGAAGCGGAATCGGGCCGCTTACAACGGCGCCGGTCTGCTTCACCGTGCGGATAATCTTCTCCGCGCTCTTGTCGATGAGCGTGTGATCGTACGATTTCAGCTTGATGCGAATCTTCTGCTGCGTAGCCATGTATTCGGGTCGATTTTCAAACGTCGAAGGTGGAGGACGGCGACGGCACGTTGCGGCCGTCGCCGCCACTCACAACCGACAGCACTGCGTTAGTCGAGGATCTCAGTCACGACGCCGGCGCCGACGGTGTGCCCGCCCTCGCGGATCGCAAAGCGCAGCCCGTCCTCCAGCGCCACCGGCTGGATCAGCTCCACCTTGAACGTCGCGTTGTCGCC
>JAAAOT010000115.1 GCA_009908725.1 Bacteroidota bacterium | reverse complement strand
GGCGGAGGCTGTTCGTTTTGAGGTCGGTCCAGTAGACGTGGCCGGTCGACGGCACGACAGCAAGGCCGACAGGAAAACGTCCGAAGTCATATACCTTCCGGGCCTCCGTACCGCCACGGGTGGTACCGAATATCTGCCGGTTTCCCTCCGTCCAGAACAACTCCCCGTCCGCGATCGCCGTCGTCGATACCCTGTGCGGCGCCCCTTCCGGGCCTCCGATGTTGCATACAACGGCCGTCGCCTCACCGAAGCCGCCGAAGTCGACGTATCCGCCCTGAAGCGCACAGATGTAGGCAGCAACAATGTTGCACCCGCCCACGCCGGTGAGGCACATAAGCGCGATCAAACAGAGACTGAGGATGCGCCGCCGGGGGGAAAGGGCGCGCAGAAGGCCGGAAAGCAAAGACGTGGAGCCGGTAGCGTGGGACATGGATATAGGCGTAAGTGGTGAGGCGGTGAACCGATGGATTACCGGACCGACGTGCGCACGGTCAGCAGGCCCGAGAGCGCGGCGACCGGTCGGCATCCATTCCCTACAGCCGGAACCGGGCGCAAACTGGCTCACCGTCCGCCAGAACTCTTTTTTCTCCCATCACGGGTGCCTATCTTTCCCGTGCATGATCCACGCGTGTCTTTCAATGCGTACGGGAGGAGGACATGGACCTTGCGGAAGACGTGACCGAACTGCTGCACGCCGCTTCGGCGGGCGACGACGACGCCATGGATCGCCTCATGCCGATCGTCTACGATCGCCTACGTGCCATCGCGCACGGCCGGATGCAGGGCGAGCGAAGGGATCACACGATGAGCACGACCGCTCTCGTGCACGAGGCCTATCTGAAGCTCGTCGATCTGGACCGAATTCAGTACCGCGATCGCGCTCACTTCTTCGCGATTGCGGCACAGGCCATGCGCTACATCCTTGTCGACTATGCGGAGAGGAGGAACGCGCAGAAGCGTGGCGGCGACCGGTCGCGCGTGCCAATCGAGTACGCGCCCCTCATGACCGATCATCAGGCACTGGACATCCTTGCGCTCGACCATGCGCTCGACCGGCTCGGCGAACTCTCCGACCGTCAGCACCGCGTCGTGGAGTGCCGTTTCTTTGCCGGACTTTCGATCGCGGAAACGGCGACGGCCCTCGACGTGTCGCCGGCCACGGTCAAGCGCGACTGGAATCTGGCCCGCGCCTGGTTAAACCGCGAGCTGGCGGACGGAACGGTCGAATCCGCCGGAGACCCTCCGGCCCGGTGAGCCCGTCTGGCCTGATAATCCGCTGTAGGAAACGTGGACAGGATGCTATGACCGCAACGACAGGATCCGGAGGCGACCGTCATGGATGCTCAGCGCTGGGAAACGATTCAAGACCTGTTCGACCGTGCGATCGCACGGCCAGAGACGGAGCGCATGTCTTTTCTCGATGCCGCGTGCGGGGACGACATTGATCTCCGGATGGAGGTCGAGTCCCTTCTCGGTGCCCACGGTGCGACGGGTCCGCTCGACCGGCTTGCCCGCGATCTGATGGGATCGTGGTCTGCTTCGCTGGACCGTGCTTCCCGGGAGGGAGATCGCGTCGGTCCGTACCGCATCGTCCGTGAAATTGGCCGCGGAGGGATGGGCACCGTCTACCTCGCGGAACGGGATGACGGTACGTACGAGCAACGCGTCGCCCTGAAGGTTGTCCGCTATCGACTTGCAGGGGAGGACCTGCTGGTCCGGTTTCTGAATGAACGCCAGATCCTCGCTCGTCTTCAACACCCGAACATCGCTCGGCTCCTCGATGGCGGGGTGACGGACGACGGTCTCCCCTACTTCGCAATGGAGTACGTCGACGGACAGGCAGTCGACGTCTACTGCGATGCCCGACGGCTGTCCGTTCGCGAGCGTATCCGGCTTTTCATTACGATCTGCCGCACGGTCAGCCACGCGCACCAGAACCTGATCGTCCACCGCGACCTCAAGCCAGCAAACCTGCTGGTCACGGACGACGGCGCCCTCCGCCTGCTGGACTTCGGGATTGCAAAGCTGCTTGAGGAGGCCGGGCCGGAGCACCGCACTACGCGCACCGGGATGGCCGTCATGACACCGGAATACGCCAGCCCCGAGCAGGTCCGTGGCGGGCCGGTCACAACGGCGACCGACGTATACGCCCTCGGCGTACTCCTGTACGAACTGCTCAGCGGCTGCCGGCCCTACGATCTCCACAATGCAACGCCGGCCGACCTCGAACGGCTCGTCTGCGACCGCGCACCGGTCGCACCGAGCGACAGGCTCGCGGAAACGAGCGGCGACTCTCCGATGCAGCAGGCCAGCGCCCGGGGGACGACAGCCGACGGGCTCCGTCGGCAGCTAACCGGAGACCTCGACACGATCATCCTGAAGGCGCTTCGCAAGGACCCGGACCGGCGGTACGCGTCGGCCGATGCCCTGGCAGACGATCTCCAGCGGCACCTGGACGGATTGCCAGTCCGTGCCCGGCCGGACACCGCGCTTTATCGCGCCGGCAAATTCATTCGCCGGCACCGCGTGGGCGTGTCTGCCGGCGCGCTGGTCATCCTCGCTCTGGTCGGTGGACTCGGCATCGCACTGTCGCAGGCGCGCATAGCATCCGCTGAGCGCGATGTAGCGAGGGAAGAAACCGAGCGAGCTGAACGTATCTCCGGCTTCCTCGTGGATATCTTCCGTGCGCCCGACCCCAGCCGGTCTCTCGGCGACACTCTCACGGCCTTCGATCTCCTTGATCGCGGGGAGGAGATGCTGAACGATGACCTGGGCGACCAGCCGCTGACGCGGGCAGCCCTGCTGAGTGTGCTAGGGGAGACGCATACCTCCCACGGCAGCTACGCCGACGCGTCCCGCCTCCTCGACACGGCGCTGGTCTTGCAACGTCATCACGGGGCGCCCACGGTGGAACGATCGCGCACGCTCCGCTCGCTCGCCAAGGCTGAGGTCCTCGGTGGGCGCCTCGAGCGGGCGGAGTCGCTATACGGGGACGGGCTGTCGGCGCTTCGCGCAACACCCGATGCCGATTCGCTCGACGTGGGCGCCATCCTGTCCGAACTCGGCAGCCTGCACCTGGAGCAGGGCGCGTACGACCGGGCCGAGGCGCGCCTTCGTCAGGCGATGAACGTGCTTGCCTTCTCGCAGGATGCGGATTCAGTGGCCGTCCAGACCGCCCGGATGTCGACCCTCCAGCACCTGGCGCTCCTGCATCAGGAAACCGGGCGACTGGACGAGGCGGTGCCGGTCTTTGAGCAACTCCTCGCCATGCAGCGCAAGCGGCTCCCGACACCGCACCCGACCCTGGCCCTCCTCCTCAACGACTTTGGGATGACGCTTCAGCGGCTCGGAGACCGCGACCGGGCGGAAGCCCTACTGAGCAAGGCCATTCAGATGCAGCGCGAGCTGTTCGACGGCGACCATCCGCAGCTCATTTTTACCCTGAGCAACCTGGCCGCCGCCGTCGACGACACGAACCTGCCGCTGGCCGACTCGCTAACCGACGAGGCGCTGTCGATGGCGCTGCGCGTGCTGGAACCGGACAACCCGGTGACCGCGACGAGCCTAGCACTGCGCGCGCAGGTCGTCCACAAGACCGGCCGCCTTGAGGTGGCAGACGCACTCTTCATCCGCGCAATCGACGCAGCCCGACGTGCGTTTCCGCCCGGGCACCCCCGCATCGGCTGGGCCACAGTCGGCCATGCACGTGTACTGGCGGAACGCGGGCGGCACTCCGAAGCGATTCGGCATGTTCGCGAGGGGACAGCGATCCTGGTCGATGCCTTCGGCCCCACCCATACGCTGGTCCTCCGCGCGCAACGCTGGCATGCGCAGATACTGGCAGACACGGGGGCCGGGGACGCCGCCGCGGCGATGTTGCGCCGGCAACATGAAACCCTGCGGTCTACGCTCGGGGAGGACGATCGGGAAACCAGGGAAACCGAGCGGCTGCTGGCAAAGCTCGAACCGTAGACTGACGAGGCGACGCCTTCCGCCCCCCGGAACGAGTAGTCCGACACGCCCCACCGCCGACGACGACGAGGGCCGTCGATCCCTGCCCCTTTGCCCACCTCAGGTTTATTTCAGCAAATAATTCGTCGAACCCGTATACTGATCGCAACCTGTTAGGGAGCGCGGCACGCCGTACCCACGGACCCGACGCCTGATCATCATTCGGCGGATTTCCCCAGTCTCTGCCAGCGGCCGGGGCTTTCCCAGTTCGTCTGTTGTACTTACGAAACGGAAAATGGCATCATGGGGACCGGCATGCTGGACGTGTACGCGCTCACGTACAAAGGCCTCGATGAGCCGAACATCCTCTACCTTACGTTTTACGACTA
>JAAAOT010000353.1 GCA_009908725.1 Bacteroidota bacterium | reverse complement strand
TCTGAGCATTAGGTAATAACGGCAATAGGTGATTTGCCGTACGGGGCCCGCTCCGGTGCGCAATCGGGGCTGGTATGTCTGTTATTGGGGTTGATCCGGACAGGCGTCCGGATGGCGGTGAAGTTATCCACAGTCCGTGAACAGTCCAGCCTGGGGGTTTGGTGTGGTGTTGTTTTGCCCCTTGGAAGGTTTCTCGCTCGTTTATGTCTCCTTTTTTTGAGCGATCAAAAAAACGAGACGCAAAAAAAATCGCCGGCTGGGCGCGCTTCGTCTAGCACTGCGCCTGCGCCACGGAACGAGTCGAAACTCGCGAGACAAGCTCGCTCAAACAGCGACTCGTTCTGAGCGTGGCTTGGCTCCGCGCTCGAGACGACGAACCGCGCAAGGCCGGGGGAGAACTGCAGGCCATGGCCGTAGCGCCTGTACTTCCGTCGCGGCACGGTTGGCAAACTGAATACCTACAGACATACAAACCTACACACAGCTTTTCCCCTCTAGTCAGCAGTTGGCCCTTGCGAAGATCGGCGTTTAGAGGGGCCGGGGAGCGGAGCGGCCCTCCATTTCCCTCCACTGCAGACTGGTGCCACGCATCTGCGGGGAAATTCTTCCTGTTTGAAACCTCGAAGCGACGCGCTAGACTGCGAGTCCAGGCTCGTAGAGAGGTTGAGTCCATGGGATGACCTTCGGCCCTTCGAAGAATTTCAGCGTAGTGGACCGGACCCATAGCCGATCTTCGGCAGGCCTTGACCTTTTTTGCCGGTTTTTGGGTCAAGCCAAAAATCGGCACAGAGGTGGGGGCGCTTCTCCATCCGATGATCTCAAGCTCTTTCGATCGCCGAAACCAGGATACTCAAAGAGACCGGGGCCGATGTCACGACGAGGCCGCGAGGTCCGCGCGACGCGACCGGAGCAGGAGCCAGCCGCTGAGGGCGGCGGCGGCGAGGGCGACGGCGGAGAGGACGCCGAAGAGCGTCATCGGGCCGGAGGTGTCGAGCAGCCATCCGGCCAGCGGGGCGCCGATGGCGCCGATGCCGAAGACGCCGAGATACGTGAAGCCGTACGACAGGCCCCGTGCCCGGGCCGGGGTGTACTCGGCCACCGTCGCCTGGTAGAGCGGCTGGACGAGGAAGAGAAAGAAGCCGAGCACCGCGCTCCCGAGGAGGACGGTGGCGGTGCTGATCTGCACGACGGGCAGGAACGCCAGCGCGATAATGGACAGAAGCGTCAGCGCACCGAGCATGCTCGCCTCGGTCGGAAAACGGTCCGTGAGGCGGCCGCCGACGAACTGCCCGAGCATGCCGATCATCAGGATGCCGGCGTAGACGTAGTGCTCGGAGTCCAGGCCGAGGGGCAATTGAAACGTGACGACGTCGCCGAGCAGGTCGGGGAGGAAGGTGAGGACGCCCCGGTAGTAGAGGCCGGAGAGCATCACGATGGCGAACACGCCGGCGAACGCGGTGGCAAAGAGCTGCCGGGACGTCGTCCCGAGGCGCCGGAGCACGTGGTCGGATGCGTCTTCGGTCGGGGAGAGATCGGGCCCCTCCGCGGCGTGCTCGTCGAAGCTTGACGAGAGCGCGTAGGCGGTTGCTATGGCGGCGGGGACGGCCAGGATCAGCGCCACCCACTGCCAGTCGCCGATCCAGGCGAGGAGGAGCGCCGTCGTCAGCGGGCCGAGCGCGATGCCTGCGTTGCCGGCCATGCCGTGAAGGGCGAGCGCGCGTCCCCGCTGCGTCACCCCTTTGCTGATAAGGGAAAGCCCGGCCGGATGGTACACGCTCGCGGCAATGCCCCAGGCGGCCATCGACGCGGTGAGTGCCCATGGACTGGACGAGACGCTGAGAAGAGCGAACGACCCGCCCATCCCGGCCAGGCACATCGCGATCAGGCCGCGCGACCCGAGCCGGTCGGACAGGATGCCTCCGGGAATGGCACCGAGCCCGAACAGCGCGTACCCGAGCCCGACCATCAGCCCGAGCTCCTTGTTCGGGATCTGCAGCGCGTCGCTCCAGACGGTCACAAAAATCGGGATCGACAGCTCGTAGGTGTGAACCATCGCATGAGCGATCGAAACGAGACCTACGATGGATCGGTCGTTCGGGGTCATGGCGTCCGGTCGTGGGCGAGAAGCAGTCAGGCGAAGAATACGAGGACCGAAGTTGCCAGATCCGTTGGGGATCGTGGCAGGGGCGAAGACGGTGCAGCAGGGGGCGAACCGCAGCGCGCGGTTGCTGCAACGTTCTCGACGCGGCATTACGGTTTTCCGGGCCGGCATCGTAGTTTCCATTCCCACCGAGTATCCTCTCGTCATAAGCCGTTTGCCGCATGACCGACCTGATGGAATACCCACCGTTTCCGGGGTTTCGAGACGAGGCGTTCGAGTTTCTCCGGAAGCTGGAGGACCACAACGACCGGAACTGGTTCAAGCCGCGCAAGGACACGTACGTCGACGAACTCCGCGGGCCGCTCGAGTGCCTGATCGCGGATGTCGCTCGCCGGATGCACGACGCGGGGCTTCCGCTCACGGGCGATCCGAAGAAGTCCCGCTTCCGCATTTACCGCGACACCCGATTCTCGGAGGACAAGCGGCCGTACAAAACGAATGTCGGATGCGTGTTCGATCGGAGCGGGAGCAAGGATAAGAACGGCGTCGTGTACGTCCACGTCGAGCCCGGAGCGTCCTTTCTGGCGGGTGGCTTTTACCAGCCGGCGGTAAAATACTTGCGTCCGGTGCGCGAACGCATCGCCAGCTCGCCGGCGGTTTTCTTTGAGCTACTACAACGCATGGAAGAACGCGGGCTGCCCGTCCACAGCCGCGACGACACGCTCACCGGCATGCCGCGTGGCTTTTCCCAGTACAAAGACGACGAGGACCTGGCGGACGTCCTCCGGTGGAAGCACTACCTGGTGACGCGGGAAATTGACGATGAGGCGCTGATGACGCCCGACTTCGCAGAGGACGTCGTTCAGATGGGGAAAGACGCGCGACCGCTCCTGGATTTCGTGTGGGATGCGGCAGAAGGCGGCGCCTGATCGAGAAGATTTGGCGACGTTGCGGATGCAGGCAAAAGTAGATTCCGGCGGACTGGTTTTTGCGCCGTTTATGCGCGACGTCTGCTGCAGGAAACAACCGGCGGCGGGCGCAGGGTCACGATTCAGGATTTGCATTCGCATCATGTCACAGTCTCTCCACCCGCTGATCGACACATTCTTCGAGTCGAATGTCCTCCAGGCGGACGGACCCGTCTTTGTGGACTTCTGGGAGCCGCGCTGTCGGGCCTGTCAGGCCACGCGGCCCGACCTGGACCGCCTCGAGGAGCACCTGGGCGACCGGGGCCGGGTGATCTCGCTGAACGTCAACAGCTACCCGGATCTCGCCCACACCTTCGACGTCGCCGCCGTGCCCACCCTTCTGGCCTTCCGAAACGGCGACGTGACCGGCCGACTCGAGGGCGCGCGAAAAATCGGCGCCTTCGTGAACCGGGTGACGGAGACGGTCTCCATGCGGCAGGCAGCCTGATCGCGCCGCGCATGCTGTAGGGATGTCAGGAGCGTTCAATCATTTGTATAGCTGTTTGAACGGCTGCCACCGAGTGCTGCGCTGCCTGAGCGATTGAGTGGGAGGGCGATCTGCTGTATACTTCGTCAACCCTCCGTTTCTCATACCGCTTCGCGCATGGAAACTCGTTCGTTCGGTTCCACCGGTCTCTCTGTCACGTCGATTGGCCTGGGCCTGGCCGCTCTGGGTCGCCCCGGCTACATCAATCTTGGCCACGGAGATGACCTCGACGGTCGCCGCGAGGTCGACGCCCTGCGCCGCCATACGCATGACGTGCTGGACGCGGCCTGGGATCTCGGCATTCGCTACTTCGATGCGGCCCGGTCGTACGGGCGCGCGGAGGCATTTCTCGGCGACTGGCTGCGAGCACGGGGGCGGGCGCCCTCCGATGCGACCGTGGGATCGAAGTGGGGATACACGTACACGGCCGACTGGCAGGTGGACGCCGACGTGCATGAGGTGAAGGATCACTCGCTGAGTGTCCTGCAGCGGCAGTGGCCCGAGAGCTACGAGCGACTGGGAGACCACATCGACCTGTACCAGATTCACTCGGCGACGCTTAAAACCGGCGTCCTGGAGGATGCGTCCGTGGCCAACGAGCTGGCGCGCCTTCGGCACGAGGAGGGCGTCGCGATCGGCCTGTCGCTGAGCGGCCCACGCCAGGCGGAGACGCTGGAGAAAGCCCTGGGCGTGCGGGTCAACGGGGAGCGGCTGTTCGATGCCGTGCAGGCGACGTGGAATCTTCTGGAGCCGTCTGCCGGCGCCATGCTGCAGGCGGCGAGCGAGGCGGGTCTATCCCC
>JAAAOT010000112.1 GCA_009908725.1 Bacteroidota bacterium | reverse complement strand
GCGTCGTAGGCGAGACGTTTGCCGTCGGGTGACCACGACGGAAAAAACGCGCTGCCGTGGTCGGTCACCTGCCGTAGATCAGATCCGTCGGGCCGGACGGTGTAGATGTTGCCGGTCGAAAACGCCAGACGCTCCCCGTCGGGCCGCCAGTCGGGGCTTCGGGCCGAGCCCTCCACGACGAGCCAGGTCGAGTCGGTGTCGAGATTGAGGACGTAGAGGCCACTCACATCGGTGGTGTCCTCCGTTCCGCCGGCATCGTGGTGGTAGGCGATGCGATCGCCGCCGGGACTCCAGGCCGGGGTCCGGTCGGTCGGAAAGACGTCCGGGGGAGCGGGGGGAGGAAGCGTTCGATCGTCTCCCGAGAAGTCGCACCCGGCGAGCGTGACCGCAAACACGATCAACCCGGCGAGGACAGGAGCACTTCTACAGCCGTAGAGCATCGAGTGAGTCGGTCCGTTCAAGAGATCGCAAGACGGGTCGATGATCTGGCGCAGGTTCAGCCGTCCGTCGCGGCAGACAGTCCAGTCGCAGCCCCCGAGGACGACCGACAACATAGGATGGGAAGAAGGCTGCCAACTTGGGCGACATCACTCGAAGCCCCTCTCTCCGCGAAAACGACACATGAGGAAGGTTTACATGCACAAACAGACCAAAACCAACCTCTCATTGAGACTTCAATGTATGAATTAAAGCTCTTAATAACGAGCAGTTTACAAATCGATATACTGCGTTTCCCGAGGTAGAGAATGCGTCGTTTCGAATGATAATCTCATTCCTCGGATGTATCCACGCACCTTCGACGATGGCCTCGCGGAACGAGCCAGAGATAGGCTCGATCTCTCGTTCACATGACGGAGTACACGGGCACCGCCTTCATCCGCTGTGTGGGCAACGTGTTCGGTTGCAGAAACGCAGGCGGACGGTTGCGCGTGCTCGTTTCATGTGTTCGCTATTCCTCACTTTCCGCCAGTCCTCCTGTGGTTTCCGACACCTTCGATCCCGACGCCTGGACCGAAGTCGACGCCTTCGACTTCACCGACATCACCTACCATCGCTCCACCGAGCACGGCACCGTCCGAATCGCCTTCGACCGGGCCGAGGTGCTGAATGCCTTTCGGCCGCAGACGGTGGACGAGCTCTACCGCGCGCTCGACCATGCCCGCCAGTCGTCGGACGTCGGCTGCGTGCTGCTCACGGGCAACGGTCCGTCGGAGAAGCACGGCAAGTGGGCGTTTTCCTCGGGCGGCGATCAGCGGATTCGGGGACGTGACGGCTACGAGTACGCGGACGACGAAGGAGAGCGCGACCCCGCCAAGCTCGGGCGGCTGCACATCCTCGAAGTCCAGCGCCTGATTCGGTTTATGCCGAAAGTCGTTATCGCTGTGGTGCCCGGGTGGGCCGTGGGCGGCGGGCACAGCCTGCACGTGGTCTGCGACATGACCCTCGCCAGTGAGGAGCACGCCATCTTCAAGCAGACGGACCCCGATGTAGCCAGCTTCGACGGCGGTTTCGGGTCCGCGCTGCTCGCCCGACAGGTCGGGCAGAAAAAGGCCCGGGAGATATTCTTTCTCGGAAAAAACTACTCCGCGCAGGAGGCGCACGACATGGGAATGGTCAACGCCGTCATCCCACACGACGATCTGGAGACGGTCGCACTGGAGTGGGCGGCCACCATCAACCAGAAAAGTCCGACAGCAATGCGGATGATCAAGTACGCGTTCAACATGGTCGACGACGGCATGGTCGGACAGCAGATCTTCGCCGGGGAGGCAACGCGCCTGGCATACGGAACGGATGAAGCCCAGGAGGGACGGGACGCGTTTCTGGAGAAGCGCGATGCCGACTGGAGCGACTTTCCGTATCACTATTGAGGAATGAGGGTAAGACTTTTTGTGTCTATGTGTTTAGGTGTTTATGTGCTTACAGGTGTTCAGGGGCAGCCGGTACAGAATTCCTGAGTCGTGAGGTCGAAGCGATCGAGCGGTACGAGCCCGACCGTGAACATCTCGTGAGCTTTGGCCCGTAACGCTGACCTTTTGCTGATTTCGACGAGGTCTCGGACGGCTTTACGAAAAGAATTGAAGCATCCTCACCGCAATGGTCGAGGATGCTTCAGCTTTTCAGGTGAAAATGGCAACGTGCACCAATCTTTTAGGACAAAGCGCTTCCAGGGCAAAACAATTTGATAAAATAGGTCACTCGCCTTAATGTGTGGCGTGCTGATGGCCAGTAGCCGGACTTATTTCGGCCAAACGGCTAGACAGCTCCAGGAAGTCCAGATCTCATTTTCCCCTGACTGCCACCCTTCGCCTCGAATGACGCCTCGTGCCCGGTTTGCCCTCCGTCTCATCCCCCTGCTCGTGCTGATCCCGGCCACGGCCGCTGCCGCACCGCAAGAGGCGGCCACCGCGGCCGCCGATGCCGTCCAACTCAACCTGAATTACGTCTGGACGATACTGGCGGCGGCTCTCGTCTTCTTCATGCAGGCGGGCTTCGCTCTTCTGGAGACGGGCTTCACGCAGGCCAAGAATGCCGTCAACATCATCATGAAGAATGTCATGGACGCCTCCGCCGGCGCATTGGTGTTCTTCATCGTTGGATTCGGCATCATGTTCGGAAGCAGCTGGAACGGGTTCATCGGCACCGACGGGTTCTTCCTGACCGGGATTGAGGGACAGCCGGAGTCGTGGACCTACGCGTTCTACTTCTTCCAGGCGGTGTTCGCGGCGACGGCGGCGACGATCGTCTCCGGTGCGGTCGCCGAGCGCATCAAGTTCAACGGCTACCTTGTCTTCTCCATCGCCATCACGGGTCTCATCTACCCCGTGTTTGGCGCATGGGCCTGGGGCGGCCTGTTCAACGGGGGCGGGTGGCTGGAGAGCCTTGGATTCATCGACTTCGCCGGCTCGACGGTGGTGCACTCGGTCGGCGGATGGGCAGCGCTGGCCGGTGCGCTGGTGATCGGTCCCCGCGCCGGAAAGTATGCACCGGACGGTACGCCTCGGGAGATCCCGGGTCACAGTCTGCCACTGGCCGCGCTGGGAGTATTCATCCTCTGGCTCGGGTGGTTCGGCTTCAACGCCGGGTCGACAACGGCCGGCTCGACGGACATCGCCTTGATCGCGATGAACACGTTTCTCGCCGCCGGCGCGGGGGCCGTCCTGGCCATGGCAACGACCTGGATTCGCGGCGGGACGCCGGACGCAACCATGACGCTGAACGGCGTCCTCGGCGGTCTCGTGGGAATCACCGCCGGCTGTGCCTCCCTCACCCCCGGGTTTGCGATCCTGACGGGCGCGGTTGCCGGTGTGATCGTCGTGTTCGCGACCTACGCGCTGGAGAAGATTATTGACGACCCGGTCGGTGCGGTGGCCGTTCACGGCGTGTGCGGCGCCTGGGGAACGCTGGCTGCCGGCCTTTTCGCGGCGAGCGGCTTCAGCATCGCACAGGTTGGCGTGCAGGTCGTGGGCATCGCCGCTGCCTTTGCGTGGACGTTCCCGGTCAGCTACGCACTGTTCTACATCCTAGACCAGATGATCGAGCTACGGATCAATGGTGACCTGGAGCACAAGGGACTCGATCTGCACGAGCACGACGTTCGCGCGTATCCGGAGTTCATCGCCCGGGCGGCGGAAGGAGACGGGTCCGCGCACGAGTCGGCCGCACCGTCGCCCTGACCGGCTGTCCGTTCGTTTAGCGTCTACCGTCACGCTGCGGGTGCGTGGTCGGCCGAGGCGTCTGCCGGCTCCGGGCCGTCGTACGCCGCGCCCACCGGCAGGGCGCGTTCCGCAGCGTATTCCTCCATCGCATGGGCAATCCACGAAACCGATCGGGCGACTGCGCGCAGCACGTGGGGCGCGCGGTCGGTGAGGTCGAGGGCCCGGGCGAGCGCTGTGAGCGATAGAACGAGCGACGGCGGCCGGCCGAGCAGGTCCGGCCCGGCCCGATCGGCGGCGACGGTCAACGCGGCGCCCTCCGAGGACGGGTAGTGCGACCGGAGCATGCGATGGATGATGCGGGCACGCGGGTCGCCGGTCGGGTAGAGTGGATGTCCGAATCCGGGCACGTTGTCGCCGCGGTGCTGCCGGTCGGCGATGGTTGCGGCAAGACGATCCGGCGTGCCGGCCTCGTGGAAAAGGGCTTCGACGCGGCGGACTTCGCCCGTCTCGTTTCGCCCGCCCAGGGCAGCAAGGGCCGCCGCAACCGCGCCGTACGGAGATGATCCCGAAGCGGCGGCGCTTCGGGCGGCAAGCGTGACTGTTGTCGGCGGGTGACCCATGCTGACGATCAGGGCTGCCTGAATCGTGCGGAGGGCAGCGGTGGTGGTCCGTTCCCACCGGTAGCACAGGATGTGAGGCACGTG
>JAAAOT010000142.1 GCA_009908725.1 Bacteroidota bacterium | reverse complement strand
CAAGAAAGCAGCCGTAGCCGAACCGTCGGCCCCCTCACATTCGGCAGACGATCCCACGGATTCCTCCGCCGGAGACCGGTAATGTACCGCTCACATCACCGGGGCCCGACCGGAGCCCCCGGTGACCCGATTCGCCACCTGATCAATCGCACGATTCCCCCCTCACCCCTCCGTTTCACATGTCGTCGCAATCAGTTCAGCGGGGCGCCCACGCGCTCGTTCTGCTCGTTCTCACCGCGCTTGGCCTGCCCCCGTCGCATGCCAGCGCCCAGGTCCTCGACCCCGCACCGGCGGACTGGGGCGACATTCCGGAGGCTCTTGTCGACCTGGATGCCCACCCGACCGATGAAAACGCAACCGCTATCATCGTGTCGGACGTGGGCGAAACCGAGATGCAACGCAGCGGAAAGCTGATCCTCTCCCGCGCCACGCGCGTCAAAATCCTGACGAAAGCCGGCGTGGAGGAGCACGGCACCGTCGAAATTCCGCTTCATCCCTTTGAATCGGTCCGCGACATCGACGCGCACACGGTCGTGCGACGTCCCGACGGGACGATTCAGCGAACAGAATTGAAGAAGGACGACGTCTATGAAGAAGAGCTTACCGAGGAACGACGGTCAGTTGTCTTCACGATGCCCGGACTGCAACCCGGCGCTGTGATCGAATACCGGTACGAGGTCCTTTCTGACGACGTCCTTTCCCTCCCCTCCTGGGATTTTCAGTCCAGCGCACCCACGGTGTACTCGTCGTACGCCGTGCAGGTACCGCCTGGAATCCATCACACCTATGATGTTCAGGGCGACCCTTCCTTCGTTGTCGACCAGGAAGATACGGTCCTCGGCGCCTTCGGTCGGGAGGCCAAGCGCCACTGGGTCGTCGAGAACGTGCCGGCCCTGCGCCCGGAGCCGTTCATCAGCTCGGTGGAAAACGTCCGGCAGCGCGTCCGATTTCAGATCAGAGGCATCTCCCTGGGCGACTACGAACCGATCCTTCCAAGCTGGGATGCACTGGCAGACGAGCTGCTCAACCATGATATGTTCGGCAAACAACTCGAACGATACGATTCGGTGGAGGAGGCGACACAGAAGGCTGTCGCCGGCGCGGAGACGGATGCCGAAAAGATTGAGGCCGTGCACGCCTTCCTGACGGAGAGCGTCGGATGGGACGGGACCGAGCGCGTCTTCGCCGAAGAGGATCTCGACGATGTGCTGGCCCGCGCCAGTGGCTCCCGCGCCGAAATCAACCTTCTCTTTTGCTCGATGCTCCGGCTCTCGGGCGTCACCGCGCACCCGGTATTGATCGGCACGCGCTCGTACGGTCGGCCGAGTTCGATGATGCCGTTCGTCCGTCAGTTTAACAGCGTGGTCGTGGCCGCCAAGGACGACATGGACTACCGCTTCGTCGACGCCACCGACCCGTTCCTCTCGAGCGATCTGATTCCGGAGGAGACGCTCAACCTGACCGGATGGGTCGTCCACGAGAATGAGCGGTGGTCCCAGGTTCGCCCTCCGGGCATGGACGCCCGGACCTCACTGGTCCGTGCGACGCTTTCGCCGGACGGGACGATGACAGCGTCCGTTCAAGTGCAGCACCGGGCGTACGCAGCGGCTGCCAGCAGGCGGGCGATCGCCGATCAGCGCCCGGACGAGTGGCTCACGGGCACCGTCCTTGCCCCCGGCGCGACCGTGACGGACGTATCCGTGGAAGGGGATGACGCGCCGTCTGCCCCTCTGACGGCCAAAGCATCCACCACCATCCCGGCGTATGCACAGGTGTCCGGCGACCGGATGTACGTGCATCCCCGTCTCACGGACCGCACTGAGAAGAACCCGTTCAGCGCGAAGGAGCGGCGTCTGACGATCGACTTTCCCTATCCGGAAACGGAAACGTACACTCTTACAATGGCCCTGCCGGAAGGATATGAAGTGGACGCCCTCCCGGAGAACAAAGCCGTTCGCCTCGGCCAGAACGACGCGGTGTTCCAGAGAATCACCAGCGCCACTCCCGCAGGCATCAGCATGCAGATTCGGTTCATCCGCCGTGCGCTTCGGTTCGACCCGTCGGTGTACGACCGGCTGCGGTCCTTCTACCAGGAAATGATCGACATGCAGAATGAACCGATCGTTCTCCGCCGGACCGATGCGGCGCCAGAAGATGCCGCCGCAGACCCTACACCCGCGGGCGATGCGTCCTCCCACTGAGTCTCATCGCCGCCTCGCCCCGTTCTACTTGGCCCTCCGCCCCGCTGTCTGATGCTTTCCCCCGGTTCCACCTTTCCCCGCGCGCTTGCGCTTCTTGCCGTTCTGCTCGCCACATTCGCCGTGCCGCGACCGGACGTCCACGCAGCCGCGGGTGGACCGACCGACGCGGATCCGAAGTATCCGGTGACCGAACTGGACCCCGCCTTCGTTCACGGGGCAGACGCGGTGGTGCGTCTCGACAAGCGTCACCTCACGCTCCACAGCCGAGAAGAGGCCGTGTACGCCGTGCGTCGCGTCATCACCGTCTTCACGCCGGAGGGACGTGAATACAGCCGGATGAACGTGCACTACAACAGCTTCAAGGACATTGCGACGTTCGACGGGGTGATCCGTGACGCGAGTGGGGAGATCATTCGAGACATGGACGACGAGGACCGTCACGACGTGAGCCTCACCGGCGGCAGCACCATGGCGACGGACGGACGCATCCTTCACGCACAGCTCTCGCACTCGACGTACCCCTACACCGTCGAGCTTGAGTACAAGGTGGACTACGAGGGGTACTTTGTCCTTCCGACGTGGCAGCCACAGCCCGCGCCGGACGTCCCGGTTGTGGCCGCAGAGTTTAAAGTGAGTACCCGTGACGACCTCCCGTACCGGCACACGGTTCGGAACGCCGAGATGGACGTGAACACCGTCGTCCGCGACGAGGAGGTACACACCACCTGGTCGATGCAGAGCGTCGCCTCGAAACCGTCGCTGAGCCATTCGCGGGGATGGAGCCATCGAGCGCCCCGCCTTCACCTCGCACCGACCCGGTTTACGATCGAGGAGCGCGACGGCGAAAGCCACGCCTGGCTGGATCTCGGCGCGTGGTACCGCTCGCTCTGGGCGAACCGGACGGTCCTCCCCCCGGAATTGAAGCGCAAGGTCGACGAGGTGCAGGCAGAAAGCAGCTCTCGTCGGGAGACCGTCCGAACCCTTTACACTTACATGCAGGATCGGACGCGGTACATCAGCATCCAGCTGGGCCTCGGGGGGTGGAAGCCGTTTTCACCCGACTACGTCCACGAACGGGGGTACGGCGACTGCAAGGCGCTGACGAACTATCTCTGGGCCATGCTCGAGTATGCCGGTATTGAAGCGGTGCCCGCACTCATCGATCGTGGCCTGACTCCCGGACCGTTCCTCGAGGATTTTCCGTCCAACCAGTTCAATCACGTCGTCTTAACCGTACCGGTTGAGGAGGATACCCTCTGGATCGAGGCGACCAGCCAGCAACTCCCGTTCGACACGGTCCACCCGGGCATTGCCGATCGCCCCGCTCTTCTCCTCACCTCCGACGGCGGAAAACTCGTCCGCACCCCGGCGAGCACTGCTGGCGACAACGTGATCACCCGATCAACGGAGATTGCTCTCAAACCAAATGGAGATGCCGGGGCGATCACGATCGCGCATCATACCGGGGCAACGACCTACAGCCTGCGGCACCGCGCGGCCACCTGGACACCCGAAGATGCCGACGACTTCGCAGTTCGCCGGTATGACGTGCCCAACGTACGGATCGAGTCAATCGACCTGCAGGGCGTGATTGCGCGGGCGAATAGGCTTACGTACACCATCAATAGTCGCCTGCCGCGATTCGCCAGCTCCATGGGGTCGCGCCTGTTCGTTCCGCTGTCTCCCACTGGGCGCTCACGCATGGTCCCGCCCGTTGCCGAGCCAGACCGCGACGTCCCGTTCGTCTACCACGCGTACCCGATCACCGTAGTCGACACGACCACGTACCGCGTTCCAGACGGCTACGCCGTTGAAGCACTCCCGGACTCGGTCGCACAGGACACCCCGTTCGCGAGCTTCTCCGCACACGTCGAGCGAACGGAGGACGGCTTCCGACAGGTGCGGCGCATGGTCTACCAGCAGACGGAGATCCCGGTCGAGCATCACGAAACCCACCGCGCCCTGCTGAAGGCCCAGGCCCGGCACGACCGCGCGCAGGTGGTGCTCGTGAAGGAGTAGGTGTTGAGTCGGAGAGACCTCGCCGCGGACTCCCACCGGAGACCTCTGACCGATACCTCATAAGCGTAAACGACGTGGGGCGGATCCACGTCGGTACGGTGCGGGGTTGTTCGAATCCGGGAACGCGCCCTCCGGTCGCTTGCAGATTCAGAACGCAGCGTGCA
>JAAAOT010000192.1 GCA_009908725.1 Bacteroidota bacterium | reverse complement strand
GGTGAAGGTCTTCGTTCTCGGGGAAGTTGCACAGCCGGGTGGATACACGCTCAGCGCGTACTCGACCGTTTTCAACGCGCTCTACAGCGTGGGCGGGCCGATGAAGAGTGGGTCTCTCCGCAACATCAAGGTGATCCGGGAGGGTGAGATTGTGGCCACGGTCGACCTTTACGATTATCTTCTGGAAGGATACAGCCCGGATAATGTCAGTCTGCAGAACAACGATTACGTGTTCGTGCCGCCGCGGGGAGAGACCGTCGCGATCACCGGCGCGATCAAACGCCCGGCATACTACGAGCTGACGGAGAACGAAACGTTCAGCGACCTGCTGGGATACTCCGGCGGATTGAAAGCAGAAGCCTATGTCAACCGATTCACCGTAGACCGAGTTGTGCCCTACGACGAGCGTGAGGATCCGTCCGTAGCGCGCGAGATTGTCGACTTTGACCTGCAGGGCGCGCGTAAGGGAGAGATCGACGTGCCAATGTCCGATGGCGACCGCGTTCGGGTGTACAGCATTCGGGAGGCGGACGATCGGGTGATTGCCACGCGCATCAACGCCGTTGAAGTCACAGGAGCCGTCTTTCAGCCGGGTCGTTACGAACTGGGCACCGATGTTCGGACGGTCCGCGATCTTGTTGGCAAGGCGGACGGGCTGACGGGGGATGCCTACCTCGACCGAGCGTCCCTCGTCCGCGTGCAGGACGACCTGAAGTCGGCCGTGCAGTCGATCGACCTGGGCGAGGCGATGGATGATGTGCCCACCGAAAACGTCGTGTTGCGACCGGGCGACAGTCTGCACGTGGCATCCATTCGTGAGATGGAGGCAGAGCGGTTCGTGAGCATCTCCGGCCAGGTTCGCAAGCCCGGCGATTACATGTATCGCGAGGACATGACCATCCGCGATCTGCTATTTCTCGGGGGAGGACTGGCCGACGACGAATACCTGAAAGGCGTTTTCCTCGGCCGGGCGGATCTTTATCGTGTGTCGGATGACGGCAGTGAGGAGCGCGTGATTCCGTTTCACCTTGGCGATGCGCTGGCAGGGGAGGGGCAGGCCTCCCTCTCGCTTCGTCCCGAAGACGAGATCCGCATCTTCCCTGCTCGTGTCACACGCCTCGAAGAGCGGTTCGTCAATATCGAGGGTGCAGTGAAAGAGCCGGGCGAGTACAAATTCCGGGACAACCTGACGCTCAAGGACATCATCCTTCAGGCGAACGGATTTGAGGAGGGCGCCTCGCTACTCGAGGTGGAAGTGACCCGGATGATACGCACGAACGACGAAACCGGAGAGCGGGCTCGCACGATTCGGATTCCGCTTGCCGGGCCGGAGGCAGAAGCGAATCAAGTCACGTTCGACCTGCAGACGCGAGCCGACACGGCCCGCGTGCTGGCCGAAGCCGATGAGTTTCGGTTGCGGCACCGGGACCGGGTCTTCGTGCGGACTGACCCCACATTTCAGCCGCAGGAGACCGTAATCATACGTGGTGAAGTGCGCTATCCGGGGGAGTACACGCTGCTGCGAGATAACGAGCGACTCAGCAATGTGCTGCAGCGCGCAGGGGGCGTTTTGCCGACGGGATATCTCCGCGGAGGTCGTCTCATTCGAGGGGACGAGCAGGTGATCGTCGAGATGGATGCGGCGATTAGCGGGGACGAGGATGATGACGTCATCCTTCAACCCGGGGACGAGATTGTTTTACCCCCTCGGCCGAACACGATCGCCATACGCGGGAATGTCGCCAACGAAGGGCTCGTTCGTTTCGAGCCGGGGCGACGCGTCGAATACTACCTGGAGCGAGCGGGCGGTCTGCGAGACGACACCGAAGCCGTATTTCTCACCCAGGCATCGGGCGCGACCTTCCGCGTTCGAACCGGCTGGTTCAGGCGCACCCCTGAGGTGGATGACGGTGCCATCATCCGCGTTGTTAAAGAGCCGGAGAAAGAAGAGAAAGACCCAATTAACATCGGCAATACCATTCGCGATGTCACGGGCATTCTTTCGAGTGCACTCACGATCATCGTGCTTGCGTCTCGCGCGTTTGACTAGCAGCCGTCCATTTCCGAAACGAAGCGATTTATGCACCTTTCGAGTTCATCGCAGAAAATCTACGTTGCCGGGCATCGCGGCATGGTCGGCTCCGCCGTGTGGTCGGCCCTCGAGGAGGCCGGTTACGAGAACCTGATCGGACGGACCAGCAGCGAGCTGGATCTCCGCGATCAGCAGGCGACGCGGTCCTTCATGGAGGCAGAGCAGCCGGACCTTGTGGTTGTCGCCGCGGCACGGGTGGGCGGTATTCTGGCAAACGATCAGTATCCGGCGGATTTCCTGTACGACAACCTGGCGATCGAGATGAACGTGATCGAGGCCGCGCACCGCGTGGGCGTCGACCGCCTTGTCTTTCTCGGCAGCACGTGTATCTACCCGAAGCATGCGCCGCAGCCGATGAAGGAGGAGCACCTGCTCACCGGGGAGCTGGAGCCGACGAATGAGTGGTATGCCGTCGCCAAGATCGCCGGTCACAAGCTGTGTGAAGCGTACCACCGGCAGCACGGCGACGATATGATCACGCTGATGCCGACGAACCTGTACGGGCCCGAGGACAACTTCGACCTGGAGACGAGCCACGTCCTGCCCGCTCTCCTCCGTAAGTTTCACGAAGCGCCGGACCCCGACGACACCGTCACGCTGTGGGGGACGGGCACGCCGAAGCGCGAATTTCTGCACAGCCAAGATCTCGCGGACGCGGTTTGCTTCGTGCTGGAAACGCCGGAAGAAGAGATCAGGAATGTCGCGCCGGACGGGATGTTGAATGTGGGCGTTGGTGAAGACATCTCGATCAACGACCTGGCCGACCTGATCCGAGACGTGACCGGGAGTTCAGCAGACATCGAACACGATCGCTCTAAGCCCGACGGCACGCCGCGGAAGCTGCTCGACGTCAGCCGAATGCATGCACTCGGCTGGTCGGCGAAGACGGGTCTTCGAGAGGGCATTCAGGACGTGTACGATTGGTACCGAGAGAACGAAGACGATATCGTACACGCGTTATGACCGTACATCCCGGCGAAACGGGTCGAAGGGCAGACCGCGGAAACCGTGATTTTCGTTAGATTGCGCAGAATCGCGTGAAGAGTGTCTCACGAAGCTCAAGCACGCGGGACCGAGCAATCTCTGGAACGCACCTTGAGGCGTACGGCGAGTCCACGTCGATTTGATGTGTCTGATGTCGCTCGGGAATCCCTCTATCACCTCTAGACGCACTGTCTCCTGATGAGCAAGAAAGAGATCACCAGTAAAATTCCCGATGATCGGCCCTCCGATCGGAAGTGTGCGCTGATCACCGGCGTCACGGGCCAGGACGGGTCCTATCTCGCCGAGTTGCTTCTGGAGAAGGGGTATGAGGTGCATGGCATCAAGCGTCGCGCGAGCCAGTTCAACACCGACCGAATCGATCATCTGTACCAGGATCCGCACAAGGAAGACGTGCGATTCTTTCTTCACTATGGCGACATGACCGATGCGACGAACTTGATTCGCATCGTGCAGGAAACGCAGCCGCACGAGATCTACAATCTCGCGGCGCAGAGTCACGTGCAGGTAAGCTTCGACTCGCCCGAGTACACGGCCAATGTCGACGCGCTGGGCACACTGCGCCTGCTGGAGGCGATCCGCATTCTCGACATGGAGGAAGAGACGCGCTTTTACCAGGCGTCGACGTCCGAACTGTACGGAAAGGTACAAGAGACCCCACAGAGCGAAACCACACCGTTTTACCCGCGGAGCCCGTATGCCGCCGCGAAGCTATACGCGTACTGGATCACCGTTAACTACCGTGAGGCGTACGACATGTACGCGTGCAACGGAATCCTCTTCAACCACGAGAGCCCGCGCCGCGGCGAGACGTTCGTGACACGGAAGATCACCCGCGCTGTGGCTCGTATCAAGCTGGGCATGCAGGAGAAAGTCTACCTTGGCAACCTGGACGCGAAGCGCGACTGGGGTCACGCCAGGGATTATGTCGAAGGCATGTGGCTGATGCTCCAGCAGGAAAAGGCCCGCGACCTCGTGCTCGCGACAGGTAAGACGACATCGGTTCGCGACTTCGTCGACATGGCGTTCGCCGCGGCTGACATTGATGTGGTCTGGAAAGGAGAAGGCCGTGACGAGAAAGGGTATGACGCCGAGAGTGGCGAGTGCATCGTCGAGGTGGATCCGAGCTACTACCGTCCGACGGAAGTTGATCTACTACTTGGTGACGCTAGCAAAGCGCGCGAGAGCCTCGGGTGGGAGCCGCGCTACACTCTCGATGAGATGGCGGAGGAGATGGTTCGGTCAGACCTCGCTGAAGCGCAAAAGTCTGTGAGGCAACACGCTCCGGAGTAAAAGGGATAG
>JAAAOT010000084.1 GCA_009908725.1 Bacteroidota bacterium | reverse complement strand
GAAATTCAGACGGGCGCGGTCATCGACCGGCGCAGTGCGCAAACGTACAACATGTATGCCCCAAAGATCCAGCGTCGGGGGCTGTCAGGAATCGGGATGTAGAATTGGAGAGTGGGGATGCGGAATTGGGGATTGGGGATTGCGGACCGGGCGTTGAGGATACGGAATTGAATACCGCGTCGACCGCTCATCACCCCCTCCACACCTTAACACTTTCACACCTTCCCACCTCCACCCCGTCATTCCGATCGTCTCAGGCGGGCGCAGTAAGCTCCGTCAATGGCGTCGCGGTGCGGGAAGGATGCGAAGTCGCCGTCGTCCGTCACGAGTTCGTCCGAAATGAGACCGGCGACCGTTTCCCGGGAGAAGGACGGGTGGTCTGCGAGGAAGCGTTCGACCTGGGCTGTATTCTCTTCCGGTTCGATAGTGCACGTGCTGTACACGAGCAGTCCGCCCGGTGCCACCAGGTCGGCAGCGGCGTCCAGGAGTTCGGCCTGGAGCTGGGTCAATTCGTCGAGGTCTTCTTCGTTGCGTTGCCAGCGCAGGTCGGCTCGTTTCGACAGCACGCCGAGACCGGAGCAGGGAACGTCCAGAAGCACCCGATCGGCCAGGAGGTCGTCCCCTCGGCCCGGTAGGTCACGGGCATCGGCAGCCTCTACCTTGATGACGTCCGACAATCTGTGCGTGGCGGCGGCGTCCTCGACAAGTCCAAGGCGCCCTTCGTGAATGTCGAACGCGTGGAGATGACCCTTCCGCTTCATCCGCTGGGCGGCGTAGACGGCCTTGCCTCCCGGGGCTGCACACAGGTCGAAGACGGTTTCGCCGGGCTGCGGGTCCAGGCATCGAACAATGAGGCCGGCGCTCTCATCCTGCACGGACACCACACCGTCGTCGAGCAGGTCACTGTGTAAGACCGTCTGCAGGCGCTGGACGCGGACCACGTCGTCCAGGAACGGCGACCGCGTCCACGATACGTCGTGTTCGTCGAGCCACTTCGTCACTCCCGTTACGGTGGCACGCTCCGTGTTTACCCGAAGACAGAACATCGGCCGGCGATTATTCCAGGTCAGGAGCGCTGCCGTATCCATCGGGCCGAACCGGTTCAACCAGCGCCGAACCATCCAGGTCGGGTGGGAGTGGCGAATCGCGAGGTCCTCGGCGGTGTCGCCCGTCCGCGGCTTTGGAAGCCCGTGCTTCTTTCGCAGAATCGCTCGAAGAATGCCGTTCGTCAGACCGCCGGCACCGGGCCGAATGGCCTGCTTGGCCAGTTCGACGTACTGATCGACGACGGCGTGCGGCGGCGTCTCCTGGTGCAGGATCTCGTATACCCCCAGGCGCAGGATCACCTGCAGGTGCGGCTCCATGTCGTCGAAATCGCCGTCGTAGAATTCGGACAGCAGAAAGTCGAGGTGTCGGCGCCAGCGCGTGACGCCGGCCACCAGCTCCCGCGCCTGGCGACGTTCCCGCTGATCCTCTTCGTCGATCTGCAACCGCCCGACATAGGCATCCGTCGCCTGGATCCGTGTCAGATTTTCGTAGGCGTGGGACCGGGACGCGGAAACGGTAGTGAGATCTTTCATCAAACGTAGAGGCGCAGAGAAGAGCTGTCGCAGATGTACACGCCGATGTACGCCCGCCTCCCACTTTGTTTTCGTATACCTTCAGTGAACGCTCCCTCCGTCACCAACGGATCGGCCTTCGCGCCCCTCTGTGTCATAGTGGCCGGCGTCTCTGCGCATATACTGGTACACCGGATCCGTCCCTGTCCGGTCTGTGCATCTCGCCTACGTCTGTGGTGAGCCCTTCCCCCTTCGAACCGCCTCCCGGATTCTATGCCTGAACCGCTACAGTATCCCATCATCTCACGTTGCATCAGTATCATCGTGGCATGTATCACCCTCTGGACGACCGCAACTCCAGCCGCTGCTCAAAACGCCGCGCCCGTTGGTCTTGACGATGACTACGTGGTAGAAACCGGACGGACGTTGTCTCTCGGTGCCCCCGGCATACTGGCGAACGATTACGATCCGAACGGTGACCCGATCTCCGCAGTCAGCTATTCGGGGGCAACGGATGAACCGTATCTATTACCACGGACGGTTCCTTTTCCTACACGCCCGACGACGGCTTCTCAGGAACCGACTCGTTCACGTACACCATCCGTGACGCTGAGGGGGCTCTTGCGTCATCGACCACGGTGACAATAACCGTTCAGCCGGATCCAGATCGCGACCCCATCGCTATTGACGACCGATACACAGCGCGGCAGGGAGAGACCCTCACGGTCGCCGCTCCGGGCTTGCTGAAGAACGACTACGACCCAGACGGCGACGATATGCAGGCTGTTAGCTACTCTCAACCGGCGGAAGGGTCCGCCTCACTGAATACCGCAGGCGAGATCTCGTACACCCCGGATGAAGGCTTCACAGGCACGGATTCATTTACCTACAATATCCGCGATGCTAACGGTGGCAGTACCAGCACGGGAACCGTATTCATAGACGTGAAACCGCCTTCTAATCGCCCGCCGATCACTGTCGACGACGCCTACACCGTCGTCGAGGGCCAGACGCTGGACGTATCAGCACCAGGTGTTCTGAAAAACGACGACGACCCGGATGATGACGACGTCATCGCCAGCGGTTACTTCTCACCATCCGATGGAAGTCTGTCGTTGAATACGGCCGGTGAATTCACGTACACGCCGGATCCCGGCTTCACAGGTACGGACTCGTTCACGTACAGGAATCGCGATCCGAACAGTGCGACGTCGACATCCTCTGCGCGTGTCGAGGTAACGGTAATCCCGGCGTCGCAAACACAACCGGTTGCTGGAGACGATTATTATCGAGTAAAAATGGACAGCACCCTGTCCGTGCCGGCACCCGGGCTCCTTGCGAACGACCTCGCTCCCGGTAGCAGCAGCCGGATCGTCAGCGGCTTCAGCTCGCCGTCGAACGGTTCGGTTTCTGTCGTGACCAACGGGGAGATCGAGTACACGACCATAGATGTGTACAATCCGAATCGACCGCCGGAAGCCCATGACGACACATACGTAGCGATCGGAGGCCAAGAGACCACACTCGCCGCGCCGGGCGTGCTCGCGAATGACTTACGACCCGGACGGAGACGACCTCGTGGCGACGTCCTTCTTCCAACCGTCCAACGGCTCCGCCTCGCTTAATACGGCAGGGCGCGTCACCTACACGTCCAACAACGGGTTTACAGGATCGGACACGTTTACCTATAGCATGCGAGATGAGTACGATAGTCCGTCGAGTTCTGCCATGATTACGATGGAGGTACAACCCGATCCGAACCGCCCACCGGTGGGAGGAACCGATCGATACTCCGTCTTTGAAGGCCGCACGTTGAACGTTCCGGCCCCCGGGCTCCTCGGGAATGACTATGACGCGGACGGGGACGACATCACCGCGACCGGCTACTCGTCGCCGTCAGACGGATCGGTATCTCTGAATACAGCCGGTGCCATCACCTACACACCGAATCCTGGATTTACCGGCACCGACTCGTTTACGTACTCCATCCAAGACAGCCAGGGAAATTACGCCACGAACAGCACAACCGTGAAGATTGTCGTGGCGGATGATGCGGTGCTTCCCGTCGAACTGGCCAACCTCGAAGCTTCATCCGACGACGATCGCGTCGTGCTCACATGGAAAACGCTCAGTGAGAAGAACAACGACCGGTTCGAAGTCCAACGGCAGATCGGCGAAAACGCACCCTTCGAACGTATCGGCACGGTGAAGGGGGCGGGCACAACGACCGAAGCGACGGATTACCGCTACGCCGATGAACTGCCCTTTGCTGCGGATGGTGCAACCTATCGCCTGAGACAAGTGGATGTCGACGGGACCGCAACCCTCTCCAACCCGATTGAAGTACAACGTGGAGCGCCGTCCGCACTCGCCCTCCTCGGAACGGCACCACACCCCGTAAGCACCCAGGCAGAGGTTGTGTATACGCTTCCGAAGGCGGCGGATATCCGCCTCGAGGTGTTCGACATGCTGGGTCGACGCGTGGCCACACTCGTCGACGGCCGCGAGACCGCCGGACGAAAAACGTACTCAATGACACCGCGCGGAATCTCTAGCGGCACGTACCTCCTGGTGTTAACGGCCAACGGTGAGCGGAGGACCCAGCGCCTCACGATTGTTCGGTAAGAGGACCTCTAGCAGACACGACCGACGCCAGGAATTGGAGCGGCCGGGGTTGAGTCCGTAAACTTGTGTAATTGAGCAGGCAGAGTAGAAAAAGCCATCGCGTTCTGTCAGGTTGGAAGCGAGACCAATCGAATCAACCGACATACTGACGATGGCCACCTTTGAGATTACGATTGACGACGAGAAGATCCAAGACCTGCTTCGAGGCGATCGCGGACTGGC
>JAAAOT010000341.1 GCA_009908725.1 Bacteroidota bacterium | reverse complement strand
CGTCGTCTTCGTCAAGCGTTTCGTACAGGTTCAACATCTCCGCAACCTGGTCCGGGTCGCCGTTGTCTCCCTCGCCGATGTAGCGGCGCTTGTCGCCCAGGCTCTTGCGCATGGGCTGCCACATATCCGACGCGTCGATGAGCTGCACCTTGCCGCGGCGCTTCTCGTCCTTCACGTTCGTGAGCACCCAGACGTACGTCGCGATGCCGGTGTTGTAGAATAGCTGCTCCGGAAGCTGGATGATGGTTTCCACCCAGTCGTTTTCCAGAAGCCAGCGGCGAATCTCGCTCTCCCCGCTTCCGGCATCCCCCGTGAAGAGCGGCGAGCCGTTCATGATGATGGACACGCGTCCGCCACCCTCGCGAGGCGGCTTCATGTGCGCGATCATGTGCTGAAGGAAGAGCAGCTGCCCGTCCGAGATGCGCGGCGTTCCAGCCTCGAACCGCCCGGCCGCGCCCCGATCGGCCTCGTTCTTCACCGCTTTCTTGTCGCGCTTCCAGTCTTTGCCGTACGGCGGGTTGGCCAGCTGAAAGTCGAACGGCTGTCCGGCGTGCGCATCCTCGTCCAGCGTCGAACCGAATTCGATTCGATCGGCGTCCTTGCCGTCCTCCGTCTTCAAGTAAAGATCGGACTTGCAGACGGCATACGTCTCCGGATTCACCTCCTGGCCGTAGAGGTAAATGTCGGCGGCCGTGTTCATTTCGAAAATGCGATCGCGGGCGGCCGTCAACATTCCGCCCGTCCCGCAACAGGGGTCACAGATCCGGAAGACGCGTCCAGGCTCGCCCAGCACATCGGTTTTACCGGCCAGCACCAGCTCGGTCATCAGCCGGACCACCTCACGCGGCGTGAAGTGCTCTCCGGGGTTCTCATCGAGCGCCTCATTAAACTTGCGGATCAGCTCCTCAAAGACGAGCCCCATCTGCTCGTTTGAGACGGTATCCGGATGGAGATCGGCATTCTTGAATCGCTCCATCACCTGAAACAGCAGTCCCGACTGCTCCAGCTTCTCAATCGTATTGCGGAAGTCGAATTTATCGATCACGTCCCGCATGTTCGGCGAGAAGCCCGCGATGTACGACTTCAGGTTCGCCGACAGCTGACTCGGATCCTCCTGCAGCAGTCGTTCGAAGGTGTAGTTCGATGTGTTGTAGAAGGCGTACCCGGCCTTCTTCCGGAGCAGCCCGTCCAGGTTGTCTAGTTCATCCTTGTACTTGTGATACGTCTCCAGCACCTCATCCTTCGTCGGCTTCAAGACGCTGTCGATGCGTCGAAGCACCGTAAACGGCAGGATGACGTCTTGATATTTGCCGCGCTTAAAGGAATCGCGGATGAGGTTGGCCGTCCCCCAGAGGAAGGAGACGATCTCGTTGTGGTTCTGCATGCGGGCGCTGAGAGGTGCGAGCGGGTAATGATGACCGAGGTCGGCAGCTACGAAGTTTCGTACCGCCGGACTCTTAGAGTAAGCGATAGACGGGTACGGAGGCAACTGACGCTACGAGCCTACTCGCCTCCTGCATCGATACAGAGTGGTATTTATTTTCTATTTAACAACAGGCGGATTTTGGTCAGGCCGATGACATTATTGATAAACCTTTATGGCGTGCAGTATTATTTCGGAATATCACCCAACTGACGTCAGGCTCTCCAGGCAGCCGACTCTCACCAGCTAGAACGCTGATTCGTCCGGCTCGATGACCCGATCGCTTGCGTGATCATTGGTTCGGTTCATGCATTTCTGCCGAGCCTTACACCCCATACATCAGCCATTGGCTGAGTTGATGGCTTCTTTTGGAGAGGATCACGCCTTTAATCGATATCGCACCCTAGGGGTGTCCTTTCGGTCACAGGCATCACGCTATATAAGTGTACTCCCTCCTCCCGCTATCCCGGATGCCCCTTCGGCGATGGAACCAGATCACGGATCCCTGACTGAGCGCCACACCACCATGTTCTCTTCGCTACGTACGTCCATCCTGCTAGTCGCCCTGCTCCTGCTGGCAGGTCTTCACCAGCCGGCGACCGCACAGGTCACCGAAATCACGACCCAGGACCTGCTCGACCTGGTCGGGACAAATGAGGTCGCACAGGTCTTCGATACGGGTTCGCTCGACCCGAACACGAACACCGACCTGAACACTCTCATCAACGCCACCGGGTCCGGTCAGGTGTACGACCTGCGCCCCTTCAACTTCTCATTCAGGGCAGAGGGGCTGATCCGGTATCGAACCATCGCGGAGGCGCAGTCTCTCGGCTGGCCCGGATCCAGCGATTCCTACCTGTCGCAGGCGTCCGTCGCGTTCGCGCTCGACCTGCGCGATGGCAACGGCACCCCTCCCAGCACGATCTACTCGTACCAGGCCATCGAGACGTCGGGCCCCACGGAGGGCGATAACAGCTACGGCGCGGTGACCGACGCGTCCGGCATGCTTAGCACCACCACGTACGACCCGCCCCTCCTCCAGTACAGCACACCCCTGGAGTTCTCCCCGACCCCGACCACGTGGAGCAGTACCTCGACGCAGACGTCCTTCGGCATGATGAGCAGCATCACGGTCGACGGCACCGTGGAGGGCTACGGAACGCTCCGGACACCCGCCGGAGACTATGAGGTGATGCGCGTCCGGCGGGAAACGACGCTCTCGCCGATTACAAGCACGTCCTACGAGTTCATTTCCCCGGTCGCAGGGTTCACCGTCGCCACGGTTGAAGGCGACGCCCTCGGCACGTACACGGTCTCCCTCACCGCGATCTCGGACGACTTCGCGGAGACGAGCATTGCCTCGGGTCAGACCGGCTCGATCCTCAGTGACAACCGCCTGTCGATCGCACTCTCTTCCGGCCCGAACGCCGCAGGCCAGCTGGCGCTCGCGACCTACAACCGACGCCCGTACAACAACACGTTCGACGGCACGTCCGCCACGTCCGATGACGGCACCTCCATCACACCCGACGTAATTTTCGACGAGCAATACTACCTGGTCTACGACGTCGACGACACGCTCGACGGCTTCACGGCGGAGGTCTGCTTCGATGCGTCGACCGTTCCCGGCGTGCAGGACATCCAGAAGGTCGTTCTGCTCACGCGCGACGCCTCGAGCAGCGCCTGGTCGCCGCTCAACTCGACGGTGAACGGCTCAGCGGTCTGCGCGACCGTCTCCAGCTTCTCACAATTCGGGATGGGGTCGAACTCGGCGTTCAACGCGCTGCCGGTGGAGCTGTCGACCTTTGATGTCGTGTCGGACAACGGACGCGCACTGCTGACCTGGGCCACCCTCTCCGAACAGTCGAACAGCGGCTTCCACATCGAGCACGCTAAGAGCGATGATTCCTGGAGCCGGATCGGGTTTGTCGAGGGGGCCGGGACGACCGACGTCGGACAGAGCTACCGCTTTCGCACGCCGGCGCTCGACCCGGGCATCCACCGCTTCCGTCTCGCACAGGTGGACCTGGATGGCACGACGACCCGCTCGGCGGAGCGCACGGTGCGCATCCAACCCGCCGGTCCCGCACGTCTCATCGCACCGTCACCGAATCCCGCCCGCACGTCGGCGACCGTCGGGCTTGTCCTCCGTGAGTCGAGCGACGTTACGATCGAAGTCTTCGATCTGCTCGGCCGCCGCCAGGCGATTGTCCACGAGGGCGCGCTCTCTGCCGGCCCGGAGCACCGGTTCCCGCTGGACGTGTCGACCTGGGCGAGCGGGACGTACCTGGTGCGCGTATCCGGGGCCGGCACGCCCACCCACACGCGCCTGACGGTCGTCCGATAAAACGCGTTGCTGGGAGGACTCTCACGCCCCGTTCGGCTTCGGCTGAACGGGGCGGTCTCGTTGAAAACGAGGAGGACGGTGTGCCCCCGTGCCCGGGTCAGTTCTCGTCGACACGCATCACCGGACCGCCCGGAGGTTGCATCGGCTCGGTCGCGGTACCGGCTGTCGGACCCTGCTCCGGCAGGCCACTCAGCCCCGGATCGCCGGTGCCCATCGTCGTGCGCGGGGGAAGCGCGTCCATCCACTTCGGGCACTCGTCTCGCGCCCCGCGCTCCGGGCAGCATTGAATCTGCACCTTGTGATCGGTCGATCGGCCGATGGTGCTGCGAGCCGTGACCACACCGCCGGCGTTTTCCTGTCGGAGCGCCAGGGAACGTCGGCTCCGCGTCCCCGGCGTACCCCGGGCGTCGTCCTGGACCGTGACGTCAACCCACAGGGCTTCTTTCGTCTGAATAGAGACCGTCCCGCCGGGACGGATGTGGAAGAGATCCTGGTCGGCGTGGTCCCGGATCTGATAGCGACAGACCTCGCCCTGCTCGAATACGTGGATGACGTAGCGGTCGGATCGGCTCTGCGCCTCGGCGTCCGACGGAGGAAGACCCAGAAGAAGGAGACTCAGGAGGAAAACGAGACCTTTTGGCATTACAACGAGGGCTTATAAACGGTGACGGTCG
>JAAAOT010000061.1 GCA_009908725.1 Bacteroidota bacterium | reverse complement strand
CGGGGAAGAGGTCCCCTTCGGAAACCACTTGATGTACGAGGCGACGAGCCTCGATGGCTTCACCGTCTTCCCCGAGATCTGCGAGGACGTGTGGACGCCCATCCCCCCGAGCACGTATGCGGCCATGGGGGGCGCTACCATCTGCGCAAACCTCTCCGCCAGCAACATCACGATGGGCAAGGCGGGCTACCGCCGGCAACTGTGCGCCAACCAGTCCGGCCGGTGCCTCTCCGCCTACCTCTACGCCGCCTCCGGGCCCGGAGAGTCGACGACCGACATGGCGTGGGACGGCCACGCCCTCATTTACGAGAACGCCCGTCGGCTGGCCGAATCGGAGCGTTTCGCGGACGATGAGCAGCTGATTACGGCCGACATCGACGTCGGACGCTTACAGCAGGAGCGGATGCGGATGACGAGCTTTAACGACGCGGCGGGCGAGCATAGCGATCGCATCGCCCGGCTCCGCCGCATTCCGTTCGACTTCGACGTTCCGACGGCATCGGTCCCCCTTGAGCGGACGCTGGAACGGTATCCGTACGTACCGGCCAACCCGGAACTGCGGGACGAGCGCTGCCGCGAAGCATACAACATCCAGATCCAGGGCCTGGAGCAGCGCCTTCGCGCGACGGGCATCGATAAGCTGGTCCTTGGCATCAGCGGGGGGCTGGACTCGACGCAGGCACTGCTCGTGGCGGCCCGGACGATGGACCGCCTGGGCCTGCCGCGGAAAAACATCCTCTGCTACACCCTGCCGGGGTACGCCACCAGCGAGCGCACGCGGACGAACGCACACCGGCTGATGGATTCGCTGGGCGTGTCTGCGAATGAGATCGACATCGAACCGCTCACGGCAGCCATGTTCGAAGCGCTCGATCACCCGTTTCACCACGGGGAAGAGCAGTACGACATCACGTTCGAGAATGTCCAGGCGGGCGCGCGTACCTCCCTTCTGTTCCGGCTGGCGAATCACGAGGGCGGGATGGTGGTCGGGACCGGCGACCTGAGCGAGCTCGCGCTGGGCTGGGCGACGTACGGCGTCGGCGACCACATGTCGCATTACGCGGTGAATGCGTCCGTCCCGAAGACGCTGATCAGTCATCTCATCGACTGGGTATGCGAAACCGATCCGTTCGGCGATGCCGCCACGGACGTTCTCCGCTCCATTCTCGACACCGAGATCTCGCCCGAGCTCGTGCCGGGATCGTCCGACGGCCGGCAGCCCTCGCAATCATCGGAGGACATGGTCGGCCCGTACCCGCTTCAGGACTTCAACCTGTACTATATCAGCCGCTTCGGCTTTCGTCCGAGCAAGGTGGCCTTTCTGTCGCATCACGCCTGGGGGCCCGGGTCGGCGGAACGGGTACCGGGCGACGAGTCCGAGGAGTACGACATTGCCGAGATCAAGGCGTGGCTTCGCGTGTTCGTGCGCCGGTTCTTCGAGTTCAGCCAGTTTAAGCGGTCGGCCATCCCGAACGCCCCCAAGGTGGGCTCCGGCGGATCCCTCTCCCCTCGCGGCGACTGGCGTGCCCCGTCCGACGCCAGCGCACAGGCCTGGCTCGATGAACTGGACCGCAACGTGCCGGAGACGCTCTGACGCGGGGGCGTGCGCGGTGTGGCGGCGACCGTGACGTGGAGCGCAAATGACTCGACTCTTGCCGCCCTCGTCGTCAACGCTTTCCACTCATGCTGAATTTCTTTATTTGCAATAACGGCTATCTCCGTGTCGATTGCCCGCGGTGCGTGTGAAACATCGGTGATCGGAGTCATCCGCGAAACCGACCGCCGCATGGCAGGTTTGCAAAGGCCCGCGCGGCGTGTAGCATCCGCGTCAGCACGACCCAGGCCTGTAGCTCAACTGGTAGAGCAACGGACTCTTAATCCGTGGGTTGGGGGTTCGAGTCCCCCCGGGCCTACCATTTTACAGATCCGAAAAGAACCCCTGAGCACCGGAGACGGTAGCCCAGGGGCTTTTCTTGTTTTGCCAAGGGGTCTGTGCAGACGGCTGTCGCAAGCAAGGTTGTGCAGCGAACGGAGAGATTGTGAGCAACCTAAACGTTAGCGAGATCATGGCTTTAATTGCACCCGGTGCGGTTTTGACCAGCGTCGGTGCGCACAGCAGGCCTTGCGGTGAGCGATCGGGTCGGAGCGATCGTCCAAAGCGCGCACCGACACCAACCAGTGCACCGCGTCCTATCTGGCCAGTGAACCGCCAATCACGAAGCCGCTCCACACGAGCGAGACAACCACGCACATACCGCCCGCGACCATGAGTGTTGTGAACAGGCGCGAGCGTTCCCCTTCTTTCTGCCGGACAAAGATGCCGGAGACGAACGCAGTGGTGCCAAGAAGCATCAAAAAGATCGGAAACAGTTTCATCGGCTGTGCGGAATGGCAGTTTATTCTGGTTTTGGATGAGACGGCAGACAGACCACCCCTCACCCGGTGCAAGAAATGAAAACGAAAGGGCAGCCCACGGAAGCGGTCGGACGCTGACCATTACCACATCCCGTATCCTGCCACGGGTGCAAGTGTCTGTTATGCCCAGCTCTCATCGCTGAAGCTTTGCCGTGGGTTGTGGTTGCGAGACGTTAGTGATCCAAACAGGGAAACGGTAACAGGTACAGCCAAAAAGTGCTGAAAGAGCTTGCTCAAGATGCATAACGGGCGAGTGTGTCACTCCAGCACGCCACTAGCTGCACTCATGACACACATGATACCCACAGCAAAAAACAGAACAGACGCTATGAAGTATGCCCGCTCCACACGTGGCGTCCTTGGAGCCCGAAGCCATTTCGGCACGAAGAAGGCGGGCTGCATGGATTGAGTATCCTGCCCCAACCGTTCGACAACGTACTCTTGAACAACAAGCGCAAACATAACCGCGAAGACGAGTAGGGAGACACCAGCAATAGCAAGGGCGCGAGATTCGTCGTCTTGCAGCAACGTCTGGAGTAGCGTCACCGTCCCACCGGCCACGGCGACGGAGAGCGTGATGATCTGCTTCATCTGCTCGAAATAAAGGACGGCAACCGTATCCGCCGACACCTCTGGCGTTACTGCTTCGTCTTTCTTTTAAGTGGTGGTGGAAGCGTTCATAGACAAACGGATTCATGCACAAAAGGTAATGCGAGATACGGTACGATTCCTATCTCGATGAACGGGTCAGCCAGCACTCAGGCTCTTCGGCAAAGGTCGCCCTTTCCGTCAGAAAGCGCGATACTCGGTTCACATTCTGAATCCGCCGCTCGGACACGCCATCTCCTACTCTGCGGGGAGACGCTGCTTCGAGAACACCAACTGATCGAAAGGCTGTCGCCCGAGATGTACCTTGACCCATACCAATCCGAGTGCGCAGACTCTCTACTTTTGACAGAGTGAATTGCGGGCAGGGCGTCAAGATAAGGATCTTTTCCATTTCAGACCGGGCGATTTTAGGCGAAGCCCACACAACGGCTTCCGTAGCGAAGTGCAGCTTCGACGTCTTCCTCCTCTAGATCGGGCAGCTCGTCCAGAATCTGCTCGCGCGAAAGACCCGCGGCCAGGAGTACTAGCACATCGACAGCCCAAATGCGCATTCCGCGAACGCAAGGACGCCGCACGAACGTGAGCCGCGCGGAGGTAATACGGACGCCTTTCGTGTCAGCATTCCAGAACTTTGCTACGTGATTTGCCGAGGCACGCAGGTACGTCGCGCATGCTACTCTGCATCTTCGCCGGAAGACGGAATCAGGGGCCGAAACCCTCCATACGCCATTCTTTCCGGGTTGAAGACCGGATTCGGTGACTCGAGCAACGGCTCGACCAGCTCGGCCACTCTGGGGTCTGCCTCGACCTTTCGATTGGCCAGATCGCGCGCTTCTCGGGAATCGAACACCACCCATCCGAGCACGACGACCTCATCCTCAGAAGCGGACAGGAGGTCCGGAAACGGAAGCGTTCCCTCCCGACTCAGGTCATCCCCCTGAAGTTCAACGTAGTCGAGGGCGCCGTATTCCTTCCAGATATTGGCGATGGCGCGGACCGCTCGTTTGTACTCAGGGAGACGACTCCGAGGTACAGGTAATACGTAGCCGTCAATGTAACGTCCCATTTCTAACCTCGGAGTGCAGTCGTAAGGGTCAACGTAGCCGCGTGACGAATGGCCGCTCAGCCCAGCGCATATGTCACGATACGGAATCGTAGCGAAGGAAACGCACACGCTCTGCCATCGCGAAAACGCTGGGGCTCTCTGAGGGCGTGCAACGACGGGTTCTGCCGCGTGCTCTCATTGGGCGAGGGGTCCTTCACGTTCTGCCGTTGTCACTGACGGTTATAACGACATTCCCCTTCTTGTGTCCTTCCTCAACATAGCTATGAGCATCAACCATTTGCTCAAATGGATAGCGCCGATCGATGACCGGTTTGACTTTTCCCGCCTCGGGCAACTCCGCAAGAGGCTTCAGCGGGCGTACCAAGAAC
>JAAAOT010000257.1 GCA_009908725.1 Bacteroidota bacterium | reverse complement strand
CAACCCCGTTAGCGTAGGTCGCCTGATCAGCGCGTTCAGCCCGCTGGCACTCGGGCGCCTGACCACGCATAAGGCCGGGTACGGGGCTATGGAGGGCAGCTTCCTGTCCGGCGTCGTAGAGCTGGAGCACGATCTTACGCGGCGGGACACCCGCTGGGTCAGCATGAGCGCGGACCCGGTGAGCACGAACGCACGCGCTCAGGGGACGACCAAAATCTACGGCCGCCCCGTCACCGCCATGGGAACGGCCCGGATCGGGATGTGGCAGGTGTACCAGGATCCGGCGCTTAACGAGATGATCCGGGACTGGTCGTCTCTGGACCCGCTGCTCGCGCGTGCATGGGCCTACCCGGCGCTCTCCAGCGAAGCGTCCTTCCTCAACGCGGGGGACTCGGGCAGTAGGTACAGCCACCAGCCCACGGCTCAGTTCTCGGACTGGCACGCCGCAGCGCGCGTCGAGATCACGCCCTACCGATACCTGTTCGTCTCAGGGTACCACGGGCGAAGCACGATCGGTGCCAGCCTCATGACGGATGTCGGCAGCAAACCGTCGGCACCCAACAGCCCGACGAGCACGAACCCGACAACCGAACGCACCATCCAGAGCGCACCCGCGCCGTCGTACGACCGGTATCACTGGAACAACACGGTCGGCCAGGCCCGGCTCGAGTGGCTGGTCGGGGACCGGACGATCGGGTCCGTGCAGGCGTACGGCAGCCACTACGACGCGCGGTCGCGTTATCGCGTGGGCGAGTTGGAGGTGCAGGACACGGTCGATAGCGGCCCCGGGTCCTACGGCCTCACCGGTCTCTGGCGCCCGGACGACCGGAACCGGATCGCGGAATTCGGGGCCAAAACGCGCCTGGACATCGGGCTCTCGGCCCACCGCCGGATCGACCTGGAGGCAGGCGTCGAATATTTACGCAGCCAATTCCGGGTCAGCAACGCCTTTATTCCGACCCTCCGGCACGACCTCGAGGCGACGCGCGCCATTCTTGCGGCCAATGCCGAGTGGGCGCTGAACACGTCCACGTTCCTGGAGGCCGGCACCCGGCTCACCTACGTCACCTCCCGGCAGACAGTCTACACCGAGCCGCGACTGGCCATCCGCTACGACGACCCGGACACGCCGATTGGCGGCTACTCCGTTCGACTCGCCGGCGGCATCTACCGGCAGTTTACCAGCCAGTTCGACATCAGCCGCGACGGCGCCTCGGCGGTTGTCCCCACGGCGAGCGTGTGGCTGCCAACCGATCACTCGCTCGCGCCCCCGCGTGCCTACCACGTCTCTGCCGACGGGCTCTGGACACCGGCACCCGGCTGGCGGGTGAACGTGGAGACGTACGCGAAATTCCAACCGCACCTCCTCGCGATCGACTATCCCGCCCTTCGGTCCGGCATCGCCGTCTACGGCACCGGTACGCCGGACCAGAGCCGGTTCATCTCGTCGAGCAACGGCCGTGCTGTGGGCGCTGGCCTCCGGGTCGCCTACGAGTCGGAGGACGTCGAGGCGTCGGTTTCCTACCACATCAGTCGATCGGAGCGGACGTTTCCGAACCGATTCGACGAGCGCCGCGTCGCGACGCCCTGGAATGAGCCGCACCGCGTGGACGCACAGGCCGAGGTAAACGTCGGCGCCGGGTTCTCTCTCCAGACAAGCTGGACGGGCATCTGGGGGCGCGCCTGGGGATTCCGCAAGGCCTACTACGACTACCTGACGGGACCGCGCCCCGCCCGGTCGACCCTCGGCTACAACCGCGTGGCCAGCTTCATTGAGCGCCCGTCGACGCCCGACTTCGACTCTCCGGCCACGGATCGCTTGCCGGCGTTTCTGAATATCGACGCGGGCCTCGGCTACAACCGGACCTTCGGAAACGTGGAGCTCGGAGCCCTGCTGCAGGTGTCGAACGTGCTCAACCGTCGCAACATCATCGACCGCAGCCTCCTCCCGGCGACGTTCGGCCACGACATGCGACCGCGAACCCTCCCCGGTCGGTTGCCCACGCTGTCTCTGACGGCTAGCTACTGACGCCCGCGTGTCGCCCTCGAAGGAAGTACCGGCAGGTCGCCTGCTCGAGCGGATCGGCAGGCAGTCCCGCGTCAGCCATCCACCTCCAGCACAACATATCGGGACAGGGCCCAGAACGCGTCTGGGTCGTGGATGAGGAGACGGCCCGGCTCAATCGTGTACAACTCCGGGGCGTGCCGGTGCGTGGAAAGGATCGTTGCCACCCTTCCCCCGAAAGGCACGACCGTGGTTTCGATCGTGACCTCGTCAAACAGGTCGGTAGGAATGGAGCGAAGCGACGATGTGCGAAGGAAGCGCTTGTCGATCACCCCCTTTGCCTCCAGCGTCGCGGGCGACTCCGCCAGCACGTACGCCTGGCGCAGGGACGAAACCGTCGAGAGCAGCGTCCGCTTCTCTTTCTCCACATCCGCCTGATGATGACGGAGCGAGTCCGCCAGGTACGAAAGCGAGTCCACCACCGTCGTCCACCGCTCGGCGTGGGCCTCGGCTTCGGTTAGCTCTTCGCGCAGCGATGCGACGACGCCGCTCAAATCCGGCGTTGGTGCCTCTTCTTCTTGCTGGTGTCGCAGACGCGCCACCTTCTGCTCCCCTTCCTGCAACGTCGACTCGAGGACGGAGAGGTACATCAGGAATTGCCGTTCCGCGGCCCGGATGGATCGTTCCGTGCGAGGAAACTCCGACTGCAGGTATACCGGCTGATCGACTCGAATGCCGCGGACCAGGCCCTGCCGGGTCGACACGCCGGCCACGTCGTCGATCATCTTGTATACGAGGCGCGTCATGGAACGGAGCCGGTCGTCCTTCTGCCGCCCTGCGACGAGTAGGCGCTGATTCCAGTCCTGCAACTGCGTGATCTGGCGTTCCTGGTCCCGGACCTGCTGGTCCTCCGGCGACGAGGACGTGCGCGTGCATCCGGTAAGCGCGAGCACGCAGAGAACGACCAGGGCCGTGGCGATCAGAACCGCGGGGAGACGCATGGCTCCGGGGGGAAACGTGGGCGATAGCAGACGGGGCCGCTGCGATTGGGGACCACACAGCAGAGAGTACCCATGTTCAAAGACGTGTCCTCGCCCTGTCCCGGTGAACTCCTCGCGCCCACCCTCGCGGTGTTTCTGGCGCATCAAAATGTAAGGCGCAAGGCCATCTCCGCTATGCGATGGGCTCTACACCATGGACTGAAGCTGCTCGATGCGCTCTTCCGTCGGAGGGTGCGTTGAGAACAGGGATTTGATCCCGGACAGGCCGCCGGAGAAGGGGTTGATGATAAACATGTGGGAGGTTGACTCGCTGGCGTTGCTCATCGGCTGATGGGAGGCAGCACGTTCGATCTTGCGCAGGGCGCTCGCGAGCCCGTGCGGAGAGCCGGCAATCCGTGCGCCGTCGCGGTCGGCAGCAAACTCGCGGGAACGCGAGATCGCGGCCTGGATCAGCATGGCGGCGAGCGGGGCGAGGATCAGCATCAGAAGGGATGTGATCATCCCGTTTCGGTCCCCTCGATCGAAGAAGATCCCGAACCGCGCGAGGAGCGTGACGCCGGCCGCGAGGGTGGCAGCAACGGTCGACGTGAGAATGTCCCGGTTTTCGACGTGCGCCAGCTCGTGGGCGATCACCCCGGCGAGTTCGTCGTGGTCGAGGGTGCGCATGAGGCCGCGCGTAACGGCCACGACGGCATGGTCCGGGTTGCGGCCGGTGGCGAACGCATTGGGCTGGTCGGACGGAACGATTGCTACTTTCGGCATGGGGAGGCCGGCGTTTTGCCGCAGCCGGTCGACCATGTCGTACAGCTCCGGGGCATCACTCCGTTCAATGGGTTCGGCACCGTGCATCTTGAGCACGATCGACGAGCTGAACCAGTAGCTGACGCCATTCATCAGAACAGCGATGATGAAGGCCATCATCATGCCGCCCGGTCCGGCCAGAGCGCGGCCGACCAGGGCGAAGAGAACAATCATGACCGCCATCAGGGCGGTGGTGCGGAAGGTGTTCACAGAGGGTAGCCGTTTTCTCAGAGTCAGTGTGGGCCGGGCGATGAACCCTGTCGAGTTCGCAGCCACGAGTCGGTCAATCTCCTCATTTTATCGAGGGACAACACCCGTGCCGCGCGGCGGGATCTGCCGATCTGACAGCCGCCGGTTATCCGAAGACGCCAAGCGTGAAGTAAATGTCGTAGAGCGCATGCGTCCAGGCGGCCACGCCGAAGCCGCGGAGTAAAAAGAGGACGTTGAGGGCAAGGCCGAAGAGGAAGCGAAACGTGAAGGAGTCCAGCGCAAAGGGGTCGCCGAGCGCACCGACGTAGTGGACGAGGCTGAAAATGCCGGCACCGATGACGGCCGCGGCCACGTAGGCCGTGGTTTCTCCGGAGAACATCCAGCGGAACAGCAGAAACAGCCCGCCGACGAGCAACACGCGGAATACGAGCTCCTCATACAGGCCGGCACCGATGGAAAGGGCCAGTTGCGTCCAGAGATCGTGTGCCATCTGCGGGCTCGGCCAGGCGGCAAAGACGGCGGCAACCATCTGCCCGACAATGCCGGCGACGACAAGGGCGTAGACGGCGCTTTCCGCGATGATACCGGTAAAGTAGCGGGCCCGCAGCGGGATGTTGGATCCGCGCTCATACACCAGAATGCCGATCCCGATGGCGACGACAACTCCCGCAAGCACCCACGGCGCCGGCCCGCCGAGGAGAGCGACGATCTGCTTCATCCAGACGTCTGCACCGATCCGCACCGGGCGCCCGGACCCGTAGTTCGCCACGGCAATCATCACTTCGTAGGCGACGAGCAGCGGGAGCGTGCTCAGAAAGCCGTACGTACCGGTACGCGTCGCAGTCCAGTAGGCGGACCGAAGCGTCCGTTCGGCGGCTGAGGACGAAGAAGGCACGGAGGAAGCAGCGCGAAAAGGAAGAAGCGGGCGTGGGGGAGGAGACCACGAGTAAAAGACGCGCGATGTTACCCGCCGACGGCCTGAAAGCCTCCTCTTGGAAGCCTCCTCTCTATCGGTCGGTCTCAACCCAAACAATACGCAGCTGAAGACCCGTTCGATCCTGTTCATCGAGCCCGAGTCGTGCGGCGACCGCACGGGATACGTCCATGATGACGTCGTTCTCTACCGGCCCGCGATCGATGATGCGGACGAAGCTGTGCTGGCGGGCACCGGGGTGCGACAACAGCACCACGGACCCGTACGGAAGGGTTGGGTGACTTCCAACGAAGGCGTCTGGATCGTAGGTCTCGCCGCTTGCGGTGAGGCGGCCGGAAAAGGCACTCGGATAAACGGCCACAGCGCCGACGGTGTCGGGGACCGGTGGCTCGGCCGAGCCTCGGGCTGCGCGACCGGGAATAGCCAGTTGCTGCCCGGGCTGAATCGTCGCTCCGTCCAGCTCGTTTTCTGCCTGCAGCGCTCGAACGCTCACTCCGTACGAGCCTGCGATGCTGTACAACGTCTCGCCCGGCTGAACGGTGTGGGACGGCGCGCCGAAGCGAGAGGGGAGAAAAACCGTTCGTCCCGGCTCCAGCGGCGCCCGGGTGCTGTCGTTCATGGCATAGAGGGTGTCGGCCGTGGTCCCGAACCGGAGGGCGATGTCGATGAGCGTATCGCCTGCCTTCGCCGTCGTCCGTCCGGGAGCGGCTGTGGAGTCTGCCGCTGGGCTGCCGGGGTCGCTGTCCGTGTCGGCAGTGGCCGACGTGGTGTCCGGCGCTCGCCTCGACGGCTCCCGCCCGCTCTCCTGCTCGGCGGTTGTGTCGTCCCCGGCCGAGTTCACGGGCGACGGAGGGCGTACGCGGAGCGTCTGCCCGATCTGAATGCCGGAGCCGTCCAGGTCATTCCATTCCCGCAGTGCCCGGACGGACGTACCAAACCGTTGCGCGATGCCGAACAGCGTGTCGCCCTCCTGAACCGTGTAGGTCGGCGACTCCGCCCGCGGCTCCTGAGCCTGCACCGGCTCGGCTGTCCCGGCCAGTAGCGCGAGCATAGCACCCGCGGCCAGCAACGCGCAGCGTCGTACGATGGCAGACGGCGGCATAGAAGTCGTTCGTATCAGCATCCGTGAAATTGTAGGCCCCGGCGAAAGGCAGTCTTCCGGGCTCGTCCCCCGCGGAGGGGCGGACTTCGCCGGTCAGGATTATGAATCGAAGCCAACGCCTTCTGCCTTGAGCTTGGCGTCCTGCAGTTCGGACAGGTTCTTGGTGTCACGCTGATCCCGGGCGACCTCGATTCCCTGATCGTACGTCTCGATTGCGTCGGGGGTGCGGCCGAGCTGCTCGTAGAGCTTCCCTAGATGGTAGTACGTTCCGACGTAATCCGGATCCGTCTCCACGAGCTCCTCAAACAGAGCCAGGGCTTTTTCGGTCTGGTCGCGCTTCAGGTATTCCTGGGCGAGCGCAAAGCGAACGAAGTTGTCGTCCGGGTCTTCCTCGTAGAAGTCCAGAAGCTGGTCGAGACGATCGGGCATAGCGGGACCGGTCGGTGAGCAGAGCGGTAGCGGTACAAGGAAAAGCGTACGCGGGATCGTCCGTTCCGATCATCGCCTCCCGCACCTGGAACGTTTCGGAACGCTCACGCCCGGGAGAGTCGCTGCACGACCGGGCGCAGACCGCATGCCGCTCGAGGTCGGCACCTGCGTCACCACGAACCGCCGGCACCGCCTCCGCCGAAGCTCCCTCCGCCGAAGCCACCGAATCCTCCGCCTCCGAAGCCGCCTCCCCCGCCTCCGCCAAAGCCGCCGGGCGATCCCCAGATAAACACATCGCCGCGGCGACGCCTCCGGCCGTCGCGGTCGCCGGAGTTGCCTCGTCCGGAGGTGAACACGAGGTACAGGATGATGAGAAGAACGAAAAACAGCGCTCCGGAACCGTCGTCATCCGCTGTCTCCCGCGCGGGCCTCTCCGACGCGGTGTATTCGCCCCGGGCCGCGAGCATCAGGGAACTGGTCGTCCGGTCGATCCCCTCGTAGAAGTTGCCCTTCCGAAACGCGGGGCGCATGACGTTACGAACGAGGTCCGACGCGACAGCGTCCGGGATGCTGCCCTCCAACCCGTACCCGGTCGCGATAAACATTCGCCGCTCGTCCCGCGAAATCAGGATGACGGCTCCGTTGTCCTTGCCGCCCTGCCCGACGCCCCACTCACGCCCCAGCTCCACGGCGTAGTCGGCGATGGGCGCCCCGTCCAGGTTCGGGAGTGCCACGACGACGATGGCCGTGGACGTCTCCGTCTCGTAGGTTCGGAGCTTCTGGGACAGCTGCCGCTCTTCCGTCTCCGTCAGCAGTCCCGCCTGATCCAGCACCGGGCCGGATGGACGCGCCGGAATGTCGAACCGCTGCCCGAAGCCGGTCGCGGGCTGGAGAAGCCCGACCAGGAGCAGCAACAGGCCGGTGATACGAAGAAGGCGAAGCACGGTGGTGCGGGGCGAGGAGCACGATACGAACGATCAGCAGGGCCTACGGGCCGGCAGGCACCGACCCGCGGCCTACAGGGGCGACGGCACGAACTCGACCCTAGTTGAATTCGACCGTCGGTGCGTCCTCGGCGCCGGACTCGGCCTCAAACGGTTGACGCGGCTGGAATCCGGTGATGCCTGCGATGAGGTTCGTGGGGAAGGAGCGAATCTCCGTGTTATAGGTCGACACCGCCGCGTTGTAGTCCCGGCGTGCCACGTTGATGCGGTTTTCCGTTCCCTCGAGCTGCGCCTGCAACGTCTGGAATTGCTCCGTTGCGCGGAGCGTCGGGTAATTTTCCGACACCATCAAGAGCCGGCCGAGCGCCTGCCCCAACTCGCCCTGCGCCTGCTGGTACTGCCGGATTTTTTCCGGGTTGTCGAGATCGTCTGCGTCGATCTGCACCGAGGTCGCCCGAGCGCGGGCTTCTGTGACCTCCGTCAGCGTCTCCTGCTCGAAGTCGGCCGCGCCCTGCACGGTGTTGACCAGATTCGGGATGAGGTCGGCCCGGCGCTGGTAGTTGGACTCCACGTTGGCCCACGCCTGGCGCACGGATTCCTGCTGCTGCACCATGCTGTTGTACGAACTCACGCCGCCGCAGCCACCCACCAGAAGCAGGAGACCGAGGATGACGAGAACAATCGTTCCTTTGCTACGCATCGAGTCGAGTCGATATGTGAGGGAAAGAGGGAAGCGACCTCTCCGCGTCCATCCACGTCGCGGGATGTGTCGTCGGTTCGACCGCACTACGTATCAGAGACCGTGAGGGTTGCAGGAACCCAGCGATCGACGATCGGATCGCTCACGGCTCGTCGCCGAAAGTGATGACGAGGTCCGGGGGCGTATACCGCCGAATCCTGCTCTCATGGTCCGGATGATCGACGCACAGAATCACGAGCCCGTAGTACGCATCGACCCGGTCCAGGAAGTACTCGACTGTCGTCGGCTCGGCCTCGCCGTCGATGTCCGGGCCTTCGGTATGTACGTGGTTAAACAGTGCGTCCACGTTTTCGAAATAAAGGACCGCATCTTCTTCGGCGGCATGGTCGAAGGCTTTGCGCAGCGCATTCTGTGTGTGAATACGCCGTTCTCCCAGAAGCGTGGGCACCTGAAACTGATGAACCGTGGGGGTGGCATGCTCGGTGAAATGCGCCAGGGCCTGCTGCCGGCTGGGCCGGTCCCCGCTGTGAAACACAATCATGATCCCGTGCTCCCCGTGCCCGGACGAGATGGACGGCAATTGATTGACCGCGCCCGTAAAGGCCTCCGTGCCGTAGGCGATGGTCGGGACGGCCTCGGGCGTTGTGGGGGAACCGTCGGGCGAGGCCGGGTCGGGCTGGCGCTCGGTTCCTCCTGTCGTCGGGTCATCGGACATGGCTCCACCCTCGTCAATGGTTGGCAACGATCGGAAGACGGGCACGATGTGGGAACCGCTGGCGACGGGCTCTGCATGAGCGTCCCCTCGCGCCGTCCGCGGAATTGGCCCGTTGTAGCGCGCGGTCGAACAGGTTGTTCCAGCCTGCTGCCGGGGGATCTCGTCAGCCGGAGCGAGCGCGTCAGCCGGTGCTCTGCATGGCGGCGGCGATGCCATTGATGCTCAGGAACAGCGCTGTCCGCAGGGATTCGCGGTGCGCCGCACTGTGCCCGTTTTCTTGCCCGGTTGTGCGGTCCCGCTTGATGAGTTCGACCTGCAGGAGATTCAGCACGTCCGTATACGGATTACGGAGGCGAATGGACTTTTGCAACACTGGAGTGTTGTCGAACAACTCATCCTGTCCGGTGATCGTGAGGATCGCGTCACGCCCCCGCTGAAAATCGGCTTCGATCGATTCGTGAAAGGACGTCGACCCGGTCCGAAGCGACGTGTCGTAGTGTCGTGCAATGGATAGCCGTGCGCGGGCCATCTCCCGTTGCGCGCTGTCGAGGACGGCGGTAAAGAAGGGCCATTCGCGGTAGCAGTGGCGCAGCATGTCGAGCGCCCCGTCTACCTCCGCGAGGACGTTCGCCAGGGCGGCCCCCGTCCCGTACCATCCCGGCACGATGTAGCGTGCCTGCGTCCACGCAAAGACCCAGGGTATGGCGCGCAGATCGTCGAAGTGGACCTCTTCGTCGCTGGACCTTGAGACCGGCCGGGAGGCGATCGGAAGGCGGGAAATGTGCTCGATCGGGGTGACCTCCGTGTACCACGGCCACCAGTCCGGGTTGTCGATCATGGCCCGGTAGGTTTCCATGGCGCGTGCCGCCAGCTCATCCAGCAAGGCGGCAATCTCGGTCTCCTGCTCTGCCAGTCCCACCGGCCCGTCGGATCCGCGATCGCCCGCAGACCGCGCCGTCGCCGTGAGCGTGGCGCTGACGAGCTGCTCGACATGTCGGCGGGCAATGTCCGGGAGGGCATACCGGAAGGAGATGATCTCCCCCTGCTCGGTGAAGCGGATCTTCCCATTGTGCACGTTGGCCGGCAGGGAGCGAATCGCCTGATACGTGTGGCCCCCGCCGCGCCCGACCGTCCCACCGCGACCGTGGAAGAGGCAGAGGTCGATGTTGTAGTCGTCGCATACGACCCCGAGCCGGTAGATGGCCTTGTGCAGCGCCCAGTTGGCCATCCAGTAGCCGCCGTCTTTATTCGAGTCGGAGTAGCCGAGCATGATCTCCTGAAAGCCGTCGCGGCGAGCGAGATGGGCGGCGTACAGGTCGTCCGTGAAGAGCGCCTCCATGCGATCGTCCGCGGCGTCGAGATCTTCAATGGTCTCGAAAAGCGGCACGAAGTCCATCGGGCAGACGAACGCATCGGTATCGGCATCCACCGACTCCACGCGGCCGATGCCGGCTTCCTTCGCCAGCAACATCGGCTCCAGTAGGTCGCTGACCGAGTGCGTCATGCTCACGATATACGCCCCAACAGCATCGGGATCGACTTTGAGCATGATGCGAAGGGTGCGAAACACCTCGAGCAACGTCCCGGCCGGGTGCGGCAGGTCGGCGCCTCGCGGGACCAGCGGACGCGGGTTGGACAGCTCCGCGCGGAGAATCTTCAGCTTTTCCTCCTCGGACAGCGCCGCATAATCATCCGTCACGCCCGCATGGCGGAGCATCTGGGTCAGTGCCTTCTCGTGCACGCCGGAATGTTGGCGAACGTCCAGGGCGGCCAGGTGAAAGCCGAACGTGTCCACAAGCACCCGCAGGCGATGGAGGCGACCCGTCCGGCCCGCATCCTGCACGCCGTGCTGCTCCAGGCTGTCGGCAATCAGTTGCAGATCTTCGGCCAGCGCGTTCGCGTCGTAGGCATGCGCGGGGTCGCCGGGGATCAGTCGGGCTATGTCGGCAGCATCCACCGTCTCGCCCGTGGGAACGGCGTCGCGGAGAGCGCGGAGCCGATGTTCGATGTACGCGAGCTTCAGGCGGTAGGGCTCATTCCGGTAGCGGTGAAGCGTGTCGCCATCGAGGGTCATCTGCCGCGCGTCGGCCTCGATGGAGGCCAGCAGCGCATCCGACACGTCGGTCTGGTTGCGCGACTGGCTGAGGTCGTCGCGAAGGTCGTCGAGTTCCTCCAGAAGATGGTCAAGCGTGGTTCGTCGCTGACGCGCAAAGGTCCATCGCGTCACGTTGGGTGTGACATTCGGGTTGCCGTCCCGGTCGCTCCCGATCCACGACCGGTAGGTGAGAAAAGCCGGAACGTCCGCCGTCGTGTCGTAATGGCGACGCAGGGCCTGCTGCACGTCCTGGTGGATCCGGGGAATCGTGTCCCAGATGCCGCCATGGACGAAGTAATGGCCCTGTTCGACCTCTTCCTGAACCGTCGGCCGCTCGGATCGAATTTCGTCGGTCCCGAGCAGGAAGGCGATCTGATCGTAGAGCTCGTCGAGCGTTGTGGAGCGCTCGTCCGGCGTCGCGTCCGGACTCTGCAGCGTCGAGAGTAGGCCGGCGATGCGCTGCTGCTTCTGCAGCACCGTCCGGCGACGCGCCTCGGTCGGATGGGCGGTGAGCGTGGGCGCAATTTCGAGGCGATGAAACCAGTCCAGCACCTCGTCGATCGTCGCCCCGTCCTGCTTGAGCTGGTAGATCGCCTCGTCGATCGACTCCGACCGCGGCGTTTCATCGGCGTGGCCGTCCCCGGAGCCGAGCGGCCAGTCCCCCGGACCGGACCGTCGCGCGCGTTTCCGGTTGATCCGGATGATCTCCTGCTGCTCGGCCTGGTTCACCAGGTGAAAGAAGGAGGTGTAGACATGGAGGACCTGGACGATCTCCTCCAGCGTCATCTCGGAAATTCGCTCCGCCGCCTCGTCGCGTAGCTGCGGGTCGTCGTTTCGCTCGGCCCGCTTACACAGCAGCCGGAGGGACTCGACGCGCTCGAACACGTCGTCCCCCATTTGCTCTCGAGCAATCTTGCCGAGCATGCCGCCCACCAGGTTGACCTGCCGGCTGAGGGGGCGCGAAATGCCGGTTCCTTCGGTTTCGAGGTCGAGTCCTTTCCATCGAGGCATAAGCGGGAGCCGTCATCAAAGGGAAGCCGTCAACACCGCCGATCCGCATCGGCAGGCAATGTACGTCAAGAACATACAGTGCATCGGGCGCGGCCGCCACCGGATGCCGTTGCTAATGCGTAACGATGTCGCGTGTAGAATACGTTCAGTCGTGAGCGTTTCCGAACCCCTCGGAACCCGGGGTAATCGCGGTAGGACCGTGAAGGCGTCGCTCGATTCGCTCGGTGCTTCAACAATCGGTGCTGCGACAAAAAGCGTCCCGGCCCGGGTGAGCGGGGCGGGACGCCTGAATTCAGCCGCAACGGGATCCGTCCGTTTCCGAATGGCCGCGTTCCGTTGTGCTTGAGATACGATGGCCGTCACTCGCGGACACGGAGAAGGTGGTATCCGTACGGCTTGAGCGTTAGCTCCGGCCCGCTGACCGATGCATCCGTCATTACGTCGACCAGAGACTGCTCGGCGTAGTCGGACGGCAGGGTGAGCGAGACCTCCTCGCCGCGGACGTTCACGACCACGAGAAGCTCGTCCTCCTCGGTGGCCCGGGAGAAGACGACCGCGTCCTCCGCGTCCGGCGTGAGGATGTCGAAGTCACCGTTTTTCATCACATCGGACGTACTGTAGAACTGCAGATAGTCGCGGTAGAAGTCGCGCAGTTCGCTTTGCTTCGACCAGTCGTACGGCGTGGCTTCGAAGAAGGAGATGGTGTCTTCCACGCCGAGCTCCTGGCCGTTGTAGACGAGCGGAACGCCGGGGAAGCTGGTCGCGAGCACAAAGGCCGCCTCCGACCCCTCTTCGCCGCCGAAGATGTCAATGGGGGATGCGTCCCACGCGGTCTCATCGTGGTTGGTGGTGAAACGGAGCCTGCGGCTGGCCCCGGGCAGGTCCTCGAGCGTCGTGTCGACCTGGGCGAGAAGCTCGGATGCCGGGGCGTCATCTTCCCACACGCGCTTGATGGCGCCGTAGAACGGCCAGGCGTAGGTCAGGTCAAAGCCGACGCTGTGCATCTCCGGCTCGGCGGCTTCGGCCAGCATGAGGACGGGACGTACCGTCTCGAGCGTGTCGATGGCGGCATTCCAGAAATCGAGCGGCACCTGGTGGGCGACGTCGCACCGGAACCCGTCGATGTTGTATTCCTCGACCCAGAACTTCATGGCGTCGATCATCTTCGTCCGCATCTCGCGGTTTTCGAAGTTCAGATCCACGACATCGGTCCAGTCCGTCGTGTCCCCGTCCAGCAGCGGGTACGTGAAGCGGCCGTCGACGGGCCCCTCGGTGTAGTATTCCGGGTGCTCGCTAACCCACGGATGATCCCACGCCGTGTGGTTGGCAACCCAGTCAATGATGATGTACATGTCGCGGCTGTGCACCTCTTCGACGAGGGTGCGGAAGCCTTCATCGCCGCCGTAGTCGGGATTGGCTGCTTTGTAGTCTTTCACTGCGTACGGCGAGCCCAGCGGCCCGATGTCCGTCTTGGCCCGCTTTTCCCCCACCGGATGAATGGGCATCAGCCAGAGCGTGTTGACGCCCATGGCCTTGAGCGAGTCCAGGCGATTGACCACGCCCTGAAACGTCCCTTCCTCGGAGAAATCCGGGACGAAGATCTCGTACATCACGACGTCGTCGACCCACTCGGGTTCGCCGACCCCGGCATCTGCGGTGATGTCGAGCGGCGTGGATGCCGGCTGTTCAGACGGTGCCTCGGCAGCAGGTTCCGTGTCCTGTCCGCCGCAACCGGCGATCAGAAGCGCGGTCACGACGACGGCAAAGACCGCGGAGAGAAGGCGATGGGACGCAAACGATCGAATCACGATGAGGGACGGGTCGGATGTCGAAAGAGAGTGGCAACGGCCCCGCGGACACGATCTACCGGCCCGCATGACTGCGTGTCTGCAAGTATAGGACGCAGCCGGGACTCTGTCTACTGGTTCGGGGGAATGGCTGGTTTTGAGTCGTGGATTGTTGGTTGGTTGTGGTTGGTGGCATTCAGATCGAACGTCTCGGAGATACCCCAGCGCCCGGTCCAACAATCCAACTCACAATTGACAATCGACGACCCACTACATGCAACCCTACCGCCGCCAGAACGTCGGGGCGAGGAGGATCAGGATGGTGTAGATTTCCAGGCGGCCGGCGACCATGAGGAAGGACAGTACCCATTTCCCGAGCGCCGGCACGTGGGCGTAGTTCTCGGTGGGTCCCATCGTGCCGAAGGCCGGGCCGATGTTGCCGATGCACGAAAGGGCTGCCCCGAACGCGCTCATGAGGTCGAGCCCGAGCGCGGCCATGACGAGCGTTCCGGCGAAGAAGAGACCGAGGTAAAGAACGATGAACGACAGGACATTTCCCATCACGTCCTTCGGGACGACGTTACCGTTGAGTCGGATCGGAAGGATCGCCTGCGGGTGAACGAGCTGCTTGACTTCCCGGAACGAATTCTTAACCAGTAGCACGTGGCGGACGACCTTCACGCCGCCGCCGGTCGATCCCGCCATGCCCCCGATGAAGAACAGTAGGAAGACTGTGCCGATCGCCAGCGTGGGCCACAGCTCGTAGTCGGCCGTTCCGAAACCCGTGGTCGTGATAATGGCGACCGACTGGAAGGACGCATACCGGATGGCCTCACCGATCGACGAGTACGCCGTGGCCGCTGCGTCGGCCGCGAACCAGCCTGCGGTCGGGGACCATGTCGCAAGGGCGATGAGCGTCGTGGCGCCCAGGGTGATGCCGGCGTAGACTCGAAGCTCCTCGTCGCGAAACACCGTGATGGCCTTGCCGCGAAGCATGCGGTAGTGCAGCGCGAAGTTCATCCCCGCCAGAAACATGAACAGCGTGATCACGCCGTCCATGTAGGCGGAGTTGTACTGGCCGATGGAGCCGTTCTCCGTCGAAAACCCGCCCGTAGCCATCGTCGCGAAGGCGTGGTTGACGGCATCGAACAGGTTCATCACCGGCAGGAGGGCCAGCACCTCGACGGCGGTGATGCCGACGTAGATGAGCCACAGGCGGCGCGCCGTTTCGCGGACGCGGGGCGTCAGCTTGTCGGCCGACGGTCCCGGCACCTCCGCCTTAAAGAGCTGCATGCCTCCCACGCCGAGAATCGGCAGAATCGCGAGTGTCAGCACGATAATTCCCATTCCGCCAAGCCAGTGGGCCAGGCTTCGCCAGAACAGGAAGGCGTTCGGCATCGACTCGATGGACGGCGTGTTTTCCCCGCCGAAGATGGTGGCACCCGTGGTAGTGAATCCGCTGACCGTTTCAAAGTAGGCATCCGTGTAGGACTCCAGCACACCACCGAGCACGAACGGGAGCGCGCCGATGAGCGAGAGCACGATCCACGACAGCGCGACAATGGCGAACCCTTCCCGCGCGCCGACGTCCTCCCGGCCCGGCGTGCCGAGCGTGTACCACGACACACCGCCGATCGATACGGCGATGCCGGCGCTCACCAGAAAGCTCCAGGCGGACGGCTCCCCGTAGATCGCGCCCACGGCCGCCGGCATCAGAAGGGCGACCGAAAGGAAGAGGAGCAGTCCACCGAGCGTTCGGGCAACGACGTTCCAGTTCAGAACCACGAGCGGACGGGCAATCGGTGAGGAAGAGGGTTGGTGCGCGACGCGCGGATCACGCACTGAAGAGCTTTTCAGCCGCGGTCACGTTCTGGGGAAGCACAAAGACGATGGCCGTGTCGCCGGCCTGGATGTGTGTGTCTCCCTTCGCGATCTCCGTCTTGTCGGTGTGTTCGACGGCGCTGATGATGAGGCCTTCGGGTACGTCGAGCTGGCGAAGGGCTTTCTTCGTCGCCCGCGATCCGGGTTCGGCTTTGATCTCGAGCACCTCGGCGTCGAGGCCGTGGACGGTGGCGACGCTCCGGACGTGCTTGCCCCGCAGGTAGCGGCGAATCTCTCGCGAGACGGCCAGCTTCTTGCTCACGGCTGCGTCGAGCCCGATCGCCTGACTGATGGGTATGTACGCCACTTTCGACAGCAACCCGACCGTCTTGTACACGCCCAGGTGCTTGGCCATGAGACAGGCCACGAGGTTGGACTCCTCGTCATTGGTCACAGCCACGCAGGCGTCCATTTCGCCCAGCCCCTCACGCACGAGCAGATCCATGTCGGTCGGATCGCCCTGAAGCACGAGGACGTCGTTCAGGCGTTCGGCCAGACGCTCGGCGGTCTCCTGCTCCGGCTCGATCAGCTTGATCCGCATGCCGCCATGCCTGGAGAGGCGATCCGCCACGCCTGCACCCACGCGCGTCCCGCCCAGGATCATGACGTTCTTCATGCTCACGTTGCCTTTCCCCATCACCCGCGCGACCGGCGTGACATACTTCGGCCGCGTCAGCACGAACACCTGATCGTTGGCGCGGAGCACCTCGTCGCCGCCCGGCAGCACGGTGTGCAAACCCCGGACGATCGCCTGCACCCGAAAGTCGAGCTTCGGGTGCTCGTGCACGACGTCTCGTAGCTTTTTCCCGACGACCGGCGCGTCCTTGTCCAGTCGCATGCCGACCAGGTTGAGGTGCCCGTCGCAGAAGGTGAGCAGGTCCGTTGCGCCGGCGCGCTTGATCAGTCGCGCCACTTCGGCGGCCGCGCTTTCCTCCGGGTGAATCACGACGTCGATCCCGAAGTCTTCCGCCTCCAGCACGGAATGCGTCCGGGCAAGCTCGTCGGACCGGGTCCGGGCCACGGTTGTCGGGACACCCAGCCGGTCGGCCATCATGCAGGCGATCAGGTTGACTTCATCGATGGCCGTGACCGCGATCAGCATGTCGGCGTCGCGGATGCCGGCCTCCTCCAGCACCATCGCCGACGTCCCGTTGCCCTGGATGGTCATCACGTCGAGCTTGTTGCGGACGCGCTTGAGCACGTCGTCCTCGACATCAATGACGGTCACGTCGTGCTGCTCGAGGGCGAGGAGATGGGCAACGTCGAAGCCGACTTCGCCGGCACCTACGACAATGGTTTGCATGGACGATGGGACAGGACTGGCTGGAGAGAATCGCGGCCCGCGGACGCCGACCGGTTGGCAAGAAAGATGACGACACGTCGAAACGCCAACGGACGCCCTTCGGCTCCGTTCAATTTTGCATTTATCCTCTCTCGCGGTCCCGGAGCACGGGCAGATCCCGGCCTGTATCACTCCTCCAGGCGATTTCGGATCTCCTCGTCGGCCATGTTGGCCAGTTCTTCGAGCCGATCTTCCGTTCCGGCCAGAAGCAGCGTGTCGGTGGCAGCCAGCGGCTCATCGGGGTCGGGCGGAATGGACACCTCGTCGCTCTCCGTGTCGTGGATCGCGACGACGGTGAGGTGAAACCGGTTGCGAACGCCGATCTCGCGGAGCGTCTTGCCGCGCCACTCGTCCAGCACCACCATCTCCTGCACGGACACGTCGCCCGCCATTCGGACGTAGTTGAGCACACCGTACTCCGACACCCGGCTGGCCAGGTTGAAGGCCGATTCCCGCTCGGGGAAAATTGTCTCAGAGACCCCGAGAGCCGTTATGATGCGGGCGTGGTCCCCAGAAATGACCTTCACGTAGATATCGTCCACGCCCAGATCCTTCAGCGCCAGCACGGCGAGCATCGACGCCGTCATGTCATCGCCCGTGCTCACAATCGCCGTGTCGGCATCGGCCGCACCGGCCTGCTTCAGGACCTCGCTCTGCCGCGCATCGCCCACCGCCGGACGGGACGCATGCGGCGCGATCCGGTCGACCGCATCCTCCTTGACGTCGATCGCTATCACATCATGCCCGCGCCGGTACAGCGCCTCCGCAACACCCGACCCGAAATTCCCAAGACCGACAATAACAAAGCGCTTCATGGTTGTGCGTTGGGGCTTTTAGCGTTGGGACGTTGGGGTAGAGATTCGTGTTCGGGTGTTCGGGTGCTCGGGTGTTCGGGTGCTCGAGTGTTCGGGTGCTCGGGTGTTCGCGTGCTCGGGTGTTCGCGTGCTCGCGTGCTAGGGTGTTCGGGTGCTCGGGTACAACACCCACACACACAAACACCTAAACACTTTCAAACTTTAACACCTTAACACCTTCACACCTAAACACCTAGTTTCACCCGACCGCGACGTCTTCGTGGGCATACCGGAAGCCGCCGACGATGGTCTTGCGGGGGCGCGACATGGCTGCGGCAACGGTGAGCGGGCCCACACGGCCGATGAACATGAGCAGGATGGTCGTCCACCGCCCGGAGACGGTCAGGTCCCCGGTTACGCCCGCGGAAAGACCGACGGTGTTGAATGCGCTCACGGCCTCGAACAGGATAGCGAGAAAGGTGCCATGCGACGCGTCCTCGCCGACGCCTTTCATTTCAAAAATGGAGAAGAGGAAGATGCTCACGGTCAGAATCGCGAGGCCCGTCACGAAAAGGCCGACCGCCTTCTGAATCGTAGATTCGGGAATCGATCGATTCGATATGCTCACGGTGGCAAGGCCGCGAAGGCGAGCCCAGGCGACGAGGCCAAGGAGCGCGAAGGTCGTCGTTTTGAGACCGCCGGCGGTTGATCCCGGCGATCCGCCGATTGACATGAACAGGATGGTGAGGAAATTGGTGTGGGCCCGCGTGTCGGCATAGTCGATTGTGTTGAACCCGGCGGTCCGTGTCGTCACGCTGGCAAAGAGACCGTTCGTCACCCGTGCGTACGACGGCAGGTTGGCGAGGGTGTTATTCCACTCAAAGAGAGTGAAAGCAAGCCATCCGGCCACGATCAGCACAGCGGACGTGCCGAGGACGAGTTGCGAGTGGATCGACAGACGAAACCGTCCGGCATCCGGCGATCGGCCCCGGTTCCAGAGGTACAGCTCTTCGAGCGTCAGGAAGCCGATTCCGCCCACGATGATGAGAACCATCACGACAAGGAGCAGGGGCACGTTCATCTGAAACCCCATGAGGGATGTCGTGAACGTCGAGAAGCCGGCGTTGCAGAAGCGCTGACGGAATGAAAGATCGACGGCCAGACGGCGCCGCCCCACCCAAGCTGCGGCACCCACGCGGCGTACAGTCCGAGGGCACCGACCGCTTCGATCCCGAGCGTAAACCGAAAGACCGCGCGCGTCAGGTCGCGGTAGTCGATGTCTCGAACGACGCTCGACGGGCCGGTGGCGATCGACTCTTGGCGCAGCGACATGCGCTTGCCGAGTGCCACGATGATGATCGACGTAAACGAAATGATGCCGAGGCCGCCGAGCTGGATCAGAAGCAGAATGTAGGCCTGTCCCCACGTGGTGAAGTAGGTCGCTGTATCGACCACGATCAGGCCGGTCACGCACACAGCACTGGTGGCGGTGAACAGCGCGTCGAGCCAGGACAGCCCCGGACCGGTATACAGACCCGGAAGCACCTGGAATCCGACAGTCCCCAGCACAACAAGAAGCAAGAAGGACCCGACGAAGAACTGTGGGGGCGTCACCTCTCGCCAGCGATTGCGAAGACGGGTTCGCCAGTCGGTGTCGGGTTCTCTCTCATCCTCCGGCACCGAACGATCCACCGGCGTCGCCGACGAGGGAGCGGTGCTCCATACGGATATGCCGTCCTGCGGCTCGTTTTCCTGCGACAAAGGGGAATCGTCCGCTGAATCTTCGTCCGGGGCGGCGTCGGACATTGAGGCGTACGCGTGGATGGGTACAGTGTGCGCGACAGGCAAGCTACAGGCGTCGAACGTTCGCCCGAAAAAACGTTTCCGCAGGCGTCGACGGTCTTTAAGGGACACCGCCTTTCAAGGACACCGCAGATTACACGGCCCATACCAACGAACGGTCGAGATCCCACACGCCAACAGCGTAGACTGCGGCACAACATAAGAAAACGTCCCGGTATTGAAGGAACCGAGACGTTCGTTCAGACGATCACATGCGCAGCGCGAAGGCTCAGGGCGCGATGTGTGGCGGTGCGCCCGTCGTCTTGCCCGCGTCACCGCCGGGGCGACTCGTTTCTGCGACGTCGGAGCGTAACTGGCGGCGCATGGCGCGCGGGAAGCCAACGCGGATGGCCTGCGCGAGAAGGCGCGGGGTGGGAGCGAAGGCGTGCCATCGCGCACCGTGTGCACGGGCCACGTAGTACACGGAGTCGGTGTCCTCGGACTCTGTGGTAACCGTCCACCGGTGCAGCGGCACCCCTCCACGGCCACCCGTGTCGACATCTCGGATCGCATCGGCGATCAGCCACTGGTAGTCGTCGGATCCCTGAATCAGGCCGCCGAAAGTTATCGCGTTGCGCGTGGTGGAACGAGCCATGGGGACAGTTGCGCCCGTGAGTATGCAGAGTCAGCCGAGCGACACGGAGGCGCCTCCTTCCCTGGGACGGTGGGATTGGGTAGTGCGCAGAACGCTGGTAAAGGACACACGCAGGGTGCCGGTATACGTTCGCCCAGAATCGGTAACAAATCGGCCAAAGGACTCGAAGACGAGGGGTATGGAGTATGCCGTACGAACTTATGGATTCCATCCGTTGTCGCCCTACGCACAGATGCCGGTGCACCACCGTTGGCGTCCGGAAAGAAAAGGATTCGCGTCGGGATCCGGTCGCGAATCCGTCGTCAAAACGTGGCGTAGTGAAGGATCGTGCGAACGCATCTCCCGGATGCGCGTGACATCATCGTTCCCGATTTCGACTCTTCCTGCCGTACGTCCGCATGATTGAGCTAACCATCCGCAACATTAAAGAGATCGCCAACCGTCACTCCGGGCACGTGTCCGTGTCGGCCGGGCAGTCGATGGGCGTTGACATCGGCGGCCGTGTGCGCAACGAGATCGCCAAACGGCTAAAGCAGAGCCTGGAGTCCGGTGATATTGAAGCCGACGTGACGCCCAGCGGGGCGAACCGGATTAAAATTGACCTGAAAGACACCAGTCGCGCTGCCCGGAAACAGGGAATCATGACCTGGCTCTTCAGCAAGATCTTTACCGGCACGGTCGAGAAGAAGATCGCGGAGGACTTGCAGAAGCAGCTCAAACGCAGCGGGATCAAGGTAAAAATCGATATCGAATGACGCGCATGGCGCAGCGCGAGAACGCTTCGCACGACGAACCAACGGCCGGGGCGGGCCTGACCGACAGGCAGCCACACCCGCTAACAGCGCGGGTTAGCCGCGGATTGATTCACCGGGCGTGATTGTCTTATCCGTCGACCCTGATCGCCCGCGTTTCGGCATGCAGCACTGCCTCCATCGTCGCGACGACGTGTCGCGATCCGACGGTCCCCCGTTCCTCCCGCCCGTTCGCCGGATTCATCTCGCGGCGATCGTGGGGAAAGACAAACTGCCACTCCCACCCGTCGCCGGTCCCGGGAAAATGCGCCTCCACGTTCGGCGGCACGGGTGCCCATCCGTGGCCGGCCTCACGGTCGTTCCGGTGCAGCGTGCGGACGCGGGACAGCTGCACTCGGAGCGCGTCGGCAAGCTCGGCACTGATGGGGACGATCCGGTCGCACCGTCCGCGGACATCGCGGACCACAAGTTCCGCGTCGCCGCCCATCGCCGGCTGCAAGTGAACGTCCCCCGTCCGGAGATGCGCCGCCTCCTCCGGGGAGAGTCCGGCCTCGAAGATAAGCCTCGCCATCAGTTGATACGGCCCGTCGAGTTGCCGTAGTACAACCTCTCGCGCGTCCCGGCTCCACTCGTCCTTGTAAGCGGGCACGGACGGTCGCCGCGACGGGACGCGGAGCACGACGTCATGGAGGAACGTCAGCGCCTCGCGGGCAGCCAGAATGGCGTCCTCGCTCACACCGCGCGTCCGCATGCGTCGCAGGAACGTCTCCGTGGTTGCGGCTCCGGGCACCTCGTCCTGCCAGGCCAGCCACCGTAGGTATTCGACAGCCCATCCGGGGTACGTCTCCCCCTGGCGGTCAGACAGTCCGGGAAGCCGGCGAATGATCCTGGGCACGGACATCAGCAGGAGAGCAGACGACCGCTGACTCGGATCGTCAAGCAGAAACGACGACGTCGACGCACCGCGCGAGGCACCAACGGCGGCCGTGG
>JAAAOT010000216.1 GCA_009908725.1 Bacteroidota bacterium | reverse complement strand
CAGCAGGCTAATCCAGAGCGTAATCGCCACGCGCGTCGACGCCCGGGCTCGCTCGACCTGAAACCAGTGCCGCGGACGCACGCCCTGCAGCAGGAAGGTCGACACGCCGGCCAGATTGATGCACACGACGTTCGTCAGCGTCAGTACCGCGGCGTTTCCGGCGAGCGCGGTGTCGCCCGAACCGAGGAATAGGCCGCAGGCGACGAGCGGAGGAAGAAGCGCAACGGCCACCATCACGCCCACGAAAGCGGTCGACACGCCACGCGTCACGGCCAGTGCACCGGCAGCACCCGCCGCCAGCGCAAGAGCTACATCCGCCATGTGGACATCCGTTCGAGCGGCCAGTTCAGGAATCGACGGATCAATCGTCACAAAGGCGCCGAGAACCACCGACATCAACAGCGCCAGCGATACGCCGGCCAGGTTGATGGTGACCGCCCGACGTAGCAGCCGCATATCTCCGAGTGTCGTCCCGAGCGCCAGAGCGATGTTCGGCCCGATGAGCGGAGCAATCATCATGGCGCCGATCACGACCGCGACGCTGTCACGCAGCATGCCGCCCGCCGCGACGACGGTCGACAGTAGAACCATCACCATGTATGCCGTCGTCACCCCCACGGCCTCGCGGGCGTATTGATAGAGCTCTTCCCGGTCGATGCGGCTTGTTTTCCCGTTGTCCTCATCGTCGTCCTCCTCTTCCTCCTCCATTCGAAGCCGGGGATGGGTCGCTTCGACGACGTGCCACACGATCCTCACGCTCTCTCCCGCGTTATCATTCACCCAGTCGGTGAAGGCCTCGGTCTGCGCCGACCGAAGGACCACGTGCGTCCAGTGCCGACCCGTCGTCGTGTCGACCTGCCAGTGATCGATCAGTTCGAAGTCGTTGTCCGGGATCTCGATGGGATCCTGACCCGGCGGCTGGATGATGTCGACGGAACGAAGCGTGGGCACGGAGTTCGGCGTTGAACGGGGAGAAGCATTACGTGGATACCTGCCGAACGTAAGGAACGCATCGAGGTCCCCATGTACAACCCGGCTCGTCGCCGGCGCCTTGAACGTCCACTTCTGAATCTTGAGCCCGGAAATTTGAATTCCCACGCCTTCGCACCCGCCCCATCGTGGTCCCGTGCCGTCATCAAGGTTGGCAGCCAGCTGGTTGCGCCAGACGGTCGGGGTTGCAGCACGGCCCACCTGCTTGGCATCGCGCAGTTCATCCAGCGACATCGCCGGCGCGGGCAAGACGTTATTCTCGTCTCCTCCGGCGCCGTCGCCGCGGGCCTTTCGACCGACCCGACAGCCCCGGCTCCCGACCAGCTTTCGATTCCGCAGAAGCAGGCTTACGCCGCCATTGGCCAGTCGCGGCTGATGCAGCACTGGAGTCGCCTGTTCGACGTGCCGTGCGCGCAGATGCTGCTTACCTACGACGACCTGCAGCGGCGCAACCGGTACGTGAACGCGCAGAACACCGTATCCGAACTCCTCGAAATGGGCGTCCTGCCCGTCGTGAACGAGAACGACACGGTCGCGACCGAAGAGCTTCGCGTCGGGGACAACGACAATCTCGCCGCCTACGTGGCCGTCCTCGCCGATGCCGATCTGCTGATCATCTGCTCCGATGTGGACGGCCTCTACGACGCCGATCCCCGCGTCCACGTCGATGCCTCCCTCGTCCCGGTCGTGGAGACGATCGACCGCGAGATCCTGGCCATGGCGGGCGCCGCCCGCTCGGGGATCTCCACCGGCGGCATGCGGACCAAGCTGCAGGCCGCGGAGAAAGCCACCCAGCGCGGCGTGAATACCGTGCTGGTAAACGGGCGCACCACTGAGCCGCTCGATGCTCTCTCGGAGGGCACGGTCCGGGGCACGCTGTTCAAACGATCGGCCTCCCCGCTGTCTGCACGGAAGCACTGGATGCTCCATACGCTTCCTTCAGCCGGCCGCCTGGTGGTCGACGCCGGGGCCGCACGGGCGCTGACGGAACGAGGAGCTTCCCTCCTGCCCTCCGGCATTGTCGACGTTACCGGCGATTTCTCGAGAGGGGACGCCGTGGACGTTGCGGGAGCAAACGGCGCCGCCCTCGGAAAGGGCATCACCCAGTACAGTGCCGCAGACGTGCGGCGGATTCGCGGAGCGCAGAGCCACGAGGTGCCGGACATCCTCGAGGAAGGCACCAGCGCGACCGACTACGTCGTCCACCGGGACGATATGGTTCTGCACGGCTCGTGATGTCAGGCTCTCCGTCTGCGCATTTCCGAGCGAACGCAGGCGGCTACTTGGAGGTCGGCTCGATTTCGAGGACCTGTGTGATGGCACCGTTGCCGCCGCGGAGCTGCATTGCCACGCGTCCACCCGGCGTCTTCCATTGAGCAACACGCGTACACTCGCCCGTGGCGATCGCCGGGCCGGGCTTCTCGCCCTCCTCGTACGGTCGCGCCCACTGCTCCTCGTCGTACACAGGCATGCCGTACACCGCGGCAAGGTCGTCTGCGATGCGGTTAAAGTCCTGAACGTACGCTGACGGCGTGTCGTGCTGTTGCAAGAATATGTATCGTCCGTGTGAGAGGCCGTTCTTCTCAAAATAGAAGCATGCGTAGGCAGGCAGTCCGGCGGTTTCCTCCCTGTAGCAGAGGGTGCCGTCCTGCTTTACCGCTGGATCGCCGAGGGACGACTGCACGGTGTCGGGCGGTGCGCCCCAGGGAATGCCCTCAAACGCTTTGATCTTCATCGCCTCCCGTCGTGACTCCGCGATCGCCTCCTTGGCAACCCGTTCCACGTCGGCCAAGCAGGACTTATACCGGCGCTGGGCGGATTGCATTTTTTGCTCGGCGGTAGTGGCCTTCATCATGTCCCCGCGCTCGTGGGACGCTGCAGCCTCCGCCTGCGCGCGGAGTGCTTCGGACCGAATTCGACCGCACCGCTGGGCAATCACGCGGGCTTCCTTCAACGCGGCCTCCGGAACCGTGACGAATCGCGGGCCAACATCCGAGAGCGACGGCATCGGTGGCGTCGGCGTCTCTGGATCTTGCGCCGTCGCCGCGTCTGACAAAAGTAGTGCTGCAACGAAAAGTGTAAGACAGGCGACAGGGATGAACGGAAAACGGGGGCGCCTACACATAAATCAATGTGAACTACCCGGGGAGTCGACGCCCGCTCTACGTTTGTCTCGTTCCATCGGGTTCCGTTTTCTTCCGTAGACGATCGTTCTCGCTAGCTGGACCGGAGCGAATCGGGTGTCACAACGGAGAGCCGTGGGCGGGCGCCAACCCAGCAGCTTACATGATTCACCGCGACGACCTCGTGCTCCGGAAATAATGCGGAGCCTCGCCACGCCTTCGGTCTGCATGTCGTCCCGCGGGAATAAAACGGCGAGGCGGTCGTACAGGCCCTTCCGTTCCCACGATCTACATGACGACCGAGCCGCCATGCCTCTGCCGACCCTCGCTGCCGACACTTCGATCCGCGACCTGGCGACGGACTGCCGCGCAGCAGCCCGCTCGATCGCCACGCTCTCAACGGACCGCAAAAATCGAGCACTGCGTCGCATGGCCGACGCGCTCGAGGACCATACCGATGACATCGTTTCTGCCAACGAGACCGACGTAGCCGGCGCCCGGGAAGACGACCTGTCGGACGCGATGATTGATCGCCTCATCCTGAACCCGGGTCGAATCGAGAAGATGGCGACGGCACTTCGGGACGTGGCCGGATTTCCCGATCCGGTCGGCGAGATGTCCGGCACCACAAAGCGGCCGAGCGGGATCGAGGTTGCAAAAATGCGGATCCCGCTGGGCGTCATCGCGATGATCTACGAGTCTCGCCCCAACGTCACGTCCGACGCCGCCGGGCTGTGCTTCAAGGCGGGCAACGCGGTGTTTCTGCGAGGCGGATCGGAAGCCATTCACTCCAACCGAGCCGTCGCCCATGCCCTGCATGAAGCGCTGGAAAGCGAGGACTTGCCGCCGGCCGCGATCACGCTCGTCCCGACAACGGACCGAGAGGCCGTGCGCGAGATGCTGACGCTGAACGAACATCTGGACCTGGTCATCCCGCGCGGCGGGGAAGGGCTGATCCGCTTTGTGGACGAAACGAGCCGCATCCCGGTGATCAAGCACTACAAGGGCGTATGCCACCTGTATGTCGATGAAACGGCAGATTTTGGCATCGCGGAGGACCTGTTGATGGACGGGAAAACGTCGCGCCCGAGCGTCTGCAATGCGCTGGAAACGATGCTCGTGCATGAGAGCGTCGCCGAGTCATTTCTTCCGCGGGCCATGGAGCGCCTGTCGGCTGCCGGCGTCGAGGTCCGAGGCTGCAGCCACACCCGGGAGATCGTGCCGGATGTGGGGGCCGCGACGGAAGACGACTACGCCGCCGAGTACCTCGACCTGTTGATCGCCGTCCGCGTCGTCTCGGATTCCGACGCGGCCATGGACCACATCGCGGAGTTCGGCTCCAACCACACGGAGGTGATCGTGACGA
>JAAAOT010000175.1 GCA_009908725.1 Bacteroidota bacterium | reverse complement strand
ACTTCAGAAACTGACGGTCGCCCGGGAGTCCGAGCTTGGCTACGTCAGCATCGTTCGGAGCGCGTTCGTTCCGTCCGCGCCTGTTCGACCGGATCTTCTGCAGAACGTCGTGCTGGGCCTGCTACTCGGTCTCGGTTTCGGCATTGGACTCGCTTTCCTACGCGCCTCGATGAGCACTCGTATTCGCAAGCCGGAAGATGTCCTGCACCAGGGCTATCACCTGCTCGGCGCCATTCCGAGCATGGCACCGGAGATCCAGCGCGATTACGACGGACGGTCGTTCATCGACGTGGATAATCGCACACTCAGCACCCGCCTGATGCCGCTGCTCAACCCGTGGTCATCGGTAACAGAAAACTACCGGCTCGTCCGAGCAAACATCCAGGCTCGAGACGATGCGCCGGATACGCTGCTTGTCACCAGCGCACGGCAGGGAGAGGGAAAGACGGTCACCGCCGTAAATTATGCCCTTACGGCCGCTCTGAGTGGAGACCGGGTGCTCTTGATCGATGCCGATATGCGAAAACCGACCGCGCACAATGCTCTCGGCATGCCCCGAGGCCCCGGGCTGTCCGATATGCTGGCGGGTTCGGACGAGGCTCGTGCACCCTCGGGCCACGAGAGCCGAGAGCTGTCCGGTGAACTGACGGACGACGGGTCTGCGGCGTCGCCGTTTTGCTGGCGTACGCCGGTGGAAGGGCTCCACTTCGTTCCGGCCGGCGAAGCGACCGATGCACCCGCTCGAACCCTGGACTCCGATAGCATGCAGGATCTCGTCGATGCCGCCCGCAAACACTTTGATGAGGTCGTTATCGACACACCGCCAACACAGGCGGCGAGTGATGCCGTCGTGATCGGTTCACAGACGGATGCAAGCGCCGTGGTCGTATCCGAAGCCGATTCGGACGCCCGCGCGCTGCAGTCGGCGGTCCGCTCGCTCCGGTCTGCCCGTGCACACGTCGTCGGGGTCGTCGTCAACCGCTTTTCCGGCGACGGGGCGTGGGAAGACGCAGCGTTCGCCTCTTCGTACTACGACTACGACGATGACTATGCCGATTACCGCCTGGCGGCGTCTGAACACGCCGAATAGCATCCCCAGACGGACGTGGGCTCCCGAATTGACGGCTCACTCCAGGTTGTCAATCGCTGGAGACCCGTGCCCCCGGACGGGCGCAATGCCCTGAGGTGGGCGTGACCCCGGTTTCCGCAAGCACGTCCCGGAGGTGCTGATCCACGTCCCGGAGCATGGCCGCCCGTGAAAAACGCGCCTCTGCCTGTCGCCGCGCCCGGTCCACCAGATCGCCGTCCTCCCCGGTCAATACATGGTTGATCGCATCCGCAAGGGCCTCCGGGTCTCCCGCCGGGACGAGGCGACCGGTTTCTCCGTCCTCAATGATTTCATCCGGCCCACCTCCCATCGTCGCTACCACCGGCGTGCCGGCCATCATGCCTTCGATAATGACACGACCGAAGGGCTCTGCAGACGTGGACGTGTGAAGCACAACGTCGACCGCTTTCATCAACCGGGGAATGTCATTTCGGAAGCCGAGCAGGTGTACCCGGTCTCCGACTGCGCGGCGCGCGGCCATGGACTGCAGGCGTTGTTCGTAGGCATCCTCCCCGAACATAGCATCGCCGACGAGCAGCAGGTGCGCCCCCGGAAGGTGGTCTAGCGCTTCGATCGCGACGTGCTGTCCCTTCCACGGCGCCAGCCGGCTAAAGACGCCAAGCATCGCTGCATCGGCCGGAATACCGAGGTCGCGCCGCAGCGCAGCCGAGTCCGTGACCGCGTCATCGAAAAGCGCCGTGTTGATTCCGTTGTAGGCGAGGGCTGTCCGTCTACCATCTCCGCCCGCTTCGATGAACGCCGAGCGCGTGGCTTCGGAATTAACAAGGACGCCGCTGGCGAACAGGTTCGCCCATCGCGTCGCGACCCACCGATTGAGTCGGCTGAAGTGATCCTCCGTTAGTAGATCGTGCAAACACCAGACAAGCGGGGTCTGCGTCCACGCGGCGGCCGGGCCGGCACAGATCATTGCCTTCTGCGAGTTTGCAAAGAGGAGGTCGAACGAGCGGGCGGTCTGAGCGATCGCGACGGACACCCTGACCAGTGCAGGGACCGCCGCGGCGGCGCGACCGATCGAACTACCCTTGCGCACGTTGTCCAGGGCTGCCGGGGCTTCGAAAACATGGACGGGGACGCCGCGATCTTCTAGTCGGGAGCGCAGGGGGCCATCCTGGAAGAGAAACGCGGCAGCCGTGGCCCGATACGCTTCGGCCACGTCGCTGAGGTACAACTCGGCGCCTCCGAGGGCGGCGGTGTGGTCGACAAAGAGGATGCGAGGACGGTCGTCTCCCCCGCGTCCCGGGCTGCTCATAATGGACGGCGCCGGCGGGTCGGTGTGCTCAGACATGTGCTAGGTGGCTTTCTGGTAAACGTCGTGCACCTTCCGGGCAATGACAGGCCAGCTATACCGGTTGAATGCATACGTCCGGCATTCCAATGCGTCCGGAATGTGGATTCGGCCGAGAAGAGCGGAACGGAGGCGATCAGCAAGAAGCTCCGGCTCGGCCTCGGAAACGATGAGGCCCTCGGATAGATCGCCTACGACCTCGGGCAGCCCCCCTACTCGCGTCACCACGGGTGGCGTTCCCGAAGCGAGCGATTCAATCGCTACGAGCCCGAACCCTTCGTGCGCGATCGTCGGCACAACCGACAGGTTCGCCGCTCGGTACGTGATCGGCAGCAGGTCTTCGGGCACGAAACCCAGAAACTCGACGCACCTGGACAGGTCGCGCGCCTCGACGCGGTCCATTAGATGGTCCCGCTGCGGTCCGGTCCCGCCAATGTAGAGCTGGACGTCCGGCACCATCTGGCGCAGATGCACCATCGCGTCAATGAGACGGTGCACACCTGTACGCTTGACGAGGCGCCGAATCGTCAGGAGGACCGGGCGATCGGCCGGCCACCCGAGTCGTTCGCGCGCTTCATAAACCGACCGGTCGGGCGCGAAACGGTCCATCTGAACGCCGCCGGGAACCACGTCGATGCGATCGCGGGCGACGTCGTAGCCTTCGGCGAGTTTATCTCGGAAAGCGGTGGACAGCACAATAAACCGGGTGCCACGACGGTACGCTCGTTCCTCTATCCAGCGTTTTACCCGTACCTTCCAGGCCGGCTCACCTTCAATCTTCGCTTCCCCCGACCAGGGCCCATGAAAGTGAACGACGATCGGACACCCGTCGGGTGCCTCCGGTAACGGCGCCGTATAGAGCGGAAAGTGCGGAGCCAGAAGATCCACATCTACCGCCGCGAGACGCTTCTTGACATGTTGACGGAGCGACCAGATGCGGCGGGGCAGTGCGGCCGAGGCCGCAGCGAACGCCTCGACGTCCGATGGGGCGTCCTGGAGGTCGTCCGTCCCCGTCACGAGCCCGGACACCTCCACGCCTGCATCGGGGAGGTGACGGATCAAGCCGTGGACCATTCGACCCACGCCGCTCCCCGGCGCCGCCGGCAACCACTCCATGCCGATCTGAAGCGCGTGCATTGTTGACATCAGCAGTATGCTCTGATCGTTTCGACGAACCGGTCTGCGAGTGCCTCATGGGTGTGCGTGTTCAGGACATAGCGCCGCCCGCGGTGCGCCAGGCGATCGCGAAGTGACGCGTCCCTGACGAGTCGGCGGAGCGGTTGTGCGCACGCCCGGGCGTCACCTTCAGCAAAGGTGAGGCCGCCTCCCGTCCGGTCGATCAGATGCGGGATCTCGCCGGAATCCGACCCGAGCACCGGTGTGCCGGACGCGAGCGCTTCCACAATAATCCGCCCGAACTGCTCCTTCCAGTCGGGCTGTGTTTCCGAGGGGAGCACTACCAGGTCGAGACGGGAAAGGTACGACGGGATATCTTCATGGTCCACGTAGCCCAGGAAGGTCACCCGGTCCTTGATGCCGAGGCGTGAAGCACGGCGACGGAGACGATCTGTATGGGCGCCGTCGCCCATCAATACAAAATGCCATGGGAGGTCACGGCAGCGCGCGAGCGCCTTCAGGAACGTGCCGATGCCTTTTTCCCGGACGATGCGTCCCGCGAAGCCGATGAGGACCGGTGCGTCGGGCAGGTCGGCAGCGGGCATCGTGCTGGCCTGCTCATCGGCGGACGCAGCGTTTACCGGTTCAAACCGGTCGGGATCGACTGCCGCCGGAATAACGGGCGCAGGCCCTGCATACCCCTTCTTTCGGAGCACCTCCCGGGCGCTGTCAGACCCTGACACGGCGAAATCACTTTCCTCGAACACCATCTCTTCCATCTGACCAAACGGGGCAGGGTAGGTCTTCCGAATGTTCTGCCACGTAAAAAACCCGACCGGGCACCCTACCGTGAGACGATTCGCGAGGTAGACCTGTCCGGTCGCGGCAGCATAGGGCTCGTGATGGAGGTAGATCGCATCCGGATTGACATCGCGCAGCAGCGAGAGGAAGGTCGTGCGGTAAAGATGCAGCGGCACGCTTCCCGACAACCAGACCGGTAGAGCATGAAGAGCTCCGTCAAATGCCGGCCACCGCTGAATCGTCTGTGTGCCGTACGGGGTTTCCCACGTTGACGGCGAAACAAGCGTTACGTCCCATCCCGTCTGCCGCTCTACTTCGGCATAAAACATCTGGTTGACCGGAGTGACGCAGGCGTGACTGACGACGAGAAGGTTCATTCGAACCGATTGGGACTGAATCCGGGTAGAGGCGAGGAGGGTCGTGCGGGCGAGTCAGGAAGCGATCGCTGTCGCTTCACGACCGGGTGGACGCCCGGTCCGAACAGATGTATTGTTCGCTGCGTCCAGGCGTCCGATCAGGTCGAGGTACCGTCGAGCCATCCGCCTCCAGGAAAGCTCGTGCGCCCGGTCCCGGGCAGCCGACGCCATCTTGGCTCGGCGACTCGGGTGCTGCACAAGGCCGTGGAGGGTACGGGTGAGCTTGTCGACGTTGCCGGGATCGGAAAGGATGACGCCCGCTTCTCCGTCGACGAGTTCGGCTCCACCGGTCGTCGACGCCGTCACCACCGGCAGCCCGGAGGCGAGTGCTTCCAGCAGGACGAGAGAGCAGGCCTCATAGCGAGAGGGAAAGAGGAAAAGGTCTGCTGCACGCATGAGATCGGGGATGTCGTCTCGAAACCCGAGAAACCGCGTCCGATCGGCAACCCCCAAGTGTTGGGCTTGCTCGGGAAACGGGCTACCCGACGGATCCCCCGCGATCGCAAGGTGAAGGTCATCCACGCGAGTAAGCGCACGGAGCACCTTGCCTAGATTTTTTCGCGGTGTGCGAATGTCGCCCGCGAAAAAGGCGAGCGGAACGTCTTCGGGGAGCCCGAGCGCGGATCGATCGACAGATCCAGGCTTAAATTCCTCGAGGTCGACCCCGTTGTGAATAACCCGAATGCGCTGCTTTGAGAGCCCCTGATCAATGAGTTCCTGCTTGACCTTCTCGGAAACCGCTACGACGACGGTCGCGCGCGGCAGCACCCGTTTTTCCACACTCGCATTGAGTGCCGAGTAGACGTACTGGTACCATCCGTAGAGGCCGCCGTAAACGCGTGAATCATGAACAGGTGAGCGTCGCCACGCTGCATGGACGAAGTGGACGATGTTGACATCGACGTCGTGCCAGGTATTGCATCCGTTTCCTACGACGATATCAAATGCTTCCCCGTGGCGCCTCAACCACCGGGTCGTCTGCGCTGCGAAGCGGATTCCCCCGGGAAGCGCAGCGGGTTGGTTCTCGTTGGGCATCTGGACGTGAGAGACGTGCTTATGCGTGCGCAGGTCGGCGTCCACCCGGTGGGCAAGGCACGTCACCCGGTGCCCCGCCTCGGCAGCGTGCCGGGCAATTTCAGCGTTTACGCGGCCCTGCCCCTCTCCAGCGATGAGTCGATTGGTTACGATGCAGAGATCCATAGCGTACGGATGGTTCGGCCAATTCAGCGGCGAGAGTACGGGTTCAGGTGCGCGCGGGCGTCGGCGATCGTTCACCGGCTTCGATCGATGCGCTCGCTGTCCCGGACCCGTCCTTCGGAGCGGCGGTGTGCATGCGGTCGAGCGCGCCCACACAGAACCAGAGAAGCGGCGTGGCGACGTAGTGCGCCGGTTTTAGCCAGCTGAAAACCGAGAAGACGAGCACACCTCCAATGATGAGACCCGTGATGCTCCGCCGTCGCCGCCAGTACGAGACCGCGAGGTACGCCGCATATCCCACGATGCCGAGGTATACGAGGCCGCCCGGCACCCCAAGGGCGATGAACATATCCGTCATGTCTTTCTCGCTTGAGAAACCGGTCCCTCCGAAGCGAGACGCGGCCAGTGTCACATAGCCGACGCCGTGACCCAGCGGATCTTCCATGGTGCGAACGCCGGCGATGCGAAACAGATTGAGGTGAACGGATGCGGGACCACCGGCCTCCCCTTCCGGGATCAGGTCGGCCTGACGCTCGATGGTGTGATGAGCCCGCGTGGTACCGTCCACCTCGCTGACCTGCGTGAGAACGTAGACGAGCCCGAAAAGACCAACCGTCACCGCTACAGCGAAGCGGGGAATCCAGGCGCTTACGGTGCGCCCCATCACCGTCCACATGATGCCGGCGGAAACGATCAGGAGCAGCACCGGCCCGCGCGTCCCGGTCAAGAAAAGGGCGACGAAGAGAACACAGATCCCCGAGAGGGCGAGGACCGGGGATTTTCTCTTCAGAACCAGGGCGAACAGTGCGAGAATGGCAAAGCCGAGATACCGGCAATACTCCGTGATGTTAGCAAAGACGGACAACGGCCGGAGGTACGCCTCACTGGGGCCGAGTGCCGAGTAGCCAGCCGTTCGATACCACTCGAGTTGGTACTCCGGGTATCCGTACACGACCTGAAAAAAGCCGAAGAGAGCCGCCAGACCGGCCAGAGGCACGACGAGCCGCAGGAAGAGCGTCTGCACGAACTCGTCGCTTCCGAATGCATGTCCGACCCAGTACCACAGAAGCGGGACGATCATCAGTCCAGCACCGGCAACGCCGACGAGGAGTCCACCCTGCCGGGGGTTGAAGATCTGCAGGACCATGATGCCGATCAGAAGCAGCATCCCTTTCGACAACGGGGTATCGAATCGGAGTCGGTCGTCGGTAAATGCCGCCGCGGCGAAGAGCATGGCAGCGGCCGGGCCGACGACCAGCAGGGGATCGGCGCCGGACCACGCGTCGAACGCGAGGACCCATCGCCGAAGATCACCGAGCACCGTGAGGTAGGCGAATGTCGCCAGGATCGCCCAGCGGACGCTGAGGCAGGCCAGGCCGGCGATCGACGTAAGGGCGACGACGGCGAAGGCAAGGCGCACCTCCCCCATGATGGCGAGGATGCCGAGGGGGATCGACCCGAACCCCGCGACGGCGTAGAGCCACGGGGCCGTGTACGCATCCGTCGTGGATAAATAGTGCCGGAGAAGGGTGTGCATAAAGGCCAGCACGATTCATGAACCGGAAAGGACGACGAGCGCCCGACGGTACGAGTGTGGGCTTACCGGGCGATCCAGCGCAGCACGGTGGTGAGTTCACGGGCAAAATCGCTGGCCGAGAACGCCTGCGCTCGGTGCTGGCCGGCGGCCCCGATGCGCCGAGCGGTGACCGGGTCGTCGAGGAGCATGCGAAGGCGCCGGGCAAGAGTCCGGGCGTCCCCGTACGGCGCCTGGAGGCCGTTCACCCCGGGGTCAATGATCTCCGCCGGTCCGCCGGCCGCCCCGGCAATAACGGGTTTGCCGAGGGCCATTGCCTCGATCACCACCATTCCAAATGGCTCGGCGTCAGAGGCATGAACCACGACATCCATGGCCTGCATCCACCGGTGCACATTTGACTGATGTCCGACCATAGATAAAGAGCTGCCGATGCCTCGATCATCGACCCGGCGCTTCAGTGTGTCGGCGTATTGCGCCTCGTGCGGGTGCCTACCGCCGACGATGACGCCTCGCGCCTGCGGGTGCGTTTCGCGAACAGCTGCCAGAGCGTCGACGAACGTGTGCATCCCCTTCCACCGCTGCAGCCGGCCAACCATGCCGATAAGCGGGCCGTCAGCAGGAAGGTCGAGGTCTCGTCGAACGTCACCCGGGGATGGCAGCGCGTCCGGGTCGAACGTCTCGAGGTCGACGGCGGGATGGACGACGTGCGTCGGACGATCGGGCCACAGCGACGACTGCATCTCCGCGACGTGGCGACTGCAGGCTATCACTGCGTCCGCGGGTTGCAGCGTGACGAGCCGATCCATCCACCCGAGGGACGGGGCGCCGTGCTGGTACCACGCGGCCGGACATCCCGCCCATCTCGCCGCCCATCCGCCGTAGACGTGAGCCTTCGGCATCCAGCTGAATATCAGGTCGGCCCCGATCTTCTCAGCGAGAGCGCTGACCGAATGAATGGTCCGTAGCACCGTGACGGGCTTTCGCAAGCGGCCGGCCTCAACGACGCGAGTCTGGACCCCATGCCGGTCCAGGTGCCTGCGAAACGGTCCGTCTTCCAGAAACAGGACGGTCCATTCCGGTCCCAGAGCGGTGGCGTACCGCAGGAACCGGTTCAGGAGCTCTTCCGCCCCTCCCCGCCTCGACGCCGCCGGCATCAGAACCAGTATGTTCATGACGGAACCGTCTCGCACAGTTGCGTGAGGAGGCTGTCTGCAATGACATCGAAGGAGAAACGGCGGTCGTAGAGGGCGCGAGCCGTTTCGCCGAGCTCCTGCCGGCGGTCCGCATCGGCCATGAGGTCGCGGGCCGCTCGTGCGAAAGAGGCGGGCTCGTCTGCCGGGGCAAGACACGCTGCCTGCCCGTCCACTCGCTGCAGTTCTTGATCGGTCAGCGGGCCGAGGGTGGAGACAGTGGGTGTGCCGTGTTGCAGTCCGGTCATGAACGACCCGCGTCGCGTTGAGACGCCGTCCACGAAGGGCGCGAGATACACATCCATGGCTCGGAAATGCCGGGAGACATCCGGGCCGGGCAGACACCCCGCCGAGTGCACGCGTCGCCTCCCCATGGCGCGCTCGAAGTCGGCGCCGTCCGGACCGATGTAGAGCAGCAGAGGATCCGTATGGGCAGCCGTCGAATCTGAATCGGTGCCGATCGCATCGTACGCGGCGCGAATGTGAGTGAGAAGCCGCGAGGCATGCAGCGAGCCAAAGACGCCGAGTACGGGTGTACGTGCTCCAATCCCGATCTCCTGCCGGACGGTCCGTCGGTCGGCGTCCAATCGGGGGATGTTCGACCCGACCGGCAGATGATTCACGGGCGTCGATGGAAACCACGAGCGGTACCGGTCTCTCCAGGGACGAATGGAGAAGAAGATGCGATCGGACAGCGCGCCGAGACACCAGAATTGCGCGCGCTGCCAGGTCGTCATCACCCCGTTCTCGAAAGATGTGACCGGAACGAAATCCTCGTGGAACAGCACCGCCAGATTCATCGGCGGGTGCTGCTGTTTCAGGCGGTAGAGGGCGAGAGGAAGAAACGGATTCAGGCCCCAGCGCCCGTAGCTGAATTGATTAAACTGCACCAGCAGCCAGTCCGGCGGCGTCGTGCCGACGGAATCGCCGATGTCGAGAATGCCCCGCCGGGGCGGGAGTCGGAAGGCATTCACCACGTCCACACCAGGCACCGGATCGGCCGCATCCTGGGACGTGTGAACTCGCACATCCACGCTCTGCACGAGAGCTTCCGCAAGCCGCGCGGTGTGATCTCCGATGCCGTCCGTGGCGGGAGGCATTTTGGGAAATACGAGATCGATCTGCATAAGCAGGGAGGCGATTGCTCGGAAGCGGGCGCGCTCAGGTGGCGGCAATCTCGATCACCTGCCGATAGCTGTAGCGGCGCAGAGCCGGCACCCATCGGTGGAGCACGTCATCGAGCGTCCTCAGACCATTTGCCAGCACGTCTGGCGACCGCGTGGGACCGAGCACGTAGGGAATCATCAGTTTGAAGAACACCAGTTCCGGAACGTGCACCTGAACGTCGAATGAGCGGCGCAAGGCCTTCACCTCTCGGGGTGAGAGCGGGTGCTCGTCCTCATCGCCGTATTTCGGAATCCCGAATCGCCCCGCCAGATGCCGCCGGCACCACATGAGGAGATCACTCCGGGCGGAGTTTTCCAGGAACACGCCGCGGCCATCCGGCGCCAGTACCGCATCGAGGGCGTCGACAAGGTCTTCGAACGGTTCGACATGGTGTAAGACAAACCGCCCGGTAACCCGGTCGAAGGGGCCGGAGAGGCGACCGATATCCAGAGCATTTCCCTGCCGAACCGTGACGTCTGCCGCCACGTCGTTGTGTAGAGCGTTCTTGCGAGCGGTTTCTACAGCTTCGGGAGATACGTCAATCGCCGTCACACGAGCGCCCTTTTGTGCAAGATAGACGGCAAGGTGTCCGGGACCCGACCCGAGTTCGAGTACGTCTTCGCCCTCGACATCGTCGAGACGCGAAACGAAGTGGCGATGCGTAGGGCCGCTCCGGTCGGCGAACGTCCGGGGGTCGATGGTTTCAGGCGATCGGTCGTCCCAGACGCCGTTCCAGTGCTGCCTGGTTTCCGCCCGCTCGTAGGCGACAGACGTAGACTGCTCGTTGACCATGGTTAAAGGTTCGGCCATTTGGACTCGTGACACTTCCGGTAGGAATTCTAGAGGTACATCGATGCCGGAGCCGTCGTGACGGTGGATCGGTACAGGTCCATCATCATGGAAAGGAAGTCCTCCATGGAGAAACGGTCCTGTGCGATAGTTCGAGCGCGCTGCCCCATCGAAGCTGCCTCTTCTGGGTTGGAAGCCAGTCGGGCGATACACTCCGACAATTCGCCGACGTCGCCCGGGGAGGCATGCAGGGCAAATGAGTCCCGGGCGTATTCCGAGATGCCGCCGACCTGGCTGGCGATGACCGGTCGCCCGACGGCGGCCGCCTCCAGCGTCACCAATCCCGCCGGCTCGTGCCAGAGAGACGGCACGATGACCGCTCGCGCCTTCTCGATCAGCCGGTAGACGTCGGCCTCCCCCACCCAGCCGTGAAAGGTAATCCGGTCGGTCAGAGCGAGGTCTTTCACGCGAGCCTTGACCTCCTGCATGTAGGCATCGTCGCCCGTCCCCGCCACGTCCAGGCACACCGGAACCTCGGATGTCGCCAGCGCCTGGAGCAACCACTCCACGCCCTTCTTCGGCTCAATGCGCCCGGCAAACAGCATCCGGGGCGGATCCGTCTGCTGCACCGGCACCGGAGAACGGTTCAGGTCTGGCGCCGGGGAATGAATAACCTCCATATGGTCCGGCGGGCATCCGGAACGGATCATCCGCTCCTTCACGAATCGGCTGACGGTCACCGTTGGAATCTCAGCTGCAAGCTCCTGCTCCGTTTCGATGCGGCGGAAGTTGTCGACCACGTTTCCCGGCCGCCGACTTCCGCAGTGGTCAACGAGGTGACCCCAGAGGCAACCGAACGCACTGTAATCGCGGTTACACGGCGTTCCGGACCGCTTCAGGAAGCGGGAGCCCGAGGGACAGGATCCGTGATTGCCATGCATCGTCCGAACCGTGGGCACACGATGCTCCGGCAGGTGATTTACACGGCGGTGGAGATGAAGAACATCCACGCCCAGTTGGCGAGCCGTGTCGAAAAGGTCCACATCTCCCTCCACCTCACGTATCGACGGCAGGTCACTCCCCTCACCGTCCCGGCACAGGTACGTCACGTTGTGCCCGGAATCCGTCTGGGCGCTCCCCAGACGACGCACGTACGAGGCAATACCGCCTCTGGCACCCGGGCGATACGTGTAGTGACCGATGTTCATAGCACGAACGTATTGCTGAAAGATCTCCTTCAACCTCTCGCCGAATGCAGGTCATGCGGTCCAGTCGGCGTCTTCCTCGTAGCCGAGCTTCAACAGGAGATCGTTGTAGCGGTCCTTGAAGGCGCTCACATGCTCCTCCGTGAAGTGGTTTTTCCAGTCGCCCGGAACGCCTTTCCGGAAGTGATCGGTCACATCCTCTTCGCCTTTCTCCCGACCGCCGCTCATCCGTTCGAAGCTCTTTTCCTCCAGAATGGTCTGAAGCGTTTCGGGTGGCAGCGTAGGCCAGGAGTCGACACGGGGTGCCTCCTGCATAGACGGGAGAACGTGGCGCCCCCGGTACAGCCATCGGTTGACGGCCATTCCGATGGTTTTCGCCGTTCGCTCCATCCCGTCCGTCTGGCCCCGGTCCAGCATATTCATGAAGGAAAAAACCTTCGTAAAGCCGGCCTCCGGGGCCGGACTCAGTGTTTCCAGTTTCAACTCCATGACATCGCTTCGGTCATAATCCCACGTGTTCATGTCGTCGAACGCCGGCTCACTGAAGTCCATCTCCCGCATCAGTCCATCCTCTTTCGACATGGACTGTAGCCGATCTCGATGCTCTACGAGTTCGGGCCAGTTGTCCGTCGGATGCGAGTGCAGATGGGAAAAGTAGGCCGACACAAGGACATCTCGCGGATCCCGGACAACGTGGAAGCCTCGCATGGGTGGTAGGGCACGAGCGTGGACGTCGTTGGCGTTCGTGTAGGCCAGCACGTCGACATCTCGTTTGTTCACGAAGTGCCCAAGATCGTCGTGGTCGTCGAAGTCCGCGGGTCCGTGCACGATTTCAAGGTGCTGCCCGAGTCGAAAGCTGGCCTCCATCAGAATCTCCGTGATCCAGGATGTCGCGCACTTGTGGTGTCCGAAAAAGACGCATAACGGCGAATCGGCGGCGCGATCTGATGGGGTCGAGGCAGATTCTGACGCTGCTGCGGGAGGCGCGGCGGAGTCGGATTGCATGGAGAGGGCATCCTATGATCGGCGTCGCGAGGGGCGGGGAAGACAGAACCTCATCGTACGTTAGCCGGCAAATGGCACCGCGGTCAGGGAGCGAGTCGTTTGCGGCGAGCGTTCCCGGTCGTACAGCGGTGGCAGCAGAGATTCTGTCGACGCAGGTCGGTGTTTCCGAAGCCGGAGGAGGCGGTCAATCACCGGATCGACTTCCCCCGTCGGGACGACGTATCCGTTGTCTCCTTCCGCCACATATTCCTTCATCCCGGTGTCCTCCGTAACGACAACGGGTACCCCGCAGGCCAATGCTTCCATCGGCGCGTAGCCGAAGCCGTCCTCGTACGTCGGGTGCACGAAGACGTCCGCCCGGTGATATGCGGGCAGCGGATCGCCCGGAGCCAGGTGAATACGCGGGTCTTCAAGTCGGTCCTGAATGTAGGACCGCATCCGCCGAGTGGACCAGTTCCCGACGAGGAGGAGTTCGCGGTCATCCACGGGAAGACGCTCGAATGCGTCGAGGAGCACCGGGAGCCCTTTCGTCGCCTCCATGCGTCCGACGTAGACGATGCGGAAGGTGTCGTCGTCCGGTCGATGGGACGGCGGCTCGAATCGGGGGTGGACGTGCAGGTAGTGACGGCACAGACAATCGCCCGGCACGCCGGCGTTCAGGAACGACTGTCGGACGTATTCAGAGTGGACGTAAATCGTATCCGCATTCTGGTATTCCCGAAGCGTCTTCCTCCGCTGTGCAGCATTCAGCCAGCTATCCCCGACACCGTGCTGCTCATCCGCGAGACGGTGGCGCTCTCGTACGTTGTCGACGTGACTGTTCGCAGCGACGAGTTCGAGCTGGACGGCGTCCCGGTCGGCCAGGGACCGGAACGTCCGAAGAGCTTTCCCCACGAATCCCATGAACCGGTCGATTCGGTCATTCGCGTGATGCGGAGATTCGACCAGACGGCGGGCGATTCGACGATCGAAGAGTTCGTTCGTCAGAAAACTCCTCCAGCCCGGACTGTATCGCACCGGCGTGTACGCGATCAGCCAATCGTGCCAGCGCCGGTCTTCGAGCCGGACACCCGCATCGTCGCCCGACCGAATTGCAGGCGCGTAGTACCTCAGCAGGCGATCGTCCGCTCGCGACATTTCAACAAGCTGTGCGAAATGCTGCCCCACGCCACCCTGGCCGTACGCCGAGTTGCAGGCAATGACGCGCATGGAGGAGGCGACCTGTTGTGAGGAGATTGGAAAATTGGACCGGACGGAATGCACCGCGTCCATTGCATATCTAAGGGTTGGATGACGAAGCAGGATGTGATGCATCCTTATTCGTCCTTTCGGTGGTAGATCTGGATGATGCGCGGCCGCTCTTCCTGCTCATGAGCTCGGGATGCCGCAGCGACCGTGCGATGAAACGGACCGACCCGTCTTTCACCGATATCGGCCCAAATCGCGGAGCGAACCTACCCCTGCGCGGAGGTGAGCAGCGCAGGGAAAGACGTGAGCCGCTCCCGGGTGCGTGCTAGCAGCCGGTGCTTGACCGTGTAATGCGGCACGTCGCGATGCCGAAAGCACTGGTACCGCCAGTAGAGCTGCCTCAGACGAACGGCGGCGTGGTGCAGCGGAGGAAGCGTCTCCCCTACCTGCTCGTACCCGTGTTCCTCCATGATGCGACCACAAATCTCTTCAACCACCGCGACCTGCCGTCCCGAGAGCGCGTCGGTCCACGCGTCCACACGGTCGTCCGTGATGGCATGCGTCGCCTGCGCGTTGTAGTCGTCTTCCGCGTCGTGTTTCATGTAGCGTCCGGCATCTCGATGGAAGTGCAGCATCCGGGTTCTGTATGGTTCATCGAGAAAAGCACACAGGGAGCGGACCTCCGACTCGGGCCGTCGAACAAGGTCCTCGTATCGGAGCGCCGTTCGCTGAGGCTCAGGCACGGCCTTCTGCAGGTGCGCACGTCCCCGGATATCGTACTTTCGTCGGCTCATCGCATTAAACGCCACATCGTTTGGGAAGAACGAGACGCGTTGCATCGATGCCACGCCGGCGCGCGGATCCCGAACGATGTAGACGAAGCGAGCGTCCGGAAACATGTCGACGAGGACGTCGGCGTAGAAGAGGTTTCCAGGCGTCTTCTCCCCCCACCGGTCTGCGTTATGCCGTTGCGCCCAGGCCCGAAGTGCACACCGAAACGGACGTCGCAGGTCACGGGGACCGGCGAGGATGCGGTCGCGCAGGGCTCCCAGGTTCAGACCGCCCAGGGCCTCTTTCCGGTTCTCCAGGAAGCGATCCACGAAGAGCGTATACTCAGCGCGGCTAAGCCCGGGTGCTCGCCACGAATTGATCGGAACGCCTGCGATGGACGCGTCGAGATAGATCAGTTCATCGGGAATGCCAATCCGGGGATGCGCGTTCAGGATCAGCCGAAGGAGCGTCGTCCCCGACCGATTCGCGCCGACAATGAAAATGGGTGACTCCACAGGCCAGTAGGAATGCGTGTTCGGGGAGAACGTCGCGTCCGACAACAGGGCAATCATGAGCGCACGAACACGTCGTCACCGCGATCCAGGTAATCGAGGCCGTGCTCCGCGAGAGATATCTCGATCATTTGCTTCTCCTCCCCGTAGCGGGCGTCTTCATACCGGGCACTCTGTTCGGGCAGGTGATACACGCCGAAGGCGTCGGAAAAAGCGACGTTCAGTCCCGCCTTTTTGCACCGATAGAAAAACTCCCAGTGCTCGCCCGTCGGGCTCAGGTCCGGGTGCCACCCGCCCACCACATCCCGAATCAAGCGGGTGCGGGCAATGAAGAAGTTTAGCGTGAAGTCGCACCGGTACGGCGCGTGCCCCTGCCGGGGAAGGGGACGAATTGCAACTCCTCCGTCTGCCTCCACGAGTTTCGCCGCGCGCGCCGATACGGTCCACGTATTTTCATACCACGCGATCGCTTCCTGAACCCGTCGAGGGAGAAACGACGTCGCGTACTCTTTCTCCTTTTCGAAGAGGTACCCGCCGAGGAGGTCGAGATCGGAGGCGATGAGTTGCCGGTGCGCCGCGCCAATATCGGTCTCCTCGCCGTAGACGAAGTCGTCATCGTGAATCACGAAGTAGTCCGTCTGCACGCGGCGGAGAAGCTCGTTACGCCCGGCGGACACCCCGGATTTGTGGGGCAACACGACGTATTCGTCCACGACATCGGAGAATGCATCGAGGATGCGACTCCGGAACGGAGACCGGCTGTCGTCGGCGACAAGAACGGGGCACCGATCGTAATCGTGCTTTCGGATCGATGCGAGGAGGCGCTCGAGACAGTCGGGACGCTCAAACGTCTTGATAATGAGCGATACATCGGTGAGGGGATCAGCGGTGTGCTCCATGAGTCGGGCAACTGCAATCAATGCGAGAGGTCATCGCCGAAAGGTAAGGACGGTCAGGCCGTGCCACCGATCGGTTCGCGTCCGAGCATTGAGCGTAGGGCCGACACGGCTTTCCACGACCGGCTCCCTTCGATGGCGCGAAGTCGAGCCTTCATCGGTTTGGCGTTACGAACGAGGCGGTAGTTGTCCGCCATACGTCGGACCGCGGCCGGCGTGTATCGCGGCTCGGACGGCGTCCATGTACATCCAAGGGCACGCGCCTGCCGTTCGGCATAGCTGTCGCGGGGCGGTGCGATCGACGGCTGAAGACCAGCGAGCCTGAGAATGCTGTTCCAGAAATGCACGAACGGGGCGGATTCGGCATCTATCCGCGCCTCAATCTCCTTTCGGCGATCCGGCACGTAGAGTGACGGTGCATCCTGCCACGGGACCGGGTATGCATACCGTACCGGTGCCGCCACGTCCGTGCGGCCGTGTTCGCGAAGCACCCTCGTGACAAGCGCCGGCCCGGCCTCTCCCCACGACACGTCGCCCCCCATCTCCCGGGCGCGCTCCATGCACTCGCGCATCACTGGGCTTCCTGCCGGAAACTTCAGAATTGCATTGCAAATCGAATCGTCGGTTTCCCACCCCGCGAACACGTCGACCTCCGGAACGGCCTGGCCTGTGTAGAGAACATCCGCATCGACCCACCACCCGCCGCGCTCGTAAAGCAGACGGTACCGAAACAGATTCGAAAAGGCGGCGACGTTTCCCTGACCGATACCCTTCTCGTAGAAGAATACGTCGTCCTCGTCGTAGAATTCGGACGCGTCTCGCCGGATCACCCCGTCCGGTACGGTAAGGTCGGGATCGAACGTGTAGAGCTCGATTGCAGCCCCGCGCTCGACGAAGGACGCAAGGCACAGCGTCTCACGAGGGCCGAGCTCGGAGCCGTACCAGAACGTCTGAAAAACCGGGTCGGACATGGTGACCGGGTGGTTATTGCAGGATCAGGCGAACTTCCGCGGCGGGCGGCGAATCCCAGAGCTGCGTGCGTCTAAGCGACTTCGTATTCATACTGCGTCCGGTGGTAATCCCAGAGTTGCCCTTCGTGGTCGAGCAACTCGTCATAGGTTCCCGCCTCGACGATGCGTCCGTCTTCCAGCACGATAACCTGGTCGGCGTTTTCGATCGTAGAAAGCCGGTGTGCGATTGCGATCACGGTTCGCCCGCGCATGAGCGCCTCCAGCGATTCCTGAACGCGTTGCTCCGAGATACTGTCGAGGTCACTTGTTGCCTCGTCGAGGATCAATATCTCCGGATCCTGAAGGAGCGCCCGTGCGATCGCCAGTCGCTGGCGCTGCCCGCCAGATACGCGCACGCCCTGTTCGCCCAACACCGTATCGAACCCCTCGCTCATCTCTTCGATGAACGCGTATGCATTTGCCCGTCGGGCCGCTCGACGTACGTCTTCTTCCGTCGCGTTCGGGGCGCCATACGCGACGTTGGCTCGCGCGGTATCGTTGAAAATATGGGTCTTCTGACTCACGATGGCGATCTGCTGACGAAGCGAGGTCACGTCGAACCTTCGTAGATCTGTCCCATCGTAGAGGATACGCCCCTCCGTCGGATCGTAGAAGCGGGGAATCAGGTCGACGAGCGTCGATTTCCCCGCACCTGATGAGCCCACGAGCGCGGTCGTGGCTCCCTGCTCGAACCGGATGTCTATGTTCTTCAGGACGGGGGCATCCGGCTCGTAGGCGAAGGAGACGTCGTCGTAGATAATCGCGTCGCCAAGCGGACCCGCCGGTTGCCGTCCGTTCTGCAGGTACGGCTTCTCATCGGGACGGATCAGGTCGGCCACGTTGGACAGGGCTGCACTGTTCTTTGCCCATGTGCCGCGCTGGCTGTTGATCGCGTGGATGTTCGGCATCATGCGAAAAAGCGCAAACAGGAAGGTCAGCAGGAATGCCATACTGAGCACACCCTCCAGGACGAAGTGCTGGACGGCGACGACAACCAGCAACACGAGCACCGTGCTGACCACAGCCTGAGAAAGCGGCTGGATAAGGCGACTCTGCTTGTTGGTGCGGATCACGGCGTCGGCTGACGCTTCCGCTGCGGCGTGCAGTGCCTCTCGTTCTGCATCTCGCATGGTATACGCCGTCACCGTTCGAATGCCGGTGATAAACTCGGCGATTCGATCCGTGAAGCTCGCGTTCGTCCGCGTGATCTCCTCCCCTCGCGCCCGGATCCGTCGGAGGAGCAGCGTGAGCGCACCGGAGAGGACCGCGAACGCAGCGATAGCAATCAGAGACAACGTCCACGAAATCCAGAACATGAGTGCGAGATACATCAGCATCAGAGCCCCTTTGCTGACAAATCCGAAGAGCGCCGTAAGCGCTCCGGCCGTCCGCGACACCTCATTCGTGACGGTATTCATGACGTCGCCGGTACGCGTCGTCGCGTAGTAGCTGAGGGCCACGCTGGCGAGTCGATCCGTCACCCGCCGTCGGAGATCTTCGACTATCCGCGCTCGACTGATCGTAGTGTAAACCGACGAAAGGTAGCTGAGTGTGGACCGGCACCAGGTGGCGACGAGAATCAGGGCGCAGATGCGGTACATCCGGCCGACATCGCTCTGTCCCGCCCCGAGAAGGGTCGTGTCAATCCACTCCACGCCCGTCCGAAACGACGCGGTATCGTCCGTGAACGTCTGCAGAAACGGCACCAGCATGCCAATGCTCGCCCCCTCGAATACCGCTGCTCCGATCGAGAAGCCGACGGTCAGTGTGATAGGGACCCAGTGTTTGCGGAAGCTGGGGAGGAGCGTTTTCGCATCCTGTGATAGGATCCCGGGAGCAAGTGGCATGAGGGGCGGACGGGCCATCGTGGCGCGAAAGGACAGAACGACCGATTCGCCGTCAGGCTTCACGGTGCGCCCACCATGATTTCCATCCCGGCACGGGATCGGTACCGTCTTTGGATGATCCCCGGCCCCAGTTCTGGTGGGGCCTTCACACCGGTCTGCGCGAGCGGAGGCACGGGATGATTGCCTGACGTCGACAGGCCATCAGGGGGCGTGGACGCTCCATACCGCTGTATCAGATGTAATAAGCCGGTGTGTCACCCCTCGATTCTGGAATACGAACCACACATCTCCCCCGGTCGCCGGTATGGCCCGTGCGTCTGTTTGTAAATAGCACACGGGTACATCACGATGAGCGTCCGACGAGCAGCAAACGCTAGCGCCGGCAACCTCACCTCCGGCGGCTGGACCGACACGCTGGGGCGGATCGGGTACATGGCGAAGGGAGTCGTGTACGCGATCGTCGGCGTCCTCACCGCCCAGCTGGCGTTCGGAGTCGGTGGCTCCACAACGGGTACCACGGAGGCGATTCGAGAGATCGGAGCGGGGCCGCTTGGTCAGATCGGGCTGGCGCTGACGGCACTCGGCCTCGTGTGCTATGGCACATGGCGCTTCATCCTCGCGACCATGGACCCGAAGCGGGAAGGGACAGACCCCGAAGGACTCGTCAAGCGCGTCGGCTGCGTCGTCAGCGGCGTCATCAACCTCATCCTAGGCCTGTTCGCCGGACAACTTCTGATCGGCGCCGGGAGGCGGCTCCAGCAAGGCCGGGATGACTGCTGAGCTGATGAGCCAACCCTACGGCCTGTGGCTGGTCGGAATCACCGGATGCATCGTGGTCGGCGTTGGCATCTACCACTTCTACCGCGCCATGAATGCCACGTTCATGCGCAACTATAGCGTCGGAGACATGGATTCCGACACCCGCCGGCTCGCCAGGCGCATCGGTCAGTGGGGGCTGACGGCGCGAGGCATCGTCTTCGTCATCATCGGCATTTTCCTCGTGCGGGCCGCCCTGCAGCGGGGTCCCAGCGAAACGAAAGGCCTCGGGGGTGCCCTGGACGTTCTTGCGAGCCAGGCGTATGGTCCGTGGCTACTGGGCTTCGTCGCCGTCGGGCTGATCGCGTATGCCGTCTACCGCTTCTCGTACGTCGGTATCGCCGATTCGCCGAGCCGGCCGGATAGCATCCGCTCTCCGCTCGTGCCGGACCAGGGAGAGCAACAATAAGAAAAAACGATAGGCGGAGATCATCGTTCGATCTCCGCCTCTCTGTATGTCGGGCTGTTTCATAAATGATGATGCACCTTATGCGGCTGGCGGCGAGTCGTCGCCTCCGGCACGGAGAGGCACATTGGCGAAGGCACGACGAGCGCGCCGTCCGACCGCCCGCGTTTCCACTCCATCGCTTACAGCACCGATGGCGCCGCCGAGGAGCGGGAGACTGCGCGATTCGTGATTGGCGCGTCGCACCGTCTGGTACCCGAGGCGAAACGCCTCCTCTCCGAGGAACCGGATTCCGCGCTCCCCCAGCTTCGTGGTAAATCGTTCGATCAGGCCGAGTGCCTCTTCGTCCGAGTCGTCCGCTTCACGCACCGAACCCTCAGTATCGGATGGAGACGGGACCGTGGCGTCGGTACCCTCCTGCACCTCAACATTTACGTCATCCCTCGATGCCAGTACGCAGTGGATGGCTTCCCTGCGAACCGTTTCATCAGGTGGATGGTGGTCACGCAGTGCTGCAAGCGTCGCGCACATATTAAACTGGATGAGCAGCACACCCACTATGTTCGATGGGACCGTCACGGACATCGTGACGTAACCCGGCAGTCCCATAACGAAACCCGTCGCGCCACTGAGAACGATCGCGCGTCGAATCGTACGCTTTTCTGCGCTGTCTCTACTCATGGTCTGCCTCAGGCGGCGCGCCTCGTCTGCCGGCGTCCCGACAACCGGCAGGCCTTCGACAGACTGATCATACAACGTTCTGAGCACTCGTAGATACACAGTGGATTTCCGTGTTAGAGAAAAGGATGATGCCGCAGGTGACCGTCGATTCCTCACACGAAGCGACGGGCGTCCATATGCTGTGATAGCGGCCGGCGGTCGAGACCCGGTAGAGCGTCACCGCCCCATCAGTATCGCGATCGGCCGGAGCGGCTGAATGCTGCTGCAGAAGATTTTCATGGTCGCCATCAGGGGAACGGCCAGCAGGCCTCCGGCGATGCCCCAGACCCACGTCCAGAACGTCAGGCCAATGAAGATCACAATGGGGTTGAGCCGTAACTGCCATCCCACGAGAGCGGGCGTCACAAGGCTGCCCTCGATCCCGTTGATCAGGAGGTAAACGATCGGAACGAGCATCGCGTAGGTGACCGCTTCAAAGCTGACAAGAGCTACGATCGTCACGATAACCAGGTTGACGAGGGGACCGAGATATGGAATAAAGTTCAGCAGGCCGCCCATCACCCCCCAGAGTACCGGGTTCGGCATCCCCAGCAGGTACATGGCTGCGGTCAGGGCAACGCCGAGACCCACGTTGATCAGCATGAGCGTTGCCAGATAATGCGTCAGGTGATCCTCCGTGCGTCGAATGATGCGAACCGCGTTGCGTCGATGACGGAACCGGGGGAGCACCGCGACAACTTTTCGCAGGAACAGATCGCCGCTTGCGAGCAGGAAAAAGAGCAGGAACAACATGATGAGAAGGCCCGACACGAATTCCTGCGTCTGGTTCATCAGCATCTCGCTGGCAGACGACTCCTGCACCCTCACCGTCCGCGTGGCTTCCTCCCCTTCGACCTCCGTCGCCTGATCCACCTCCTCGGCGGCCTTCTGCATCTTGTCCAGCGGCTCGGTCAACCCCCGGAGCTTGTATTCGGCCACTTGAAGGTCCCTCGGCGCCGACTCGACCCACTCCATCGCAGGGCCGGACAGATAGTAGGCCCCGCCACCGATGACGCCGGCAAAGCCGAGAAGAACGAGCGCCGCAGCCGCCGGCGTCGGAATTCCGATCTTTC
>JAAAOT010000133.1 GCA_009908725.1 Bacteroidota bacterium | reverse complement strand
GCTGTAAGGCTGGTTCCGGCGCCGGATTGATGTCGGCGTCCTTCCTCAGATGAACCAGATCATCCCCGCAGCGGTCGCTATGATTGCGGCCATGCCTCCGAGGATCGGGCGGCGGATGCGTTTCGTTCCCAGCGCGAACACAATGCTTCCCTTGAGCAGCGTATTGGCTGCTGCGCCGATCACGATGGCGCGGGCCGCCGTCTGCGTTTCTACATCTCCGGCGGGTCCGCTGAGCCGGGCCATTGACAGCGTGATGGCATCCACGTCGGCCAGCCCCGACAAGAGGCTGGTGACGTAAATGCCGGCGTCCCCGAAGTACGTCTGAGCGGCGTTCGTGGCGACAAGGATGAGCGCGTAGAGCAGGCCGAAGGTGATGGCGGGCGTCAGGCGGAAGGGGTTGGTCATTTCGGTGGCGTCCGCTTCGGTGCCGGCCTCCCCGGCCGTGTAGAGGTACGCGGCGTAGGCGATGCCGGCGGCCATCATGGCGAGGATCGGCACGCCGACGACCCGGAGCAGGGACACGTTGACGACGGCGACTTCCACCAGCACGCGAAGGAACATGATCGTCCACGCGAGGACGACGCCCATGCTGAAGGAGCGGGCGAGGCCGGGCGCGTCCCGGCTGCGCTGGGCGAGGCTGAGCGTGACCGCCGTACTGGAGGCGAGTCCGCCGAGGATACCGGTGAGGCCGACGCCGCGTCGGGCACCCACCACCTGAATCAGGACGTACCCCAGGAAGCTGATCCCCGAGATGAGGATGACGATCAGCCAGACGTTGTAGGGGACGACCACGTCGAACGGGGCCGGGCCGTAGCCCTGCCGTGGCAGGATGGGCAGGATGACCGCCGTGATGACGGCAAACTTGAGCGTCGCGAAGACGTCGTCCCGGTCAATGGTTTCCGCGAACGACTCCGTCTGCACCTTGAGTGCGAGCAAGACGGTGGTTGCGACGCCAAGGGCGGCCGCCAGCTCGATGTAGTCCCAGGCGCACAGCATGCCCACGGCGAGCGTGACGAGGGCGGCGATCTCCGTCGTGAGGCCCGTGTTCGTCGCTTTCGCCTCCTGATAATGCGCCACGCCGAGCAGGATGGCGACCCCGGCGACGACCGTGCCCAGCAGGACGGGGGCCTGCGCGAGGTCCGATAGCAAAGCAAATGAGGCCCCCAGAAGGCTGATCAGGGGAAAGGTCCGTGCCCCTGCCAGTAGCTCCTGGTTGTCCGGGTGACCGCGCTCCTGAAACGCGTACTCCCGCTGCAGGCCGATCAGCAGTCCGATGACCAGGGCGGTGCCAAAGCGTAAAAACAGATCCGGCAGACTCGCTTCCATAACACGCGGCGACTCATTCGCGGGGAGGGTCGGGCCCTATACTACGGAATCGAGCGCGTTCGGACATGGAAGCCCTGGCTTGCATGCGTCCCCCGCTTGCATGCGTCCCCCACCGTCGCACGGCCGTGCGACGGTGGGGGCCGTGCGACGGTAGTAGGGGCGGCGGGGGCTTGCTATGCTTCTTTGAAATAAATATTTTTATTGTTATATATCTATAATCATAATATTCAGGCTATGCTTCATGAGGCTGGGGTGTGCCGCGTGCTGTCGACGCAGAGCTTGTCGCGCCGAAGCCTTCCTACGTGCGTTTCCGCATAGACCGTAATCTCAACCCTTCCTTCTCGTGAGCCGCAGGGATTCACGGTTTGAGCGCTACGTGACGCACTTCATGTCCCGTCGGACGAGGGGATGGGATTATACCGGATCGGCGGTGTATTTCGTGACGATCTGCACGCACCAGCGGAGGCACCTCTTCGGCGAAATTCGGAAGGGCCTTATGGCGCTGAGTCCGCTCGGGTGCATCGTGGCGGACGAGTGGCGCCGATCCCAGGAGATTCGTGATGAGATCTGGCTCGATACGTTCGTCGTGATGCCCGACCACATGCACGGGATCGTCTGGATGGAGCCTGATGACCATGACGAGGACGAGGCACCGCGGTTGGACGGCCGGCCTCTCCCGCACGCAATGCCTGATGCCGCGCACCGAATCGTTGACGGACGTGGGTCCTGTGGCGGGGACGAGCCTGGCGTTTTACACCGTCCGCCACGATCGTTGGGCTCGTTTGTGGCCGGATTCAAATCGGCTGCCACGCTCCGGATCAACCGGTCCCGCGGTACGCCCGGGGCTCCGGTCTGGCAACGAAACTACCACGACAGAATTATTCGCTCCATGCGTCACCTGCGGGCGGCCCGCCGCTACATTCACGACAATCCTGCGCGATGGCACGAAAAGGCAGAATCTGAGGGCTAGGAGGCACCGCGATCAGCCCTCGGCGGAGTTGCTGATCGGCTCGAGGCGGTAGAGGCCGCCGTTCGGTGCATCGGTCAGGAGGTAGATATATCCGTCCGGGCCGGTGGCGACGTCGCGGATCCGGCCGAGCTCACCGCGGAGGAGTTCCTCTTCGTGCGTGACCTCGTTGTTGGCATCCAGCTCGACGCGGATGACCGACAGGTGTGCGAGGGCGCCCATGAACAGGTGCTTGTCCCAGTTCTCGAACCGGTCGCCCGTGTAAAACGTCATCCCGGAAAGAGCCGGCGAGGGGTCCCAGTATTTCACGGGTTGCGTAACGCCCGGGGCTTCCTTGCCACCGATTTCCTCGCGCGGCGTCGTGTACGTGTCACCGTAGCTGACGGCCGGCCAGCCGTAGTTCTTGCCGGCTTCGACGAGGTTCAGCTCATCGCCGCCATGCGGGCCGTGCTCGTGCTGCCAGATGGCGCCGGATTCCGGGTGGATCGCCATCCCCTGCTGGTTTCTATGACCGTAGCTGAAGACCTCCGGGCGGGCATCATCCTGTCCGACGAACGGATTGTCGTCCGGGACGGAACCGTCCATGTTGAGCCGGACCGTGGTCCCGACCGACGTGCTCGGTGTCGGGATGTCGACCGTCCGCTCGCGCCGCTGTCCACGTTCGCCGAGCGCCACGATCAGCTTTCCGTCCTGCGAGAACGCAATGCGGGACCCGAAGTGGTAATCTGGCTTGAGGAAAGGCGTCTGGCGGTAGATTTCCTGAACGTCCGTCAGCGACCCGTCCTGCAGCCGGGCCCGGGTGATGACGGTGCCGCCGATGCCGTCATCTTTTACCGAGTAGGCAAGGTAGATCCAGCCCGAGTCGTCGTAGTCGGGCGCGACGCGGACGTCAAGGAGCCCGCCCTGATTTTCTGCCCAGACCTCCGGCACATTCGAGAGCGCCGTCTTCTCTCCGTTCTCGTTCACGACCAGTAGCTGCCCGGGTCGCTCCGTGATCAGCATGCGACCGTCCGGGAGCCAGTCCACGGCCCACGGGTGCTCCAGCTCCTCGGCAAGCTGTACGACCCGAAAGGTCGCCTCCTCAGATTCGACGCGGTCCACGACGACCTCCCCGTCCGTGGTCGCCGATGCCTCTGGCGTGGCCGCCGCCGCATCCGAAGCGGACGTGCCGGAATCGTCGCCCGTGCCACATGCACAGAGCGAGACCGAGAGAAGGAGAATCAGAAGTCGAGTCATGAGGCGAAAGGGAGTGGTGGAGGCAGCAACGGAAACAGCTGTGCGCATGCGTACCGTATCGGCGGCGTGGATATTCCGATTTAGGCCGCTTGAATTGAGACAATCCGGGAAGGATCGCATCGCGGAGCGCGAACGGCCACCGTTCCCACGAGCTCACGTCACGCGGAGAACGATCACACGTTCGAGGCTCGAAACGGGTACGACAAAGATATTTCCGTCGGCGTTGCGCCGGCGGACCTCCAGGATCTCGACGATGAGAACGTCATCGGGTTGCACAACAGAACGAAAGTCGCTGAGGTCCAGAATGTCGCTTGTGTAGCTGCGACTCAATAGTGGGGTGGATCCGCGGTAGGCCGTGACCTCCACCGTGCTGGCCGAATATACGGCGTCGTTACCGTGCGTGGAGGCGAAGGAGGGGTTGGGATAGGCGACGGTCTGGGCAGCGGTCAGATCGCCCGGATCGATTCCGCGAATTTTATCGACCGAGCGTCCCCCAAATAGAACGCCGAGATCCGGTGGTGGGATGTCCGTGACGGGCAGCGTGCGGGTCTGCAGGAATCGTCGGGATCCGTCCGGTAGAAGTTCGTAGGCAGAGAGCTCGATGTTGTCCGTGGTGGGCACGACCGAGATGGTGGGGCCGACGGTTTCGACGGAATCGCTCACCAGAATGAGGGAATCGGTCGCCACGAACGGCACGCTCACCGTCAGGTCGCTCCGTGCCCGGCGATAGAGCGGGCCTTCGTTTTCCGACTCCACGCTCATCGGATAGTCGCCCGGGTCGAAGACCGCCTCTTCGATGGGCGGTGTATCGGACGGAGGCGTCGACGTGCCCGGATCGGCCGACCCGGAGTCGCAGGCGACCAGAGTGGTCACAAGGAGGAGCGTGAGGAGAGGCATCCAGCGGAAGGGCTGCACGGTGGCCGGGCCGGGTGAAGCGAAGGAGGGGAGGGGCATCGCAGGTGTGAGTCAGTGAAGGGAGGACTCACCCTG
>JAAAOT010000263.1 GCA_009908725.1 Bacteroidota bacterium | reverse complement strand
CTCACACTCGTCGCCACCTACCGTGGACGCGTCGCCTCGCGTGTGACAGTGGGGACAAGCGCGACGGGCCGAACGGGGCGTGACGCCCACGATCGCCTGGCCCCCCCCGGCGTCTTCGAGCCGGTGAGTCTGCGTCTTCGAAATACCGACGTAAGCGAGGCCCCGCTCGCGGCAGACATCCGACCGCCACGCGCCGACGGGCACACCTTCCGTCCCACGCTGCATGTGCGTCCCGAGACGACCGGTCAGGTCACACTCCGCCTCGCTGCCGGGATCTCTCCCTCCAGCGCTGTCCTGCTCGTCGACCGTACCACAGGCGATCGCTACAACCTTGCACGCGGCCCGGCTCGGCTGCCTGCCAGCGCCTTCGCAACCGACGAGGGGTCTCGCCGCCTGGCCCTCATCGTTGGCAGTGATGCCTTCGTAGAGGACGCTGCCGATGCGGTCTCGCCCGACCCGTCAAACGCCAAACCGGAGGTCGCCCGCCTCTTTCCGGCCTACCCCCACCCTGTCCGCAACGCCACCACCCTTCGCTTCGCCCTGCCGGAAGACGGTCCGGTGCGGCTGTCGATCTTCGACGCGCTCGGCCGCCGCGTTGCCACACTTCTGGAGGCAACGCGACCTGCAGGCTACCACACGGTGCAGTGGGCCCCGGGCCGGACCGAAGCATTCGCGAGCGGGCTCTACTTCGCACGCTTCGAGGCGGGAGGCGTGCGTGACGTTCAGCGGATCGTCCTCCTTCGCTAGCTCTAGCCGCACAGTCACCCTCGCCCTGCATCGATCCCCCGCCCGTTTCTTACCTGTCTTGCCTGATGCCATGACGCGTCCGCTGCTCATCCTCTTCTGCATAGCCGTTCTCGGGGTATCTCCCGCAGAAGCACAGTACGCTCGCCCCTCGCTTGCGGCCTGTCCTGGCGTCCACGTGTCTCCAGACGCTCTGCATCCGCCCGTCCAATCCCGTTCCTTGGCGGCGATTGCAAACCTTCACCCCCCTCTCCTCCCCACCCACGCCGCGTTCCGCTTTCCTCCGCTCCGACCGACTAGCACGCCCCTTTCCCTGAGGGGTCGGTACACGAACCGACACACGAATCGCGTAACCTATCGCTACACGATGACGGCGCTACCGGAAACATCGTCGTCGGACGGCTCCGGGCGCACGCTTCTCGTCGTGGGTATCAGCACGCTCGCTGCCGCCGGTGTAGCCGCCGCCGTGCTCCTCCTCGGGAATGACGACGGATCCGACACGCCGCCCATTGCCGCGCCCCCCGGCCGGCCGTAATGAAGCCGTACGTAGACGTGAAGCCGCGCGTCGGAACCCGCTGGTACCGCCACATCCGACGTCCGCTCTATTCATCACCGTAAGAGTTCACGCCAATGCAGAAGCCTCGTACCCTATCGATGTGGCTGTCCGCCGGGCTGCTCGCGCTGCTCTTCTGGAGTGGGTTTATGCCGTGCGCGGCAGACGCTCAGCCCGCCGAACCACTAACGAATCTCTACGACCGAACGCGCCTGGACCTGAGCGGCGAGTGGCACTACATCGTCGATCCGATGCGGACGGGAGTGGCGAAGCGCAAGTTTCGCCGCGACTTCCCCGCGGACACCCCTGAACCGCCGGACGCCGAGGGACGCCTCCTCGAATACGACTGGGACGCCGCACCCACGATGCGCGTCCCAGGTGCCTGGAACACAGAGGTCGATGCGCTGCGGTGGTATGAAGGGCTCGTGTGGATGCGCACCCGCTTTGCGCACGATCTCGATCCTGGAGACCGCGCCTTCCTCGTCTTCGAGGGCGCCAACTACGAGACGCAGGTGTTCCTGAACGGCACACGCCTGGGGATGCACGAAGGAGGCTTCACCCCATTCGCTTTCGAGGTAACCAACCACCTCGCTGCCGCCCCTCGTCCGGACGGACGGCATAGCCTGGTCGTCGCCGTCGACAACACGCGCCGAAGGGATGCCCTCCCCGCCGCCGATTTCGACTGGTGGAATTATGGCGGCCTCACCCGACCCGTGTCACTCGTCATCGTGCCTGAGACGTTCATTCACACCTACACGCTGACATTTAGAGAGGCGGACGACGGGCGCGCCTCGTCTCCCGCGCTCGACGCCGTGGTCAACCTTGACGGCCCCGGTGCCGCCGGCCAGTCCGTCCGTGTCTCCTTCCCGGGTCTCGGCGTTGAGGAAACAGCGACTGCCGACGCCACCGGCCGTGCGACAGTCCGGCTCGAATTGCCCGCGGACGGCTTCGCGCGCTGGTCCCCCGGTGCGCCGCACCGCTACGCCGTTGAAATCACCGCGGGCGACGACGCCATTACCGAGCGCATGGGCCTCCGAACAGTCGCCACACGCGGAACGCAGCTGCTGCTGAACGGCGAGCCCGTCTTTCTACGGGGTATCTGCCTTCACGAAGAAGCGTTCACGGACGAAGAGGGAGACACGATGCCGAGGCGCGCGCTCGATTGGGCCGACGCCGAGCGCCTCCTGCGCGCGGCGAAAGATTTAAACGCCAACTTCGTCCGACTCGCGCACTACCCCCACACCGAGAAGATGACGCGGCTGGCAGACAGCCTCGGGCTGATGGTCTGGAGCGAAGTCCCCGTCTACTGGGAGGACGTGGCCTATGGTCGTCCGCACACGCTCGACCTCGCGCGCGAAATGCTGCGCGCCATGATCGATCGCGACCGGCACCGGGCCTCCATCATTCTCTGGAGCGTGGCCAATGAAACGCCCCGAACGGACGAGCGACTGGCCTTCCTGCGCACCCTCATCAGCGACGTCCGACGCCACGACCCGACACGCCTCGTAACCGCTGCCCTGAAGGTCCGCCATGACGGGCTCGTAAAGCGCGTCGACGACCCATTGGGCGCTGACCTTGACGTGCTGGCCGTCAACACCTACACCGGCTGGTACGGCACCGAAACGCCGGACGCGATTCCGAATCTGCGCTGGCAGACGCCCTACGCGAAGCCCGTCGTCTTCAGCGAGTTCGGCGCAGGCGCGATGCCCGGCTTCAGTGGCGACGCCACCCGGCGGTGGACCGAAGACTTTCAGGCTCGCTTTATCGACCGGACGATGGAAATGGCCGTGGGCGTCCCCTTCGTGCGCGGCACCATGCCCTGGATCCTGAAGGACTTTCGCTCGCCGCGCCGCTATCACGGTCGCTATCAACAGTACTGGAATCGCAAAGGGCTTTTGAACGAAGCCGGCCGCCCGAAGCAGGCCTACGCCACCCTCCGCGACTGGTACAACCGGCTCGCCGACGAACGGCCCTCGAGCACATCCTCCGACGCCTCTTCCAGCCCACCCAATCGCTAATCATCGCTACCCTCGCCTACCCCAGGCGGGTCTTCCTTCCTCGACCGAAACCACCATGATCCCATGACCTTTCTCCGCTACTTCCCTCCGCTCCTTTTCGCCTTTCTCTTCGTAGCGACCACCTTCACGGCCTCCGTGGCGCACGCGCAGTCCGTATCCGTCGCCGACGGCCCTGAACTCGAAACGGCAGTCGCCAACGCCACGGCGGGAACTGTCATCGAGCTCACCACCGACGGCGGTGTCTACGAGATCACCGGGACGCTGCAGACAGACGTTCCCCTCACCATCCGCGCGGCCGACGACCTCGATGACCGCCCTCAGATCACCTCGACGAACACAAGCCTCGACGTCGACGAACTCATCGAGGCCGAAAACGACCTGACGCTCGAAGGTCTCGACTTGAATAGCAACGAGATTTTTGAAGAGGTCCTGCGGGTGAATGACGACGCCGATCCCGACACGGATGTGACGATCCGCGACTGCCTCGTGCGCGGCACTCCTGACGGGGACGACGGCATCCGCATCAACGGCCTCACCGTCATGGGCGACCTCGTTCTCGAGGACGTGGTCATCTCCGACATCGGACGGCGGCCCCTGGCCGTTCGCGGCGGCGCGCAAATGGACCGCTTCGAAGTCACCAACTCCAGCATCTACTTCAGCGACACGCCCAAGTCCAGTGCCGACCGCCTCCGCATCGACGGCGCGACGATCACAGACTTCATCTTCGACCGCGTGACGCTCTCGCAGGTGCCCGGCGACGCGATCGACATCTCAACGTCCACCATCACCAATGCCACCTTCACGAATGTACTCGTTGTCGACTACGGCTCGCGCGCACTCGAAGCGGGCGATGATATAACGACCCTTACCATCGAAAATTCGGGGGTATGGCCCAACGCCGCGGGTGCGCCAGATAACACGGTCTTCGATACGTCTGCCGAGACCGCCTTTAACGCCAGCCCGACAAACTTCTTCGAGAACCCCAACTTCCGCGACGCGGACGATGGCGACCTAGACCTTGATCTCGCTGCCACCAATGCCGTACTCGGCGGATCGGACGGGACGTACGTAGGCGACCTCAACCAGGGCCTCTACACGCCGTCGAGCGCAACGCTCGATTTCAGCTCGGACCGCTCACTCGAACTCTACGCCAACGCCCTGGAAGAAGCCCCCGGCGGGGTCACCTTTCGTCTCACGGACGCCGGTCCGTACGAGGTCGATGACGAAATCGGGCCGGAGGTCGATGTAACCATCTCCAGTACGTCCACCGGCATGCGGACGAGAATTCAGGCCGTTGCGGGCGGCTTCGACGATACCTTCTTCCGCCCTGACGCAGGCTTAACGCTCAACGGCGTCGTCGTGGACGGCCTCGGAGCCGTTGAGGAGATCGTACGCTTCGACAATGATGAGGGCGCCGACCTCACCATCACGAACACGGAACTCATCGGCTCAGGTGACGGGGAAGACCTTGTCCGTCTCGACGATCTTATCGGCACGGTGCTCATCGAAAACTCGATCATCCGCCAAAGCGGGCGTCGTCCCATCGCCACCCGCTCTGGCGCCGACATCACGGATCTGACAGTCCGTAACGTCACGATCTACGACGCGGATGACCGCCTGCGCTTTGAAGGCCCGGCCGATGCACTCTTGATCGAGAAGGTCACCATCTACGGCGTCCCCGGTGATGTGATCGACCTCTCAGACGCGACGTTTCCAGCCAACAGTATCACCATCCGCGACGCGCTGATCGTAGACTACGGCTCGCGCGCCATCGATGCCGGGTCGCAAAACAGCACCCTCACCATCGAGCACTCGAACGTATTCCCGTCTGCCGCAGACGCTCCCGACGGGACCGCCTTTGACAGCGAAGCGGCTGCTGCGTTCGCTGCCGACGCCTCCAACTTTCACGAAGATCCGATTTTCGAAGACCCCAGCGTCGGCAACTTCAATGTCAACGACACCGCGACGCAGACGCGCACAGGCGCCAGCGATGGAGGGCAAGTCGGTGACCGGTTTAACCAGGCCAACTGGATTCCGGTCGAACTCGTAGCCTTCGAGGCGACAACCTCAGGCAACGGGGTCGAACTCGCGTGGCGCACCGTTGGAGAAACGAATAACGCGGGATTCGAAGTCCAACATGCTCGCGGCGCAGAGGACGCCTTCCGGCAGATCGGCTTCGTCGAAGGCTCCGGGACGACGACGGTGCCCCAGAGCTACCGTTTTCGTGTGGATAACCTTGAGCCCGGGACCCACTCCTTTCGCCTCCGGCAGGTGGACGTCGACGGCGCCTGGGAGTTAAGCGAAGCGATTGAGGTCACGCTCGCGGCCGACCGGCTCGCGCTACTGGGCAACGCGCCGAACCCGTTCACTACGCAGACGACCATCCGCTACGTTCTCCCGAAAGCGACACACGTGCGGCTGACCGTATACAACGTGCTCGGTCAGGTCGTCGCCCGCCTCGTGGATGCGCAAAAGCCCGCTGATACGCACAGCATAACGTGGGACGGCGGCAGCGCACAGGGCCATCCCGTAGCCAGCGGGACGTACTTCCTGCGCCTCGATGCGGACGGACGTATGCTCACGAAACGCATGACGGTGGTGCGTTGACGACCGGTGCAGTGACGCGCGGCGCCCGGCCCCGAAAGCTCTGCCTTTCCCCCGGTCGTGCGCCGCGCGAATCTGCGTGTTCGGGATCCGATCGAGTCATTTTACCAGTCGACCTTTTTCTACCGACTCTTTTTTGCGATGCGTTCGATGCTGCTTCTGCTGATGCTTCTCATCAGCTTTGACGCCTCGGTCCGCGCGCAGCCTTCCGAGATCTCCCACGGGCCGATGCTCGACGCGAGAGACTTCGGTGCCGTTCCTGGCGATGATCGACTTGACACATCCGCGCTGCAGGCTGCCCTCGACGCGGCCCATGCCCGGGGTGGCGGGACCGTTGTGCTGTCCGCCGGCACCTTCGATAGCGGGACGTTACGTCTCCGATCGCACGTGAGGCTGCACATAGGTCCCGGGGCTACGCTTCGCGGCTCGGCAGACCTCGCCGACTACGACCCCGATCATCCGCATCTGCTCTACGGCGCAGACGTCGAGAATGTGGCCCTCACCGGTACCGGACGTCTCAACGGGCAAGGTCCCGTATTTTGGCGCGAAACCGATGGCGAGGACGATCTCGTGGCCGACCGCGACGAACGTCCGTGGCGGTTCGTGCGCTTCGAGCGATCTCGCGACGTGCTCGTGCGCGACCTGACCTTCGAGGATAGCCCGAGCCACACGCTTTACTTTTTCCGGAGCCGCGGCGTGCTCATCGATGGCGTTACCATACGCAACCCGGCGCGAGGGCCGAACACGGACGGCATCGACCTGCAGGGCACATCGGACGTGCGCATCAGCAACTGCCACATCGCTACGGGCGACGACGCGATTTGCCTGAAAGGAAACGCCGGCGTCACCGAGAATGTCACCGTGACCAACTGCTACCTCGAGAGCGACGACGCGGCGATCAAGTTCGGGACCGGGTCGCGCCATGCCATCCGGCATGTCACGGTCGACAATATCGTCATCCGACGGGCACGGTACGGGATTGCCTTCTTCATGAAGTACGGCGGAGTCTTCGAGCACGCTCGCTTCAGCGATATCGTGATGACCACCGGCTCACGACACCGGACGGAGTACCCGGTCTACCTCGACGTAGACCGGCGGTCCCCTGATCTGCCTTACGGTACGATCCGCAACGTGACGTTCAGCGGGCTCGACATCACGACACGCGGCAACCTGCTTCTGGCAGGCCACCCGGCGGCCCCGCTGCGCAATCTCACGCTCGACGATGTGCGCGTCACCGTACGCGGCGGAGTGGACCTCACGGACCGCCGTAAACCTACGGGCAATCGTACACACCACGGAGACGATGAAAGCGTGGACCTCGCGAGCATAGCCGCCCACCTCACGCTCGGGCACGCGGCGGGAGTGGTACTACGTGACGTTGCCATTTCGACGGATCGAGATACGACGCAAGCCGACCGACACGCGCTCTACGTCGCGAACGTGACCGATCTCACACTCGACGGGCTCCGGGCGCAGCACGCGCGTCTTCAGAGCGCCCGTGCTGCCGTCCGGCTTCACAACCCCGGGGCCGTGCTCTTCCTCCATCCCGTCGCCCTTCCTGGCACGTCCACCTTTCTGCGGGTGACGGGTACGCCGACCGGCCGCATCCGAATGGTCGCTCCCGCACTTTTTGCTGCCGAGGTCCCCTGGCGTCTGGACGACGGGGTGCCGAAGGCTACGCTCGTGGAAACTTCCCGTCGCTGATCCTCCTCCCTCCTCGCTGCATTTTCTCCCGCTCGCCATGCGCTACCTCCTGACGCTCACGATCGCCGTCCTACTCGCCGCGCTGCCCGCGCGAGGACAGGCCCCGCCGCCCGACGTCACAACGTCCTCCCCGTTTACGTCTGAGGCCGCCCGGACCCAGGCAGAGGCGGCGTGGGAGACGGTGCCGGAGATTTTGAGCCGGATTCAGCCGCCGACGTTCCCCGATCGTACCTGCCGGATTACCGACTATGGTGCTGTTCCCGACGACGAAGCAGACGACCGCCCGGCCATCACGGAGGCTCTCGCCGACTGTGCCACGCAAGGCGGGGGGCGCGTCGTCATTCCGGCGGGCACGTTCCACTCGGACGGTCCAATCCACTTCGAGGACAATATCAACCTTCACCTCGCCGAAGGCGCCGTCCTCCGCTTTGGCACGGATCCGTTAGACTACACCCCCCTGGTGCGGACCCGCTGGGAAGGGGTCTTCTGCTACAACTACTCCCCGCTCATCTACGCACAGGGCAAGACGAATCTCGCCATCACCGGGGCCGGCCTGATCGACGGGCAGACCGAAGGAACCTGGAGCCGGTGGAAACGCGGTAACGACGGCAAAAACCAGGAGGCCGACAAACAGCGTCTGCGCGCGATGGGCGCCGAGAGAATCCCCGTAGAAGAGCGAATCTTCGGCCACGGCATCGCCGACCTCGACGGGGACGGGGTGAACGATGGCGACGGCCAGCCGCACTACCTGCGTCCCAGCCTCATCCAGTTTCTGGAAAGTACAAATATTCTGCTTGAAGGCGTCACGCTCAAGAGCAGTCCGTTCTGGACGGTACACTTTGTTCTAAGCGAAAACATCACCGCACGCGGTCTCACGATTCGCCCTGGGACGACGAACGACGACGGCATCGACCCCGAGTCCAGCCGCTACGTGTTGATCGAAAACAATGACATCCACACGTACGATGATGCGATCGCACTCAAGGCTGGACGTGACGCCGATGGGCGGGCGTATCCCGGCACAGCCTACGTCGTAATCCGCAACAACCGTCTCCGCTCCACGGTCGGTGGCGCGATGTCCATCGGCTCTGAAATGTCGGGCGGCGTCGAGCAGGTCTTCATCGAGCGCGTCGTGGCGGAAAACGAGAACGGTCATGGCCTCTACTTGAAGTCGAACCTCGATCGCGGCGGATTCATCCGCCACCTGTATGTCCGGGACCTCGACGTGCTTACAGCCGAGGACGGATTCCTCGTGACGTCCGATTACAAGGGCTACCGCGGCGGCAACCGTCCGCCCGATGTGCACGATGTGTTCCTCCAGAACGTGCGCATCTGGAGCGCCGACCAAGCGTCCATTCGTCTCCTGGGCCAGAATGCCGCACCCGTCCGCCGGCTCTACCTCACCGACGTGCGCATTCGCGATGCGGAGGAGATGCCCATCTTACGGCATGTGGAGGACCTCGTCGTGGACGACGTCTACGTACGTAACCAGCCCTGGCAGCCGTAGGCATGCGACGCAAGACGCCTACCGATATACGACTCCCCAAAGGGCATCCTCGCACGACCTGTCCCCTACGTTGCCTCGACCTGCATCCACCCACTGCATCCCTCCAGGCATCGACCCTCGTCCTTCGATCCCCGACCATGTCCGAATACCTCACCCACATCATCGTCGCACAGGATAGCATGCGGCTTGCCCGGCGCTGGGGAGCCATAGCACCCGCTTTCAAACAAGCGATCGCCGCCGCTCCAGACGCCGTCCAGCTTGGAAGCGCGACGCGCATCGGCAATCGTTTCCTTGATTCGATGCTGCTGGACTTGAGAAACCGCTGGTCCCCGGACGCCACTGAGGACGACCTCACCCGGCTAGCCTTCGTGCTCGGCTGGGTGACGCACCAGGCCGCCGACGGCTTCTTCAAGCCGGTTTACGAGAAGCAGCAACCGGAACACTACGCCGAAGGACGCCCCGAGCCGTCCGATGTGCGCATTTACCACGATGTCGTGCTTTTCCATGCGGCCTGCGCCAGCGGTCGCGTCGAGCCGTTTCATCCGGCCCTCCTTGACTTTCGTCTCGAACAAGACCCCGCCGCACGAGCCCTTTCGGTCACGGAGACAGAGGACGTGGTCGGCCTGCGCTGGCAGCGCGACCTCCTCGGGCTCATCGGGGGCCTCCATGCGGACGACACCGCCTTCGAGGACCGGCTCGACGCTTTCCTGGTCCACCTTGAACCCACGTACGTCGAACTCGCTCGCTACGCGACGGCTGCACACCGCCCCGACCCCACCCATCTGCGCCGCTTCGTTCACGACGTGCGCTTCTATGATCCAGCCGACCCACTGATCGAACGTGCTCGCGCCACGCACCAGAATATAAACGAGGAAGATGCCGACGATGAGCTGGCGCTCGCCCTTGATGCGGCCGAGACCGATGGGAGCCTGTATGCCCGCGTACTGGCGCTGAGCCTTCGTTTCCTGTATATCGCGAGCCGCGTCTTCGAAGGCCAGGCGGGCCGAGACGCGCTCCGTCCCATCCTGGACGCTCAACCGGGACCGATGCCGGACGCGAAATAATTCATCACTACACCCTCCTCACCGATCGCTCCTGTACACATGAACCGTCGCCGCTTTCTCACCCGCACAGCGCTGCTCGGCTCCGGTCTCGCTATCAGAACCCGCTTGCCCTCGACCGCCCCGCAATCGCACGGGGATGACTTCCCGGCCACAACTCCAAACCAGAACGACGCCTCTCCGGAGGTGACGGCCGACTACCCTCCGGCACCACTCGCCCCACGCCTTGTCGTTTCGGATGCGCTGTGTCTCGCCAACGCAATGCCGTCCTTACCCGCTCAATTCCGTGATGTATTGGCCCTACGTCGCGAGTTTGCCGTTGCCGCTGACGCCGTCACAGCTGCCCCGGACCAGACCCTGGATCTCCTGACGCGCCTTCGCACGGGCTGGGCCGACCGTGACCAACGCTCGGTCAAAACCCACCGGATTCGCGGCGACATGTTTGCCTTTCGCCTGGCGTGGGCCGCAGGGCGCCTCGCGCACGATGCCGCTCAACCGGTTCTCGGCACCCCGGCCGACGCCGAGGCCCGGCGTGTACGCGATGCTCGCGTTCTTCTCGCCCTGCGTGCTGCCAATCCCGGTCCACCCCCTCCCACTGTTGAGGCCGCCGGCCTCGGCGCTCTTCTACGTGCCATCGATCAGCGAACGGCCATGCGCATGCACACATTCGAGCCCGACCGCGAAGACGCCGCTTCGTGGATACCGCGCTTCGTGAACTATCACCGCGCATCCCGCGCCGAAGCTGACGCGCTCGCCCAGGCGATGTCCAGCACGGACCCCGACTCGGCCTTCCTCGCCCCGACGGATCCAGCGTTCCGCCTCGCCCGGGCCGCCAGGCGGGCCCATCCCGTCACCCCCAACGCGATTACTGACGCCCTGAACGCGCCCGGAGATAGCGACTACGCACGCGCCCTGGCGGTCGCCGCCCGGATGCTCGTCGACGTCGGGCGCTTCTTCGATGGCACCCTCACTCGGGCGGCCCTCCGCGCCCGTCTCGACTAGCCCGCGCCCGATATCCCAGTGATACCGTGCCGGTCCCTATTACCGTGTCGGTCCGTCCCACCGTCCTCACATTAAATCGCCCATGCTCGGCCTTTCCTGGATCGATTGGACCGTCGTAAGTGCCTATATCGCGGGGATCACCGGGATGGGACTTTATGCCAACCGTGCCGTCACCACCACGGGCGACTACTTCATGGGTGGGCGACGATTCGGGATCGTGAAAATGGTCGCGCAAGCCTTCGGAACGGGCACACGCACCGATCAAGCCGTGGCCGTCATCGGCGCCTCGGCGCAGGTCGGGCTCGCGGGCATCTGGTACCAGTGGCTCTACCTCTTCGCGACGCCCTTTTTCTGGATCATCGCCCCCATCTACCGGCGCCTGCGGTACCTGACCATCGGCGATTTCTTCGAGCAGCGCTACGGCGCGTCGATGGGAGCCGCGTACGCGTTTGTCGGGCTCCTCTTTTTCGCCGTCAACATCGGCATCGTGCTAAAGGGAACGGGCGTGACCATCGAGGCGATGACGCAGGGTGCTATATCGGCCCCCGCGGCCGTGCTGGGGATGATGGTTTTCTTCCTTGCCTACGGGCTTCTCGGCGGGCTTGAAGCGGTTGGACTCACACACACCGTCCAGGGGTTTTTTATTCTGCTTCTCTCCTTCCTCCTGATTCCGTTCGCGCTCCACACCGTGGGCGGCCTTGAGGGCGTCCGCGCGGCGCTGCCGGATGGCACGAACTGGTTCGGCCTGATTGCCGAGACAGAGGTGACGGGCTTTTTTGTCATCATGGCCGTTCTCAACGGCCTCGTTGGCGTGACCGTCCAGCCGCACCATATGGCCATCAACGGTGCGGGAAAAGACGAACTTAGCTGCCGCTCGGGCTGGACGCTGGGTACCTTCATCAAGCGTTTCGCGACGCTGGGATGGGCCTTCAGCGGCATCTTCATCGCTGCCGTCCTTCCAGAGCTTGCCACCGTGGACGCCGGGCAGCGCGAACATGCCTTCGGGCTTGCCGTGCGGCAGCTTCTTCCCGTAGGCTTTGCGGGGCTGATGCTCGCAGCCATGATCGCGGCGGTCGTGGCCGCCTGCAACGCCTTCATGGTGAACGGCTCGGCGCTCTTCACGCGAAACTTCTATGAGCGCTACCTACGCCCGGAAGCCGACGAAGCGCACTACTTGCGCGTGGCGCGTGCTGCGGCGCTGGCCATCGTGCTCGCCGGCGTGACGGTGGCGCTCTTCCTCCCCTCCGTCGTGGCGGGGCTCCTGTGGATTTGGAAGCTGATGGCGTTTCTCGGTATTGCCTTCTGGATGGCCGTCGTCTGGCGTAGGTCGAATCGTTACGGCGCCTGGACCGCTCTCGTCGTCACCGCTGCATTGGCCGTGGGAACGGAAGCACTGGGGTGGAGCTTTCCCGCCCAGGTCGCCCTCTACCTCCCGATCGGGTTTGCAAGCCTGGTCATCGCCAGCCTTCTGACGCCTCCGGAGCCCGCGGATGCGCTCGATGCGTTCTACGAGTTGCTCCACACGCCCGTCGGACACGAAGAGCGCTTGCGCGCAGCGGGCATCCCGATCATCCACGAGGGTGACGGGGCGGCGCTCGATAGTGCCCAGGAGGCCGTATTCGCCTCCGCGTCCGCTACGGCTGCTTCGAGCGTAAACGAAGCTGATGACGCCCCGGACGCGCCCACAGCGACCGATGACGCGATACCCGATGACTCTCCTGCTGCTTCAGCGGAATGGACGACGGTCGGCGAGCCCGCGATCGACCGGGAGTCGCAGAAAGACCTTGAAGCGGATGGGTACGGGCTGCTCGTCGTGGACCTTCTGCGACTTCCGAAAACGTTCAGCTTTCGCCGCTATGCACTGGATCTGAAAGGCTTCGGTGCTTCGTGGGCGGCGGTCGCCGGGTACCTCACCCTCGCGCTGGCGCTAGCATGGCTCGTGGGGTGAGGAGAGGCCACGCCTTCAGGACGTCCGAAATGCAAACCGCGGAGCCTACCGCTCCAACGCCTCCCCGAAATCGCTCTCCCTCGGCGTGCACCCGCCAGTGCGAACAATCCCCCTCGACCCTCACGCCCCGTGACTCGACATGGCCGCGTCGTCGAACTGCGTGCGGTAATACCTGGCGAGGAAGCGCAGGGCAAAGGCGGTGGCGATATCGCGGTTACGCATCCACACGTGCCCGTCCTGGTAGCGTACCCGCGTTTCCAGGAAGGCGCCGCGCAGGCTCGGGTCGGGATGGTCTAGCGCAAACTGATTCTTCAGAAGCCAGTCGGCCGAGCGGTCGACCCGGTCGTCGAAGGCGTCTACGCCCCGGGCGCGCAGGTCCATCCAGAGCATGGCCGCGAAAGCGACGGCGGAGCCGCTGATCGAGTCTTCGTCCACCGTGCCGTCGAGATAGTTTTCATAGTAGATGCGCCCATCTCCACTCTGCCATTCGGTGAGCGCCTCCGCCGTGCGCGTGGCAGCGTCAAGGTAACGCGCTTCGCCGGTCAGGTCGTAGGCGCGCACGAGGGCCTCGGCGTACCACGTGTTCATTCGTGGATGCGCTTCGCCACTCTCTGCATTGTTGGGATGGTAGCGCATCCACAGACCGCTCTCATCCTGTTTTTCGACGGTGCTATCACAGAGAGCGAGGAAAACGTCTCGATGTCGAGGGTCTTCCGTCACGTCGTACATTTCTTTAAAAAGGAAACCTTCAATGTTCGGCCGGGCCACGTCATGGATCGTCGGTTCGCGATCGATATGAGGACTTCGGTCCGTGATGATCGCGCCCGTCTCGGCCTCCACAAGGTCGATCACGAGGCCCACGTCTGGACGGTAGAGGTTTTCGATTGCCCAGTTTCCTGCGCGGATGGGCACCTCGGCATAGCGGCGGTCGCCCGTATGGCGGAAGAGACGGAAGAGACCGGGCGTCCCGTCAGCGATGGTGGTGAAGTTGATCAGGTCTCCCGCGACGTAGTCTCCATGCACGGCGCGTAGATAGCCGGTCAGGCGAGGGTGGTCCTTGATCTCAAGGCCTATCCACCAGTTCCCGGCCCGGCGGGCCGCGTCGAGCATGAAGTCGTCGCCGGTGATCTCGTACGCCGCGAGAAGACCGTTGATGCACTGCCCGGTGTGCCAGGCGGGCTCGTAAAGGTGCCAGGCGCCCTCGATGATATCGTAATCACAGCGCGATCGACCGTCGGCGTCGAGCACGGTGTCAGCAAGATAGCGAGCTCCCGAGCGCAACGTCTCACGCAGTTCCTCTCCGGGCGTGGTCGCGCGGAGTGAGGATTGCAGAGACGTCGAAAGGGCTTCTGTGCGTGGCAAGAGGGCCGCCGTGGGTGCGAGGGCCGCGGCCTTTAAGAACGAACGTCGGTGCATCATGGCGAGGAGCGAGGGTCGGATCCGAGTGGGTCGAATGGGCGACGAGACGTGCAGGTCATGCTTCCGCGGTTGTTTCCTCGTCGAGGCGGTAGGTCGTGCGGACGAGGTCATAGGCCAACGCCCGGGCCATGGACTGCGCCTCCTCCTCGGCGATCTGGTGGCGGGCAACGAGCGTGGCGAGGTAGCTCGCGTCCACCCGTCGCGCGAGGTCATGGCGTGCCGGAATCGAGCAAAAAGCCCGCGTATCGTCGTTAAAGCCCGCCGTGTTGTAGATACCCGCCGTCTCCGTTGTCCGTCGGCGGAAGCGCAGCATTCCTTCGATCGAGTCGTGGAACCACCAGGGCGGCCCCAGCCGCAGCGCCGGGTAGTGGCCTGCAAGCGGGGCGAGCTCGCGGGCGTAGGTTGTTTCGTCCAGGGTGAAGACAACGAGCCGATAGTTGGGGTGGGCCCCGTACGCGTTTAGGAGCGGTCGCAGGGCGCGTGTAAATTCTGTTCGCAGCGGTATGTCGGCGCCCTTATCGGGGCCGAAGCGGCGGTAGACCGCGGTATGGTGATCACGCAGGGCGCCGGGGTGGATCTGCATGACGAGTCCGTCCTCGCAGCTCATCCGAGCCATCTCCATCAGCATGTGCGCCTCGAAGACGGCCTGATCGTCGGTCGACGCCTCTCCACGCAGGGCGCGTTGGAATACGGCCTTGACTTCGGCCTCAGCAACGCGCTGGGTGGCAAGCGTCTCGACAGCATGGTCGGTAGAGACGCAGCCGTGCTGGCGGAAGAAGGTACGTCGGTCTTCGAGGGCAGCTACAAAGCCACGGTAGTCGCTGATGTCGGCATCGGTTGCGGCGCGGAGGAGATCGAGTTCGTCGTTCCAGCCGCCATCGGCGATGCGAAAGAGCGCATCGGGACGAAAGCAGGGACGCACGTCGCCGTCCCATTCGCTGGTGCGAATACGGTCGTGCGCGATCAGGTCGTCGGAGGCCTTGTCCGTTGTTGTCAGCACCTCGATGCCGAAGCGGTCAAAGAGCGCGCGCGGCCGAAACGCGTCTTCTTGCAGGCGCTCGGCGAGTTGGTCGTAGACCGATTGGGCCGTGGCGCTGGTCAGTCGCTTCGAGACGCCGAATACCTCGTACAGCTCGTAGTCGAGCCACGCGCGGCTGGGCGTACCGCGAAAGAGGTGGTAGTGATCGGCGAAGGTTTGCCAGATGACCCGGGGATCGGATTCGACCGCAACGTCCTGCCCATCCGGCCCGTCGGGCGGCACGCCGAGTGATTCCATGGCAACGCCCTGGCTGTAGAGCATTCGAAAAAGGTAGTGATCCGGACTCAGAAAAAGGGTTGTTGGCTCGGGGAAAGGGGCGTTCTCAGCCAGAAGGGCCGGGGCAACGTGGCCGTGGGGACCGACGATGGGGAGATCCTTCGTTCGCTCGTAGAGCCGTCGCGCGATGGTGCGGACGGTGGGTACGGGACTCAGAAAACGGTCGGGATGTAGCATAGAATCTAGAACGAAGAGCCGCCGGCGGGAGAGCTAAGATTCGGGCGACGGAGTGGGTGATGCGCCGCGACCCGGCGCGTGTTTTTCGATGATGTCGCGTGGCGTCGCCATAGCGTCGTTCCATCTTTCACGCAGACGGAAGGCGGCCTGCTTCGGATCGCGTGTCCTGTTGAAGACGCCTTTGCGATTGAGAACGACGCGGCGGAAGTTCTGAGGCGCGAGAAAATCAGCAAAGTTCCAGACGTGCGCACCGCAGGTGAAGTCGAGCGCCTCGATAACGTCGAGGTACCTCTCGATCAAATCAGCCTGATACTCCTCGGTGAAAAGCTGCGGGAAGGTTGCGTGGAGGCCCTCCATCGTGTCCGCGCCGAACTCGGAAACGAAGATGGGGCAACCATACCGTTCATAGGCATCTTCGAGGTCGGCGCGTAGTCGATCGGCGGCGCGGTCGAGTTGCCCGGGTTCGGTGTACCAGCCGTAGTAACGGTTGAGACTGATCACGTCACAGAACGCGAGCGCGGCGTCGTCCAGGGTGGCTTGCGCGCAACTAGGCACGGTGAGCGGGCGCGTGGGGTCGAGTTTGCGAGCCGTTTCGAAGAGGGGCTTCCAGTAGCGACGGCCCACCTCCGTGCGGGCGTCTTCTTCCCCGGCGAGGCCAGGCTCGTTGCCAAGGGCCCACATGATGACCGACGGATGATTTCGGTCCCGACGGATGAGTGCGCGGAGGGCTTCTTCATGCCGTGCCTGCGTAGTGGCCGTGGCCTTGTGAAGGTTGAGGCTGACGGCGGGCACCTCGTCGATTACGAGAATACCATGCTCGTCGGCAAGGTCGAGCCAGGCGTCTGCGTACGGGTAGTGAGCCGTCCGAAACGAGTTGGCACCTATCCATCTCAGTAGCCCCATATCCTTTACCGCGAAAGGCATGGCGAAGGCTTTGCCCAACACAGGAACGTCCTCGTGCTTTCCGAAGCCCTGTAGAAAGATCGGCTGACCATTGAGGAGGAGGCGGTCGCGTTCAACGGTGACCTCGCGGATACCAACGCGCAGATCATACGCATCGGTCACGCCCTCACCATCTAGTGCGTGGATGGTGAGGCTGTAGAGAAACGGACTTTCCGGCGACCAGAGTCGCGCCTCGTCGAGTTCGACAGTGAGTTGAGCCCTGCCATCGACCGCGAGCGCTTCTGTCGCGTGCGAATCCTCGTCCTCCCCAGACAGGAGGGCCTTCACTGCAGTGACGCCTTCCGTGACCTCTACGGTGATTTCTACGACGGCCCCGCTGGGACCATGGAGCCGCGTCCGTACATCTGCATGCGTGGCTCGAAGCGAAGGTACACTCAGGAGCGTGACAGGCCGGTGTATCCCCCCATAGGGAAAGAAGTCGTACCGTGTTGGGGGAAAGTGCTCACTTCCGGCGCCCCGTTCGACAGACTCGGCGTATTCTTCCGCACGGATTCCTTGAGGAATCGTCTCGGCGTCGAGGCGCGGATCGACGCGAAGCACGACGCAAGCAGATGTGCCGGGGGTCACATGATCGGTGACGTCGAACGCGAACGGTAGAAAGCCACCCTGATGCGTTCCCACCCGCTCTCCGTTGATCCAGGCGGTGGTATGGTGGCTCGCGGCCCCGATGCGCAGCAGCACCCGCCGAGCCGATCCGCCGAACGCGGCGCTCCCGAATGTCGGAGGCACGAAAATCACCTGCCTATACCACGACGGGCCCACGTGGTGCATGAGTCCGGCTTCAGCCAGTTGCTCGTTCCAACTACCGGGCACAGCGACAGTCAGATCAGACGTGAAGCCGTTCGCCCAGCCCTGCCCTACGCCCACGTCGTCCGGATCCGGACGAAACGTCCAGCGCGGGGCAGCTGAGATGAAGGTGCGGTGGGCGGTGTGTTGCGGACGGAGCATCGCGAAGCTCACAGCCAGGTTAAACGTTTAAGCAAGCCGTTCTAATGATACGAACGGGCATGCGTGGCTGTCAACTCCGATGCTTGCATTCCGTAGAGGGACGCCGACCCCGTTTCCCGTCTGCCCAGGGACCCGGGGTCGTCCACGGTGGATCCGCCAGCGAACAGCTGAGGGATGGTGTCGGCAATGCGTCACCCCGAATCCAGGGCATCCACGTCCGTCGGGCCTGCGGAAAACGAACGCCATGGCGCGGTGCCGCACCACAAACGACGGCGCCCCCCGCCCCGGCCGATCGGCTCGGCCTCGTCAGAAGGACCACGTAAGGGCGAACCCGGTTGGGAGGGCTCGCCCCGACAGCGACCCGGCCACGTCGAGGAGTCCGGAGAGTCGACTTCGTGATCCGAGAAAGGCGATGGCGTCGAAAATGAAGAGACCGGCGCCCTGCATGATCAACGAGTAGCCGTGTCCGCGGAACGCGCGCGGATTATCCAGGCCCCGATGCGACAGCAGCACGAGCGTGGTCCCGACGGACGAGTAGGCCACGTTGAGGCCGAGATTGAAAAGCAGAATGTCGTGGTACGTCCGCTCGGCCGAGAGGGCGGCGTCGTAGCCCGTCTCCGGCGCTCCGGACGCGAGCAGTCCCGCCGTTGCGATACCCACGTTGACGACCCCCCAGAGACCGGACTGTGCCCCGAACCCCCACCAGAGCGGTTGATCCGTGCGGCCCGTCCCCGTCACCAGGGCGAGGCCACCGAGGGCGTTGACGCCTCCCCACGCCGCCACCCGCCACAGATGCGCACGCTCCGCCGCGTGACGCGCTGAAGCCAGTTCTACCACGGGATCCTCGTCAGACTCGTCAATCCGGTCGCTATCGTCCTTTGCTGGAACCGCGTGGGCAGCAACCGATCGTGCGTTGCGGTCGGAGAGCTGTTGACCGGCGGCCGGAGCGGCAAGGCTGACTGCCGCGATGCATGCTACGACGACGAAAACGATAGCGCGAGGCTGCGGCAGGGACATGGCGGGGATGTTTTCAATTCAGGGACAGATCTACGCGCCAACGTAATCAATCGTCCCCCGCCGGAACCGCAACGATGTGTGTAAGCACGGGATGGTCGCGCCCATCGGTCCTCCGCAAACCTGTCCAAGGAATTAACCCTGTCCAAGGAATTAACAACGCCCCGCTCCTCCGAGGAAGAACGAGGCGACAGGAAACGGGCGTTCTGCAGGGCTGAAAGGCACAGGTCCCACTCGACCGATCGATTTGTACTGAATCCCTCAGCAGCGGCCGTTCAACCGAACGTTGACGTCCCAGGCCCGCGCCATCGACGTGATGAGATCGCGCTCCCGATCCGACAGGTTGCCGTCGGCCTGGGCCACGCAGTGGAGGTCGTCCAGCACAGCGAGGCGCTGAACGTCCGGAAGGGCATTTTTCAGCGTCGTCATCGAGTCGCGAATAAGCTCTTCCTGCTCCCCTTCGGCGTAGACCTGCAGGGACGACCGCACGATCTCCCGGGCTTCTTCCGGACTGAGATCCGGCTGCCACTCCTGGAGCCGTTCGAGAATGACCGCGATCTCACTCTCGCTCAACTCGTTGTTGGCGACGTGAGCGACCACGAGGAAAAGGAAGGCCAGTTCGTGAATGAGGCCCCAGTCTTCTCCGTCGGGCTGCATCGCAGCCTCCGTGTCGCCGATCAGTTCGCGCTCGAGTCGGCGTAGCGACCATGCGTCGGCCACCCGGGAAATGAGCCCCTGCTCTCGCTCGAGGAGGACGCCGTCTGCTTCCGCGATTCGAATAACGTCGGTAAGGGCACGCCGCCGCTCGTCGGGAGCGAGCGAACCGCCGAGCGTGTCAATCGCCCGCGACAACTCCGCCTTGGCGTCTCCTTCCAGGAACGCAGTCGCAGCTTCCATGACGATTTCTTGGACGTGCGCATCGTTCGGAACGACGACCCAGTCTTTCAGGGCGCCGGTAATAGCGACCACCTCGTCGTCGGACAGGTCGTGGTCCGTGCCATATGCCAGAGCGACATACAGCAGCGCAAGGTCATGCGTCTGCGTCCAGGTGTTTTTCGAGTCAACCATACCAGGCCAATCGGAGATTCCTCAGCGATGCCGCTCGTGATTTCGCAGAATACAGTGAACGTGTCCCAAAACGCAATTCACACTGACCCGGATGCTGCGAAGTTTGGATCTAAAGGTGCGAGTCATCAGCGACGCTCCCCGTCCGGCGAACGAGCAGGGTGCACGTCACGCCGGAAGCCGACTGATCAGGCTTCGGCACGGTGCGACTGAATCGTCTCGACCAGTTCGTCGTCGACGTGCTCATAGCCGCCGTCTTCGTACCAGGAAATGAGTTCCTCCACAATCTCCATTTTATCCCGTCCCTGCTCCTTCAGATGATCGAACAGGCGTTGTCCCTCATCCGGACGCGGCCCCCACTGGAACCGTTCACTCCCCTCCTGGCTGAACGCGACGAGCTTCGGAATACTGCGGCTGCCGCCCGTCAGGTACTGATCCATGATGTCGAGATTGTCATCCCGGTGCAGAATGCGAAGCGTAACCTCGTCGCTTCGCTCGGCGGCCGCACGAATGACAGGAAGGCAAAACGCGGAATCGCCGCACCACGGCTCGGTAATCACCATCCAGAGCTGCGGTTCGTCAGTGCCGTCGACGGCTGACCGGAGGTCGTCGGATACGTCGAACTCGTTCTCGACGGCGAGCGATCGCTCCCAGTTGTACCGCAGATAGTGCAGCATCTTTCGCTCGTCCCGATCCAGGTCGACGGCGGACCGGTCCTTACCCTCACGCCAGGCCTCCTTGTATTCATCGTACGAGAGTCCGTTGTGGGGACGCTTTTGCTCGAAAAAGTCTTTCATGCGGGATGTCTTAACGGATCAATGAAACAGGGAAGTCCGGGGATGTCACACTACAGGTTGCGACGGCTGTTACGTCGTTAGGTTCGCCCGTCAACGGACACGTTACGCCCGGTCGCCGTCCCGCTGCGTGCGATCACGAGTCTTTCCGCGCTTCTCATTACAATTTTGCGCGGGACCACGTACGTTGCACATCCACGGTTGGTGCAACGCCCGCCCGTGTCACCGAATTCTCCGGAATCGCCCCTTCCCGCCATGTTTTCCGCTCCAACATACGTCGCCCGTCGCCGCGAACTGGCCGATGCGTTGCCGTCCGGCCTGGTTTTGCTTCTCGGAAACGAGGAGTCACCGATGAACTACGACGGGAACCCGTATCCCTTCCGGCAGGACAGCACCTTCCTGTACTACACAGGACTCGACCAGCCGGGACTCGCGCTGGTGATCGATACCGGTACCGGCGAGACCACGCTGTACGGCGACGATGCCGGGCTTGACGAGGTGGTCTGGACCGGACCGAAGCCGTCGGTCGGGGACCGGGCGGAGGTTTCTGGTATCGGTAGCACATCGGCTCGATCCGACCTACAGGGCGATATTCAGACTGCCGTACGGAGTGGCCGCGACGTTCACATCCTTCCTCCCTACCGCGACGCGCATCGGCTCCGTCTGGCGTCGCTGCTCGGAATCTCCGCGCATCGAAGCGACGATTTCGCGTCGGAGCGTTTGATTCGAGCCGTGGTAGCGCAACGGTCGATCAAGTCGAGCGAGGAGATTCGACAGCTGGAGGAGGCCGTCAAGGTGACGAAGACCATGCACGAGACCGCCATGCGCATGGCGGCGCCGGGGCAAACGGAGCAGGAAATCGCGGCGCGTGTGGCGGGCCTCGCCCGGACGGGCGGCGGCGAGCTTTCCTTCCCCGTCACCTGCAGCGTCCGGGGCGAGGTGCTTCACAACCACCACTACACGAATCCGCTTCTGGATGAAGACCTGCTCCTCGTCGACACCGGCGCAACGTCGTCCATGCACTACGCCGCGGATGTCACCCGCGTCACGCCGGTCAGCGGCACGTTCTCCGACCGGCAGCGGGCCGTATACTCAGCCGTGCTCGACGCGCAGGAGTCCGCCATCGAGGCCTGCACACCGGGGACGCCCTTCCGTGACATTCACCTCCTTGCGTCCCGCGTCCTGACAGAGCATCTAATCGATATCGGACTGATGCACGGCGACGCAGACGACGCCGTGTCGGCAGGCGCCCACGCGCTGTTTTTCCCCCACGGACTCGGGCACATGCTGGGGCTGGACGTGCATGACATGGAAAACCTCGGAGAGGACTACGTCGGCTACGACGACGAGGTGAAGCGGTCCGACCAGTTCGGTCTCAACGCACTCCGGCTCGGGCGAGCGCTTGAGCCCGGATTCGTTGTGACG
>JAAAOT010000319.1 GCA_009908725.1 Bacteroidota bacterium | reverse complement strand
TATTCCTGAACGTTGCGAAGCATCTGGCGCCCTTCCTCCGTCATTCCTTCCTGCTGCATAGCATTCTGCAGCTGGTCTTCGCTCGTTGGGACTAGTCCAATCGAGCCGAGAAGGTAGGTGAAGACGGCGCTGAACACCGCGGCGAGGACGCCCATTCCGGCGCCCATGACAGCAGCATCCGCCGTCTCGGCTGTGATCTGCTCCTGGTCGGTATAATACCACATGCCCGCCATGGCGCCAAGAATGACCCCGAGGCAGCACAGGCAATTGATGACGCTGATCGGCGACGTGCTTAGCACACCGCCAACAAGTCCACCGATCACGATGGACGTTTGCTTAGTTGACATAATCGTTTTGGGTGAGTATGCGCACAGAGGGTGAAAGGGCAAATGCGGCGCAGGTGCGAACGGCGTCAAGAACCCATTCGCAAATATGACAGCCGGACTTTACATCTGAACGTGCGCGAAAAGGTAGTTACGAGACGGCAGAATTGAAACGACCTTTTTGCCTGCCGTACAATGCGTCGTACTGTGGCGCCCAGACCGTGACGTTCACGGTGCTATTATGCAGATGCAGAGGCGCCGTCGTCGACAGCCTGTCCGGAGCCCGGCGATGCTGTTGATTTCCGTACTCGTGACACCGATGAGGCGATGGTTACGACCAGAAACAGTCCTGCGACCACGCCGAGGAAGGCGCCGGTACCGACGCGGCTCACCGGCGAGTTGTGCCAGCCGTGCATCGGTGTCCATGCCCCGATGAATGGCCCGATCCAGTCGAGGGCGAGCGGGATGAGTGCGCCGGCAAGTCCGTACTTCAGCGCGGAGAGCAACCGATCCCAGGTCAGCGAGGAGGTGTGGAACCATCGCCCGCGCATCGGTTGAGCGACGGCGCGCAGGGCGGCGGCCAGAAGGACACCGCCGAGTAGTCCGGCGTAGATCCCGATGCAGCGGTCACAGACGGCGATGTGGGTGCCGTCGATCGTCGGCGAGCGGGCCGGGAGCTGGTGGCAGAGCGGCGCGAACGCCTCCATTAAGAGCCATCGGGCCGACGGCGGCAGCCAGGGCGGCAGCACGGCGAGCCCGACCAGAAGCGCCGCGCCGGCGACGGAGCCGAGCCAAAGGAGCCACATGCGGCGCTGCCACGGCAGGAATGGGGACGAGGAGGACATGCAGGGTGTGAGATGGCCGGCCGGATGCAGTTGCAAAACGACCTACGTCGAAGGTCTCCGGACGTTCTGTTTCGGTTAACTAATCTTCACCCGGCCGAGCGCCGAGAAAAGGAACAGCGTGATGGCGCTAATGTACAGCCTCTTGGATTTATTAGCACTCGCCACTGGAGAGTGCTAACAGAGAAAATGAAGTTCCACTTGCACTCACTGCTCACTAATCAAGGAGGGTATCATGGCGAGCATCAAACCACTTGGTGACCGCGTGGTCGTCCAGCCACTCGAGGCGGACGAAAAAACGGATAGCGGTCTTTACATCCCTGACTCCGCTCAGGAGAAGCCGCAGAAAGGCACCGTTGTCGCGATTGGGCCGGGTCGCGTTGAGAACGGCACCAAGGTCGATATGACCGTGTCGGAAGGCGACGAAGTTCTCTACGGCAAGTACGCCGGCACCGAGGTGACGCTCGACGGTGGAGAATTTCTGATCATGCGCGAGAGCGACATCTTCGGCGTGATCGAAGGATAAGTCGGCCGATCCGGCAGCTCCTTCAGTCAAACTGAGTTGGACCGGTCTTGCCCCAGGGAGGGGCAGGGCTCGAATTCAGCGATACATTCGAATCGAACCAACACTGATTTATGAGCAAGGACATCAAGTTCGAAGAAGAAGCGCGCAATGCCCTCAAGGAGGGTGTTGACACGCTGGCACGAGCCGTCAAGGTGACGCTCGGGCCGAAGGGACGGAACGTCGTCCTCGAGAAATCTTTCGGCGCGCCGACCATCACGAAAGATGGAGTTACGGTCGCGAAGGAGATCGAGCTGAAGAACAAGATGCAGAACGTCGGCGCCCAGATGGTCAAGGAGGTTGCCTCCAAGACCTCGGACGTTGCCGGTGACGGAACGACGACGGCGACCGTGCTGGCGCAGGCCATCATCAACCGCGGCCTAAAGAGCGTCACGTCGGGTGCGAATCCGATGGATCTGAAGCGCGGCATTGATGCAGGCGTTCGCGCCATCGTTGCCGACCTCCGCGCGCAGAGCAACGAGGTGGAAGGCAAGGACCGCATCTCGCAGGTTGCCACGATTTCCGCCAACAACGACGACGAGATCGGCCGCCTGATTGCCGATGCGTTCGACCGTGTTGGAAAGGACGGCGTCATCACCGTGGAAGAAGCCCGCGGCATTGAGACGTATCTTGACGTCGTGGAAGGCATGCAGTTCGATCGCGGTTACCTTTCGCCGTACTTCGTGACCGACTCCGAGAACATGGAGGCGGTGCTCGAAGATGCGTATGTGCTCGTGATCGACGGCAAGGTCAGCAAGATGCAGGACCTGCTGCCGATCCTCGAGAAGGTCAGCCAGACGGGTCAGCCGCTGCTGATCATCGCGGAGAACGTTGAGAACGAAGCGCTCGCAACGCTCGTCGTGAACAAGCTGCGTGGCACGCTCAAGGTCGCGGCCGTGAAGGCTCCGGGCTTCGGCGATCGCCGCAAGGCCATGCTCGAAGACATCGCCGTTCTGTCCGGCGGTACGGTCATCTCGGAAGAGAAAGGCTACAAGCTGGAGAGCGCCACGCTCGACATGCTCGGCCAGGCCAACCGCATCACGATCGACAAGGACAGCACGACGGTTGTCGACGGTGCCGGGCAGGAAGAGCAGATCAATGCCCGCGTCAACCAGATCAAGCAGCAAATCAGCTCCTCCACGTCGGACTACGACCGTGAGAAGCTGCAGGAGCGTCTCGCCAAGCTTTCGGGCGGTGTTGCCGTGCTGAAGGTTGGTGCAGCGACCGAGCCGGAGATGAAGGAGAAGAAGGCTCGCGTCGAAGACGCACTTCACGCCACGCGTGCCGCTGTGGAAGAAGGCATCCTGCCGGGAGGCGGCGTTGCCTACCTCCGTGCGCTGCACGTTCTGGATGGTCTCGACGTTGAGAATGAAGACCAGGAGATCGGCGTCGGCATCATCAAGAAAGCTGTTGAAGCGCCGCTCCGCCAGATCGCGGAGAACGCAGGCGCTGAAGGATCCATCGTGGTCCAGAAGGTGCTCAGCGAAGACGGCGACTTCGGCTACAACGCCCGTACGGAGAAGTACGGCCGGCTGATGGACGAAGGCGTGATCGATCCGACGAAGGTCACGCGTTCCGCGCTTGAGAATGCGGCGTCCGTGGCGGCACTGATGCTCACCACCGAGTCCGTCATCGTCACGAAGGAAGACGAAGACGACAACGGTGGCGGCGGCGGTGGTGCCCCGGCCGGCGGCGGCATGCCTGCCGGAATGGGCGGCATGGGCGGCATGGGCGGCATGATGTAAACCGAACCCAGCCGTCGGGCACTCGTGTCGATCCCGAGCCCCGACCGTCACGCATCACACCGTGACATCCGACGCCACGCTTCCCCATCCGCGGGAGGCGTGGCGTTTTTTGTATATAGCGTCAACGCACGCCACCACCCACCACCCACCACCCACGACCCACAACCCACAACACAAAAGCAGCCCCCATCGCTGGAGGCTGCTTCCTGGAGACAGCCGATCCTCGGGGGACCGGTAGTAAATGTGCGGCGCGTGCGAACCTGTAAGCCGAATTCTGTCCCGCCGCCGGTCTGCCGCGGACCCATCGGCGGGGATCATCATCTATCTGGGACGATCGTCGCCGATCGTCTCGAGCAACCTACCCGCACCGCGTCTTCGGCGGGCCGCCATATTGCGACGGGACGATGTCCGCGACGCATGCGGTGCTACTGGGTCTTGCACCCCGTGGGGTTTGCCTGGCCGCGCCGGTCACCCGGTCGCGCCGGTGCGCTCTTACCGCACCCTTTCACCCCTTACCTGTGCTGCGCCTGACGACGCAGTCATCGGCGGGACTCCTCTCTGTTGCACGTGCCATCCCCGGCCCGGCCTCTCGTTCCGTTGGGAACGCGCCGGACGGGGTCTTCCCGTTAGGAAGCACGGTGCCATCTGGTGTTCGGACTTTCCTCACCGCCGACTCCCGCCGACGGAGCGATCATCCGGTTCACACGCACGGAGCCCGGCGAGCCGTGCCCGCCAGGCTCCCTTGTCATCTACTATAACGCGCAGCACAAAACGGGAGATCCCAGCCAGGATCGCGCCGCTCGCATTATCGCCATTGCACGTGCGTCGCGCGGGACGCGCTCCTGAACGCAGTCCTGTGCAACGGGTCCTACAGGTCGAGGCGTGCCTTCATGTCATCGACCGTTTCGTTGTAAAGCTCCTGGTCGACGATGATACGTCCGGTGTGCTCGCATGCGACGATATGCTTGCGCTGCCGGATTTCGACCTGACGCTGGGGCGGAACAGCAAAGCCGGCCGCCGCCCCTCGCTTGAGGGGCACCACGGCTCGGCCGTCTCGGAGGCGATTACGTAGCTTGGTGTATGCGTTGAGGTAACGCTCGTCGACTTTCTCCTCCGCCTCGTCCCGAATCG
>JAAAOT010000230.1 GCA_009908725.1 Bacteroidota bacterium | reverse complement strand
TCGAATCCGAGCCATGTGTTGGCTGCATCAGCAAAGATGTACGGCTGTGCCTGGAGCTGCTGCGACTCGACGGCTTTCCAGCGGAATTCTGCGGAGTACTTGTTCAACACGGTTCCTCCGAGCGGGACCTGGCCGTTGTTGGCACGCGGCCCGATCACACGAGCCGGGAAACCGCGCACGAAGATGGGGTCTGTTCCGTAGTTGTAGCCGCTGTAATCAAACGGCGTACCGCCCACCTCGAACCGTTCGAAGCCAACATCCTCGCCTGTCAGCGAGCCGATGTAGCCGAAGTCGGTGCCGAACCCGATGGAGAATTTGTTGCCCATCGGCAGATTCCAGCGCGTGTTCAGTCGCCACTTGTGGTACTGCTGAAGATCCCCAATCGGCGGAGCAACCTCCAGCGAGAGCTCCATCTTCGAGCCCCGACGCGGGAAGAGCGGGTTGTCCTGCGAGTTTCGAACAAGCGACTGACGGACAGTGACGAGCTGGTTGCGCCCCGGAGGCACCGACGAGATCAGGCCACGGTTCACCGGCTCGGCGTCCGGGTCGTCCGTCGAGCGGTACCGCTGAACGTTGTTGTAGAGCTGGAAGCCGAGTGTTGTACCGGTGCTGAACTTGTCATCCGGCCAGCCGAGGCGACGCTCGTAGAAGACCGAGCCGCTGATGCGGGTAAAGACGCCGTCGCCGACCTCCTGGCGGTTAGGCTGCTGGAAGCGGAACTGGGACGGCGTGTTGCTGAACCGTGAGTACGAAATCGATCCGCCGATCGGCGTCGGTCGACCCCGGAACCAGGGTTCGGTAAACGACAGCGAGTAGCTCTGGTAGAACGTGCCGTTCGTCCGCACATTCACGCCAAGCTTCTGTCCGTCGCCGGTCGGTAGCGGGCGCCAGGCTTCTCCGTTGAAAAGGTTCTGGATGGAGAAGTTGTTGAACTGAAAGCCGAGCTGCAGGATGAGCCCGAGCTGGCGGCCGTACGTTCCGGAGAGCTCAACCTGGTCACTGCCAACCTCCTCTACGCTGTACGTCAGGTTCGCCTGCTTGTCCTCCTCGTCGACCCGCACGTCCGGACCCGCAGCGAGCGACTCCTGGCTGAAGTAGTTCAGCTGCATGAGACGGCGAATGGACTCCTGAATGGCGCTCCGGCTGAAGCGCTGTCCCGGAACAGTGTAAAGCTCGCGCCGGATGACGTGGCTCTTCGTCTTGTTATTGCCGGTAATCTGGATGTCGCCGAACGTGTAGACTTCCCCCTCCCGAACGTCAAAGGTGACGTCCAGCGAGTCGCCTTCAACGACGCGAACGGTCGGCTGGATGTTGGCGCGCATGTAGCCTCGATCCATGTAAAGGCCCATCACGTCGCTCCCTTCTCGGTTGCCGAGGAGGTTCTCCTCCAGGCGGCGCCCGTTCCACGGCTCATTCTCCTCAAGCCCGAGCCGCTCCGTCAGCGTTCGATCGGTGAAGACGGTATTTCCCTCCCAGTCGATGTTTCGAACATAGTACTTCTGCCCTTCCTGCACCCGCACCTGAATCCCGATTCCGTCTTCGCTGCTGTAGTATACGGAGTCGCTAACGATGCGCGCGTCATAGTAGCCGCGGGCGTTGTAGTAATCGACCACCCCCTCGAGGTCGTCCTCGTAGGCATTCTCCTTGAACTTCTCCCCTTTCCAGAAGCGCCACCAACGGTTCTCCTTGGTGTCATCCATGGCACCGCGCAGATCCCCGTCGTCGAACTGCTCGTTTCCGACAAAGTCAATTTTCTCAACCTCCACTTTCTCGCGGCGGTTGACGTTGAACATCAGATTGACCCGATTCTCAGGCGTAACCGTTTCCTCGACGGTCACCTCGGTCCGCAGGAAGCCTTTGTCCGCGTAGAAATCTTTGATCTGCTGCTTCGCCCGCTGCGTGTCCGACGGGCGGACCGGGCGACCGGACAGAAGCGAAATCTGCTCTCTCAGGTCGTCTTCGTGCCGATCCTTGATCCCGCTGAACGAATACCGGCCGAGACGCGGCTCCGGCGTGACCTCAATTACGAGGTCCACGTTGCGCCCCGTCACCGACTCCTGGTAGATGCGAACGTCGGAGAAGAGCCGCAACTCGTAGATCGACCGGATGGCCTCGGCAATTTTCTGGCCGCCCGGCATCCGAATTTCCATGCCACGCGCGAGGCCGCTGGTCTGAGAGACGAACGTACGCGTCTGCTCGTCCTCGACGCCTTCAACGCGGATCTGGTCGATAATCAGAGTCGACGCCTGTGCACGGGGCGAACTCTGCAGTCCTCCATTCGGAACTTGCGCCTCTGCGGGGACAACCCAGAGCAGAACCGCGAAAGCAAGGAGGAGGGAGCGAAATCGCATGCCAGGAAGCAAAAGGTGATCGGGGGAGAGACGAGGAAGAGCGCGAGATCACAGCAGCTGAGCGGTCCGCCGGATGCATCATTGAAGCAACCCGGCCACCGGTTCGCAGTTTCGACGGCCACGGCGCAGGCGGCGTCATTCCCGGTCCCTCGCGCGGCTCACCGGGAAAGTTGGTTCAGCCTTCATCCAGAGGCCGGGGCCGGACTGGTTTCAACGCACAGTCGTCGGCGTTATTGCCCACGACGGTCCAGATACCATCGACAGGTCATGGCTCGACGTAATCGCCATGAACCTAGGACAGTAATCAACCGCATACGAGACCGACAGCGATCGCTGTTCCAGGTCGACAAATGTCCTGGGCGGTCGTCAACGAGTCGATGCGACGGTTCCAGCCAACGATCAACCGCTGGAGCGTCATCGACGGGGAGCGCGACGGGACGGAGACCTTGCAGTGCTATCGAGACGAAGGACGGACGTCGGGCGACGACAAGGCAGCATCGAGCGGGGCTTCGTCGGACACGGCACCGTCACCAGAGGCGACGTCGGCTGTGGGGTCGACGCGGCCAAAGCGGCGGTCGCGGTTCTGGTACGTGCGAATCGCTTCGTACAGCTCGGAGCTTCGAAAGTCCGGCCAGTAGCAGTCGGTAATGTACAGCTCCGTATATGCGCTCTGCCAGAGCAGAAAGTTCGACAGCCGGTACTCGCCGCCGGTACGGATGATGAGGTCCGGATCGGGCATGTCCGCGGTGTCGAGGTAGGACGCGAAGAGCGCCTCGTCCACGGCATCCGCGTCGAGGGATCCATCCCGAACAGCCCGGGCGATGTCCCGCACCGCCTCCAGGATTTCCCACCGACCGCTGTATGAGAGCGCCAGCGTCAGCGTCATCCCATCGTTCGAGCCCGTCACTTCCTTGGTTTCATTCAGGGCACGGCGACAGGGCTCCGGTAGCTGCTGAAGATCGCCGATCGTGTTCAGCTGCACGTTGTTGCGCATGAGCGTTTCCCGCTCCTTCTCGATCGTGCGCACGAGAAGCTCCATCAGCGCGTTGACCTCCACGGCGGGCCGGTTCCAGTTCTCCGTGCTAAACGTGTAAAGCGTCAGGTAGTCGACGCCGACATGCGCACAGGTCTCGGTCACATCGCGCACGGACGATACGCCTTCATAGTGGCCGTACGAACGGTGCTGGTCACGCCGCTGAGCCCAGCGCCCGTTTCCATCCATGATGCACGCGATGTGACGGGGAATCTCGCCTCGCTGGCGAAGTGCCTGCTGGGCACGCACGTCGGCATCCGTGCGCTCGTCCTCCGTGGAGACCGGTTCGTCGCCGCGCGCATCAGCCGACGAGGACTCTGCTATGGACATCGATTCTGAAGCCATCCTATTGGGATAACGTGGCAGATTCTTCCGGCACAAACCGATGCGGGCGAATACGATCGGGAGATCCGGGTCGACGCGGGTCTGCGCCGTGCGATGATGTCCCGGGAAAACGCCAGGCGCATCGATTAAATAGTGTAACGGTAGCGTGATCGAACATCAACGCAACCGCGTGGAGGTTCGATCAAGTGTATGTAACCTGAAACGCGCCTCCGAAACTGCGCACCAGCCTGCGGCGAAGGGAAACGTCTCGACGGATCGGGCTAGAGCCGCATCAGATCGTTGAAGATCAGGAAGGTGATGAACGCCAGGAGCAGGATCATCCCGATCTGCTGGGCCATCAGCCGGAAGCGGGTAGACGGCTCACGGCGCGTGACGATCTCATACAGGAGAAAGACGAGGTGTCCGCCATCCAGGGCGGGGATCGGCAGGATGTTCATGATCGCCAGTGTGATCGAAAGGATCGCGACGATTCGCCAGAACTGGCTCGGCCCCGCCGCTGCGGCAGAGCTCGTAATCTCAACGATCTTCACCGGACCACCGAGACTGTCCCGCGGATCGTCCTGGCCGGTGATAACACGCTGCAGACTCAGCACGGTCGTTCGGGTAAAGTCCCACGTCTGGTTGGCTCCAGCGACCACAGCACCGGCGAGGGAGTACGGCTCCCGCTTCACGTCGTAGGTGCCCTGCGTGGGTCCGGCAACGCCGATGATGCGCCGGCCATCTCGGGTCTGCGTGACGAGCGTTGCCGCGTACACGGTCCCTGCCTCCGTCGAGGAGACCGCACGCGCCACATCTGCCTCCGGGACAGCCTCGATCGAGTCCGAACGCAGCCAGCGCACCTCCATCGTGTCGCTGGGCGCCGTGTTGACGTGGTAGATCAATTCCTCGAAGTAACGGACCGTGTCCCGGTTGACCCCGACGATGCGGTCCCCACCGACGATCCCTACGGAGTCCGCAGGGTAGCCTTCCGAAACCTGAGACACCGTGGGCGGATCGATGCCCAGCCCAATCGCCTGGCCACGCAGCTCCGGACGATCAGAGTTGTTGAGCCGCGTGACCTTCTTGATGATCGCGTCGCGCGAGATGCTGAGCGGAACGGTCGCTCCGTCGCGGCGCACCGTGAGGCGAAGCGTGTCTTTTTCTACGACCGTATTCAGGTTCATCAACGTCCCGAAACGCTCAACGGGCCGCCCGTTCATCGTGAGCACCTGATCGCCGGTTTTCATCCCCATATCCGCGGCAATGCCGCCGGGCATCACGTACACGCTCTCGACATCCTCCATCGGGATGTAAACGTCGCCCTCGGCGAAACTGATGCCGGCAAAAATGAGCACGGCCAGGATCGCGTTGAAAACGACGCCGGCCGTGATAAAGATCATCCGCTGCCAGACCGGCTTCGCGCGGTAGTCGTGCGGTTCCGGTTCCTGCCGTACCGAATCACTGTCGAGGGATTCGTCGAGCATGCCCGAAACCTTTACATACCCGCCGAGGGGCGTCGCGCCGATAACGTACTCGGTCTCGCCTACCTGCTTGCTGAAGATCTTCGGGGGAAAGCCAATCGAGAACTGCTCGACCCGCATGCCGAAGTACTTGGCTGCAAGGAAGTGACCGAGCTCATGGATGAAGACGAGGAGCAGGCCGATCCCGAGGATCACCCAGAGCGCCGATGTCAAGAAGCCGAGTAGGGTTTCCATGCAATGCTACCACGCAGATGAAACGATTTGATGCGACCCGCCGACTCGTCAACGATGTGAGCCGGGAGCAAGTTACACAGTTCGCCGTGCCGTCACGTTCGCACACCGGGTATTCACGCGATCATGCCTGTTTGACCGGCTACGCAGAGCCCGAAGGCGCTGCGCGGCCGTCCTGGCCGGATCTACGCAACATCCGGCGTGCTGCGACTGATTGCCGTCATGAGGGTCTGCCGGACAAGACGGCAGCCGGCGGCGAACAACAGGGCGCTTCAATCTGCCGCCGGCAATGTGAGTTCCTTCGCTACTTCGCGCGCTTCAGCATCGACCGCGTTCAATTCGTCGAGGTCACTTACCGCCGGTCCGGCGACCGCTTCCATGGTGTTCTCGATCACTTCGGGGATTGCTGGAAAAGAAATCTCACCGTCGAGAAAGAGCCGGACGGCCACCTCGTTCGCGGCGTTGAGAACCGCCGGCGCCGTCCCACCCGCCTTCAACGCATCATAGGCGAGCCGAAGGCACGGAAAGCGGTCGGTGTCGGGAGTTTCGAAATCCAGCGATGCGGTCCGTGTCCAGTCCAGCCGTTCGTACGGGGCGGGCCACCGATCCGGGTAGGTCAGCGCATACTGGATCGGGACCTTCATATCGGGAACGCCGAGTTCCGCCTTGATCGATCCGTCGGAGAAGGCGACCATCGAGTGGACGATGGACTGAGGATGCACGAGCACGCGGATCTCCTCCGGAGCCAGATCGAACAGCCAGCGGGCTTCGATGACCTCGAGGCCTTTGTTCATCAGGGTGGCGGAATCGATCGTGATTTTCGCTCCCATGTCCCAGTTCGGGTGGTCGAGCGCCTCCTCCCGCGTGATGTCCGCGAACGTGTGGGCGGGACGCTGACGGAAGGGGCCGCCACTTGCGGTCAGTATGATCTCCTCTACCGTACGCATCGTTTCGCCGGCCAGACACTGGAAGATGGCCGAGTGCTCGCTGTCGACCGGGATCAGCGTGCTTCCACTCGCCTCCAGAGCCTCGTTCACGAGAGCGCCGGCAACGACCATGGTCTCCTTGTTGGCCAGAGCGATCGTAGCACCTGTATCGATCGCTGCCAGCACGGGCGCTAGTCCGGCAAACCCGACGATGGCCGCCATCACGATGTCGGCCGGCTGTGACGCGGCCTCGCACAGCCCCTCCGGACCGGCAACCACGGTGATATCCGTGTCGGCGAGACGCGATCGACACGCATCTACACGCTCGCGATTTCCAACGGCCACGCAAGATGGTTGAAACTCCCGGGCCTGTTCAACAAATAGGTCGATGTTGGAGCCGCACGTCAGCGCCTGAACCCGAAATCGGTCTGGGAAGAGCCGAAGCACCTCCAGGGTCTGTCGCCCGATGGATCCGGTGGACCCCAGCACCGTCACGCGACGCGGCGCCGAATCCGCCGTTGAATCCGGATCTGCGTCGGAAGCGGTGAGACGAGAAACCTTGTCGGGGTCAATCATAAATGCACTGTTTGCTGTCCATAAGAGACTTGCCGCTCAATGTATCGCATGAACCGTTGCGGTGGGCTCGGAGCCACAGGGAGTCGCCGGGATCAACGCGTCCCGTTAGGGTGCGGTGTCACGGTCCGGTCCCTGTCTCCCCTGCAGTCAAGGAAACGCTGAAACCGGCGGCAGCGTACCTTTTCGCCATAATCTATGCATGGCCAATTTATGCGTGGCCGATCATAGACTTCCTCTGCCGCTGCGACGTCCGCGACCAGATGTTGCAGGATACGACGACGACTCTACGGTGTAAACGAATGGTGCCAGACGTGACTGCATTCTTCCCATTCTTCACGGCCCGTTCGTGCCCCCTTCCCTCCGCAAGAAGGCGAGCCGTGTCGGTCGCGAGCCTTGCCGGGATGCTCCTATTGATCGGGCTTGTCATGCCTGTCGCAGCGTACGGGCAAGACGCGGAGGCGGAGTCCATGCAGCGGTTCCAGCTCGCCGACCAGTTTATGCGGGCGGGTCAATACGAGCGCGCCATTCCCATCCTCGAAGACCTCTACGCCGCTGGCTCCGACAACGCGGCCTATTACATGAAGCTGAAACAGGCCTACGAGAACGTCAAGCGGTATGATGACGCGATCGGGCTCGTCGACCGGCGGTTGGAGCAGTACAATACGCCGATGCTGATGTCGGAGAAGGCGCGTCTCCAGTACCTGGCGGGTCGCGAAGAGACGGCGTATGACACCTGGGACCGGGCCGTCTCCCTAGCACCGGAACGGTCGAGCACCTACCGAATCGTCTACCAGGCCCTTGCCGACATCCGGCGATTCGACCGGGCCATCGACGTGCTCGAGCGTGGTCGGGAGGCGCTCGATGAACCCGGCGCATTTGCGATCCAGGTCGCGTACCTGCATAGTCTCGTTGGGAATCACGGCGAGGCGATGCAGGAATACATTGCGATTCTGGACGAGGACGCAGGTCGCCTCGACTTTGTCCGAAGCCGGCTGCAGCCGTTCGTTGAGCAGGACGAGGGCCTCCCGGCAAGCATTCAGGCGCTGGAGGAAGCCGTTCAGGACACCCCGTTGAACCGGGCGTACCGCGAGCTTCTTGCGTGGCTTCACATGGAGAATGACGATTTCCGGGCAGCGTTCAACGTCTACCGCGCGATCGACCGACTGGAGAAGGAACAGGGGCGTACCCTCTTCCCTTTCGCGCAGAAGGCCGCGGATGCCGGAGCCGTGGCCGTCGCTACGGATGCGTATGAGGAAATCCTTGAGCGATATCCGGAGGCTGCTGTCGCACCCGACGCGCAGAAGGGCCTCGGGTCTATGTACCGCCGACAGGCACAACAGGAAAACGAACAAGCCGTCGATGCCTCGGGCAATCGCGTCCCCGCCCCGCAGTACGAGGCTGCGCGGTCGTCATACGAGACCTTTCTTAAGACATATCCCGATCACTCGGACGTTCCGGACGTCCTGCTCCAGCTCGCACGACTCGAACAGGACGTCTTTCGCAACCGGGAGGCGGCGGAGGATCATCTTCGAGAAGTCATTCAGCGCGTGCCGGGAAGCGATGCCGCGCAGGAGGCTCGGTACGACCTTGGACGGCTGAAACTGCAGCGGGGTGACCTGAACGACGCCCGCCTCACGTTCTCTCGAATCGTGGAAGAGGTTCGAACGGGCGACCTCGCCAATCGGGCCCGGTTTGAACTGGCGCGACTGGACTTCTATCAGGGGAATTTCGACGCGGCAGAAACCCGGCTCGACGCGACCGACGAGAACACGTCGGCTGACGTCGCCAACGACGCGATCGAACTGGGCGTTTTTATCCGATCGAACCGCGGCCCCGACTCTACCCACACGCCGCTTCGTCTTTACGCGGCGTCCCAGCTCCTGACGCGCCAGGGCGACCTGGCGGGGGCCTCAGCTCGACTGGATACGCTTCTCTCGTCGTACGGACAGCATGGACTGGCCGACGACGCGCGCCTGCAGCGGGCTCGTCTTCTCGGTGCGCGTGGACAAACCGAGGAGGCTGCGGCGGCCTATGCCGAACTTCCCCTCATTCATCCACGAAGCCCGCATGCCGACGAAGCCCTGTTCGCTGCCGGGGCAGCATACGAAGCGCTGGGTGACGTCAAAGCCGCAGTCAAGTCCTACAACCGACTTCTGGAGAACCACGCTGGCTCCATTCTCGCAGCGGATGCACGGACGCGTCTCCGCGCTCTCTTTACCGAACGGGATAGCTGAGGGCCGGGCTTCCTGGTCGACGGCGCAACCGGTCGGTCGGGCTCACACCAGCGTGGCCACGTATGTCAGGACGGGCCAGCCGATCAGCGCATCGAGCACCAGCAGGTGATGCCGGTACCGGCGCGGCTGCACGGTCCAGACGGCGACCGTAAGTGCAAGGGCGCCAGCTGCTTCAACGGCAGCCAAGGCCAGGGGAATCATGCCGGCACCGCCGAGCACGGCGATCAGCACACCGCTTCCAGCCGTCGCGAGGACCAGGGGAATCATGCCGGCACCGCCGAGCACGGCGATCAGCACACCGCTTCCAGCCGTCGCAACCGTCGCTCGAACACGAACCGCCTGTTCGGAAGGAGCGGAAAGAGTGGGCAATCCCGCGGTATGGTCGCCCGGCCGGTCGGCCCAGTCGGCCATCACCAGGTTGGCCCAGACGGCGGCAAAGCGGGAAGCGACGAGTCCGGCGAGAAGCCAGACGGACGTGTCGAGCCGCCCTGCCTCCAGCCACGGCAGCAGAACCGCGCCGAGGGCCCACGCCGCGGCGATAGACGAGCGCTTCCCCCATTTGAGGGCTTTCACGCGCCGTTTCCCGGGCAAAACGGGCACCACGTGGACCAGCGAGATGCCGCCAAAGATGACCGCTCCAACAATCGTCTCGGGCCGCAACCACGTAAGGCTCACGCCTCCAATCACGACGAGTCCGACGGCCTCGACCCACAACCACGGCCGGTGCGCATCGACCCATGCGACGCGATCCGGGTGGGCGTAGCGGTCCTCGGGGGAGAACCCAAGGACGCGGTCGGCCCAATACACGAGCGCGGCACCACAGATGCCGGCTGTGATCAGGAAGGGAGAGACCGGGATACCGAGAACAGCATACGTGCCGAGGAGCAGACCTGCAGCAACCAGACCGATGGGGAGCGGATCGTGGCGGAGTGCGCCGAGGAGACCGCCCCCACCGGTACCGGCCACGCACGCGTCGGTTGATCCCGAAGTGGACCGCGCCGGTGAGGCGTTGGGTCGCGTTGATGAGGACCGCACAGGGCTACAGGCACTTGATTGACATCCATCGCTGACTGTGGGTACGATCGACCGTGCGGGACGGATTCAGACGCACCCCCTGGCGTTCTTCCAGTTTGGTCGAACCCCAAACAGATTGTTCATAGTATTCGCCGCCGCTGCTCCAGTATATTACAGGTGTGAACATGGAAGCGCTTTCAGGCGCCCCCTGCGCGCAGTGTGCCGCAGGTGCATTACCCCTCCCACGAGTTCGCGAGTCAAACATGAACGTTCCGCAGCACGTCACGGCGCATCTCGATCGACTCGGGTTGTCCCCGGACACCGTGCATTACAATCTGAAGCCTCCCATTCTCTACGAATTGTCCCTTGATCGCGGAGAAAGTGGCCTCGTGGACGGCGGCCCGCTTCTCGTTCGGACAGATCCTTACACGGGTCGGAGCCCGAACGACCGCTTCCTTGTTCGCGATGAGGACAACGCTGATACGATCAACTGGGGAACGGTCAATCGGCCGACCGACCGCGACACATTCAACCGCCTGAAAGCGCGAATGGTCGAGTACGCCGGAGGCCGCGACCTTTTCGTGCAGGATCTCTATGCCGGGTGGGACGCAACATACCGCATGCCGGTCCGCATTATTTCGGAAAAGGCCTGGCATAGCCTGTTCGCGTACAACATGTTCGTCCGCGACGACCACGGCGACCGGCGTGAGTTCGAGCCCGGGTTCACCGTGCTTGATCTCTGCACGTTTACGGCCAACCCCGAACGCGACAACACCAACTCCGAAGCGGCCATCTTCATCGATGACCGGCAGGAACTGGTACTGATCGGCGGCACGCACTACGGCGGAGAGATCAAAAAGTCGATCTTCTCGGTCCTCAATTACATGCTCCCCGAACAGGACGTCTTGCCGATGCACTGCTCGGCCAACGAGGGACCGGACGGCGACACCGCCGTGTTCTTCGGGCTGAGCGGGACCGGGAAGACCACACTCTCGGCTGATGCGAGTCGGACGCTCATCGGGGATGACGAACACGGCTGGAGCGCCGACGGCGTGTTCAACTTCGAGGGCGGGTGCTACGCCAAAATGATCGATCTTTCCCCGACCGGGGAGCCGGAAATCTACGGAACCACGGAGCGGTTCGGGACGATTCTGGAGAATGTGATTGTCGACGAGGAGACGCGAGAGCCGGACTTCAGTGACGACCAGATAACGCGCAACACGCGGGGATCGTACCCGCTGCACTTCATTCCGAACGCGTCGGACACCGGCACCGGCGGCCACCCCGACAATGTCGTATTTCTGACGTACGATGCATTCGGCGTCCTTCCGCCCGTATCGAAGCTGTCGCCCGATCAGGCACAGTATCACTTTCTCTCCGGCTACACGGCAAAGGTGGCGGGCACAGAGCGCGGCGTAAGCGAGCCGAAGGCCACGTTCAGCACCTGCTTCGGTGAACCGTTCATGGTGCGCCATCCTTCGGTGTATGCCGAGATGCTGGGTGCGCGCGTCGAGCAGCACGATGCCGACGTCTGGCTCATTAACACGGGACTCACCGGCGGGCCGTACGGCGAAGGGCACCGCATCGACCTGTCGTACACGCGGTCGATGGTAAATGCCATCCTCGACGGCAGCCTCGCCGACGTTGCTACGAACCGGGATCCGATCTTCGGGCTGTCCATCCCCGACACGGTGCCCGGCGTGCCGACGAACGTTCTCACGCCGCGGAATACGTGGGATGACCCGGCGGCCTATGACGAACAGGCGCGGGAGCTTGCGGACATGTTTGTCGACAACTTCGAGAAGTATGTCCCGCACGTTGAGCCGGCTGTTGTGAATGCCGGACCGACCCCTGCGTCCGTCCGCTAATTCCGCCCCGGCGGTGCCGCAATCTGCGACGGCACCTTTGTACTGTAAAGATCTGTATACTGCAAAGAGCTGCCGGTACACTCACCGGCAGCTCTTTTTTCTGTCGAAACGCGGATGTTCTGGTGGTCGGTTGCGGCGCCCGCTTCAGGCCTCCGTTGCCGCAACGTTCAGTTCCAGTACTGCACCACGGTCAGGTGCCCGCCGATGCGACTGATCGCCAGTCGAAGGTCAATGACGACATCGTCCGTCTGCCATCGTGCTCGACGCAGATGCGAATGGCTGGAGGTTTGTGTTTCGATCGGGGCCGGATCGATATGGCGCGGGACGCCAAGTCGACGGTTGACCGATCGCACCACTTCGTCGAACATCACGTCGTACGTGGCGAGCGCAGCGTCGGTATCGACACCGCCCTGCTGCATCAGGCGAATGAATTCACGGCCGGACATCTGCGTTGCTTCGTCCCAACGATAGACGGCACAGTGAACGAGCGAGTCCGGGCGGGAATAAAAGTATGCCACCTGCCCTGGAGGCAGAAGCGTGGCTTCGCGGTCGTACGACGCGGGCGTGTCCAGGTCGTGCGTATCCACGGCAGGACAGGCATCGCGGGTCACGTCGGGCGCCTTCGACGTCCCATCGCCGGCAGCATCGGGGATGAGCTCCCGGGCGTCAAAGAGCGCTTCGTACGCCCGGACGCCTTTCATCGTCGGTTGATCAACCCAGACGGGCGGAACCGGATCGAAGACGCGCGCACTATCCGGCGTTTCCGGTCGCAGAACAGTGGTGCCGACCTCCTGGTCCGGTGCCTCGGGCTCAACGAGCGACGCGATGGTCAGCGCGGAATCTTGCGCCGCCGGCTGCACGATCGCCTTGCTGGGAAACGTAACGCCTGACGGAAAAACGCCGGGCGGCAGAGCAGGCTGGGCCGAAACAACGGAAACGGCAGCTACACCCTGCAGAAGAAGCGCGCAGGTAACGCAAAGGACTCGATAGACCAGCATGGACCGTGCTGTAATCGTGCAGTGGGGTGGGTAGGACAGGCCCTGCAACAATCGGCCCACTTTTTACCCATGCAGAAATAGAACCGTCGGTACATCTCTGCAAATGTGGTAGTAGATTCTGCAGCGACCGTAAGACCCCGAAAAGCGACGGAGAATGTAGAAATCCTGGTGTAATCCGACACCGGTCGACGGTCGGATGTGTCACAATCGTACCGAGCCCGACCGTGAAAATGAGACGGCCTTTCGTATCTTTTGCACACGCTGTTACTTCGTTACGCATCACGAGCGCATGACTTCTTCCGAGCGCTGGCCCGCGCTGCTTACGCAACTTGACGGCTCGTCCTGGCAGCGTGCGATCGACCTCGCCCGACGACTGGGCGTGAGCGAGCGCACGGTATACCGCGATGTCCAGCAGTTAACCGAAATGGGGGTGCCGATCCAGGGTGTTCCGGGCAACGGCTACCGTCTTCCCTCCTCGTATCTTCTGGACCCGGTCACACTGTCCGTGGATGAAGCCGTTATGCTCGTTCTCGGCAGCGCCTACGCTGCCCGCAATTTTGAGGGGACGTACCATGCGTCGGCACGGTCGGCCGGACGAAAGCTTCGGGACCACCTGCCGGAGGAGGCGGCGCAGCGTGCGTTCTCGCTTCGTGGAAGCGTCCACCTCGTGCCGCCGAGCGTCTTCGGCAACCCCGCAGAGGAAACGCTTCTTCGGACGATCCGGCGCGCCCTTCTGGAGGAGCGCGTCGTTCGCTGCTCGCGATCCACGGACGATGGTCCCGTCATCGACCGCCTGCGTCCCTTCGGTCTCGTGCGCCAGAACGCTACGTGGAGCGTCGTGGGCGAACGCATCAGCGATGCCCCACCTCCGGGTCGCCGCCGCGTGGTTTCTCTGCGCGTGGATCGGATGCAGCACGTGGAAATGACCGAGGAGTCCTTCGAGCGCCCCTCCGGATACCGGTCGACTTCGGATCGCGACCCGACGACACGGGACCGGCTCATTCGCGTCGTGTTTTCGGCGGAAGCAGCGCCTCTCGTTCAGGTCGGCCCGTCGATGCACGTCGACGAGACGGAGCGAACAGGCGACGGACGCCTCGTGATGACCCTGCGCGTATTCCACGAACTGGAAGTTATGCCCTGGCTGCTGAGCTGGGGGAGCCACGTCCGGGTGCTGTCCCCGCAGGCTCTGTCGGAACGAATTGCCGACGAGGCACGAAAGGTGCTGGGCCAGTACGACGACGTGCCGACGCTGCTCGATCGACCGGAAGCGGGCACACCGTCTCGCAAATCGGCCCCGTGACGGCCGACGCTTTCCCGATCGCTCCATTGCTGGATGCGTGCTATCGCCCATGGATTGTTTCCCTTTCCCCACGTCCTACGTTCGCGTCGACGCCGGGCGGATGGCGTACACGGATCTTGGAAATGGACCGCCCGTCGTGTGCCTGCACGGCAACCCCACCTGGGCCCTGATGTACCGGCACCTCCTGCGCGACCTCGCCCCGTCGTATCGCTGCATCGCCCCGGACTACCTCGGATTTGGACGCTCCGACAAACCCGCCGGTGCGTCCGGCCGACCGCCGCACCGGGCTGCCCGCATCGAAGCATTACTCAACCATCTCAACCTCGACGATGTCACGCTCGCCGTGCACGACTGGGGCGGCCCCATCGGCCTGTCGTATGCACTTCGGCACCCGGAACGTGTCTCACGGCTCGTGCTGATGAACACGTGGCTCTGGCCGCACGATACCGATCCGTGGATGGGAGCCTTTTCGCGGCTGGCGGGCGGTCGAGTCGCTCGTCCCTTCGTGCAACAGTGTAACGCCTTCGCCCGGCTCGCCCTCCGTCTCGGGACGCATCGCGACGTGCCGGAAGAGATCCTTGCCGCCTACCTGCGCCCGCTCGACTCCCCTGAGCGGAGACTCCCGACCTGGCGCTTTGCGCGCTCCCTCCTCACGGAGGCGGCATGGCTACGGTCTCTCTGGTCTCGACGGCGACGCCTTCGGTCCATGGACGCGGTCGTCGTCTGGGGACGGCGCGATCCCGCACTGGGGGCGGCCCGCTACCTGAATCGGTGGCGACACCTGCTGCCGGATGCGCGCATCTACGAAACGCAGGCCTCCCACTTTGTCCCGGAGGACCTCGGCGCGGAGCTCGCGGGCTATGTGCGAGGGATTCTGCCCCGGCTCTGACGGGAGCACGGCGACGCTGCATCGAGCGATTGCGCATATTCTATTGATGCCGGCGCTACCGGCACGCGCTCGATCCACTCGCGGTGGTAACGTCAATAACCCGCCCGGTGGTGTCGCGCGAGAGCCGGACGTGCCCGACGACGAGATCTGTGCTGCGTGGCCGGCCCTCCGCGCCGATCGCGATCCGCGCGTTGGACGCGGCAACGTCCGGAGGCAGTTCCCCCGCCCAGGCAGTCGACAGCCGCTCGAGGTGACAGGCATAGGTCCGGGCGGCTGCGAGCGAATCAACGGCTGCAGGCGGGGTGCGCGTGGCGTCGATCACCTCCGAAGCCCACCAGACATTGGACCCGAGCAGGGCGAGGGTAAGCATACCGGCAATCCAGGGCCATCGGATGTTGGCGGACAGCGGCGTGGTGGACATGCGCAGAGGGGAAGCAGGAGAGAAAGGGACACGTCGACACGTCACCCCGGAGATGCGCCACCGGCAGCCCAACGGCACCGGGCCTGAAGCCGTCACACGTCGGAATCGCCGACCGGCGCCGGGACATCCTCCATCTCGTCACGGACAACGGCCGACTCGCCGTTACAGGCGAAGGACGGGGGAAGATCGACGATGAAGCAGCTCCCCTGATCCGGATTACTTTCAACGATGATGTGCCCTCCCAGAAGATCGACCATTCGCTTGGTAATGGCCAGCCCGAGGCCGGTCCCCTCATGCGTTCGCGTCCGACCATCGGACTCCTGCTTGAATGGCTCGAACAGATGCGGCAGAAAATCGCTGTCGATGCCAATGCCCGTATCCTGCACGATCAGCCGAACGCCGGGGTCCGACTCCTCCACCGTGACCTGGACGTATCCTTCATTCGTGAACTTAAGCGCGTTGTGCACCAGATTCGTTATGATCCGATAGCACAGAACGCGATCGGTCGGGATCACCGGGGCGTTCGCTGTATCCAGTCGCAACGAAACGCCCGTTTCATCGGACATGGGCTCGTGCGCAGCCACCACCTCGGAGGCGATGGCGCCGGTGTCGACGTCGGCGACGTGCAGATCTATCGTCCCTGCCTCAATCTGCGCCATGTCAAGCACGGATCGCAGCGTTTCCGAGAGACGTCGGCCGCTCTGCCGGATTCGCTTGGCAAAGAGGTCGTGCGTGTCCGGTGGCTCCTCGATGATGAGCTCCGCGTAGCCGATGATGCTTGTAATGGGTGTGCGGAGCTCGTGGCTCATGTTGTTCAGTAGACTCGACTTCAGTCGCGCGACCTGTTCGGCCTCCTGCTTGGCCAGTAGCAACTCGGCTTCGTCTCGCTTCCGGTCGGTGGCATCGCGAATCGCCACAACGCGCAATTTCCTCTCGTCTTCCTCGACGACTTTCGCCTGCAGGTCGGCGGGAAACGTGGATCCATCGCGGCGGACCAGCACGCACTCGTACGGGTCCTGGCCGTCCCGGTCGATCTGCGCTGTAGCGATCGGTCGCGTGGATTCGGTGACGAACTCAAGCGCATTTCGACCGATCAGGTCGCTGCGATCATATCCCATCATTTCCGTGATCGCATGATTGACGTCGACGATTTTTCCGTCGGCGTGAATCACGACGCCCTGAAACGTCGCCTCGGCAAGGCGACGAAGGCGTGCCCGGCTGTCGGCAAGCTGTTTCGTCCGCCTCCGCACCTGAACGCGGAGCAAGACGACGGCACCGCCGGCCAGCGCGATGAGCAGACCGCCGAGGATGAGAGCATTTCGGTAGAATCGCCTGGGCACCTCCGCGCGGACAATCTCACCGGCCGATCGCGGGATGACTTCGTAGTAGGAGGTGTACGGCCGCGTGAAATCGTGTTGCTGCAGGACACCGGTCACCCGTACGCGGTCACCGGGCTCGAACCGGTCCAGCGGTATGTCGGCTCTGTGCGCGTTGGGTACGAAGACGGTGAGCACGTCATTACCGCCCGGCACCTCCAGAGTCAGGTAATGACCACCACGATTGCGATCGCTGAGGTCCACGCGACCGGACAGGTTAACCACCATGCTCTCGTACCGCTCGCCGAGAGCCTGACCGACATCCAGAGGGATCGGTGTGGGAATGCGCGGTGGGACGGGCAGAACGTCGTACGACGATGCGCGAACCTGCGTGCGACCATTGACCTGCTCCACGACGCCTGTCGCGACGAGACTGTCTCCACGGACGAGATCCGATGGGGCTCCGGTCACGACGGCTAGCCGGGACGTTCAATCGGGAATGCATCGGATCCGACCGACGCCGTGTCATGACGCACAGACGGTGCAGCGGGCGGTACCGAACCGATCATTACCGGCGCGGACACACCGGACATACCACGCGTGCTTGCCGCGCCCGTCGTCGAAACGAGCGCCAGCAGCACGCTGGAGGCGACGATGATGGCAACGACGCGCGGGGACATACGCCGGGACCACCGGTACATCACAGCCTTCGAATGCCGGGCAATCGACGGCGCCATACGTGGGCTCACGGGGGCGGGGCGGGTATCGATTTTCGGCTCGCGGCGCGCAGTGGGGACGGGGCGCACACAAGCCATTCACCACGCGTGCATAATACGGAGGATGATGCCACCGTGCAATAATGGCCTGATAACACCGTCCCTTTTCACTTACTCGCTATGGTGCGAACGGAGGAGACTACCGGGCATCCAGCAGGTGCCCTCTGATTCTCCATGATCCGTTCTCTGCACGTTGAACCCGGTCCGGGCGCATGAATTAGATGCATCTAAGCGACCTGCATGCCTGCAGACACAGCCCCGCCCCCTCGTCGACCGCCGATCGTCCGATTATGCTTTCTCCAGGAACGCTCACCATTCTCCTCATTTTCGGTTTGCCGATCGTTGCCGTTGTCGCCTGGGCCTACGTGAAGCAGCTACAGATCAGCGCGGAGACCGGGCCACCGGACACGGTTAAGAAGCTGCAGTCCGACGTCTCGTCGCTTCAAGCTGAAGTCTCAACACTTCGGGACGAGCGCGGTGAACTGCAGCGTCGCATCCAGAATCTCGAGACCATTGTCACCAACGAGGTGTGGGACGACGAACGCCGGCGCCCTGCGCGCAAGGGGACGACAGAAACCGAGCACGTCGAGTCCGAGGAGGAAGATGCTCGCACATCCGACCCGAAGATGGACTCCAGTCGTTCGTCCCCTCCCCTGGATCTTCCCGACGACGTGCGTGACGACGAGTCAGACGCCTCGGACCGAGCCGCCCGGCTGGCGGAGCGCCTCCGCCGATCGTCGTAGCGTCTAATATCAGGCCGGGACGGGACCGGCCTGAAGGATGGTTCGGGCTTGTGGCTGGGACGCGCGCCCGTCTGTCATGTCCGATGGTTTCCTCCGAAACCGTCTCAGACGCCACGGAGCGATACTTTGAATAGGACGACGTGAAGGCGGTTGGAAATCAACGCCGGGCGTTGTACGTTACGGGTGTTCTTTCACAGGCACCGCTGGTTCTTGCGTGATCGGCACGACCGACACGTGAGATGAAAAGGGAACACCCGTGCGACGATTTAGGCCGAATCCTTCGCGCTTCGATGTCTCTCGGCACGACCGACACGTGAGATGAAAAGGGAACACCCGTGCGACGATTTAGGCCGAATCCTTCGCGCTTCGATGTCTCGAATCGTTCAGTCGGGGGCTGTACCCGCAACTGTAATCCGGGCGGTGCGTCGTCTATCGATGAAGTCTTCGGTCACTGTGTTGGGCCGTTCGCGCGTTCACACGAGAATGCGGGACCGTCAGCATGGGAAGGCCAAGGGCTGAGATGGCGACGCTCTGCACCCTGCGTTCGTGCCACGTGACCCGCCGTCGGCGATGCTGACGTTGGGGAAACGTTCGCGCATGCCCGGTAAGCCAGGAGACCTGCCACCGGTGTGATTCGCCAACATACCTTCGGGATCTGAGGGTGGTGGCGTGCACGGCCCCTTCTCCAGCTCGTCTCCGCACCGGGAGCACGCTGCGCAGCACACATCTGAGTGTGCCGCCATCTTCCGAACCGAGGCAGCCGCCCTCACCGCGACGTTCGTTCCACGCGGATGCTCGAGCCCTGATTTCTCGAATGCGATCCCCGGGAAGCCGCCCGTTCACGACCCCACCTCTCGTCTGAGGTGAGGGTTTTTTTATGGATCGACATTCGAAAGACAGGTGTGAGCGCTCGGCCTTCTGGGCGCTCCTGATCCTCCTGTTTACCGCTCCGCTGTGTCAGCCGGCCGTGGGCCAGGATGGTACACGGTCTCTGGCTGCTGACACGGCGAGTACGCCCTCACCACACGATACGTCGGATGTAGCGTGGCAGGGGGCGCTGCCAAATATCACGGTGACGGCGACGCGTCTCCCCACGCCGGCGCTTTCGTCCCCTGCCCGTATCGCCGTTTTCGACTCGACGACGATCGCACAGACGGCCGCGGGCTCCGTCGCCGATCTGCTCGAGGACCGGGCCGGGCTCTACATTCGCCGATACGGCGAGACCGGCATCGCGACAATGTCACTTCGCGGCACCGGTTCAGCCCAGACGCTGGTGCTGCTCGACGGGCAGCCGATTGCAGATCCACAGCTCGGCCAGTTGGATCTGAGCCTGTTGCCGTCGGTGCTGCTCCGGTCGGTTGAGGTCATGCACGGACCGACCTCGGCCCTGTACGGATCCTCCGGAATGGGCGGCGCCATCAACCTGCAGACCGTTCAGCCATCGGAGCCGCTTGTCGCGCGGGCCGAAACGTTTGCCGGCGCCTTCGGGGAGCGCGGCGGCAGTCTTCTCGCGGGCGGTCAGAGGAACGGTGTTTCGGTTGTAGCGGCGGGCGAGCTACGAACGAGCGACAACGACTTCCCCTACCGCGATCGTGCGGCCTTCCCCCCTCGCACCGTCCAGCGCCAGAATGCAGATCGAACGCGGTACACGGCGTACGCGTCGGTCCGCTCCAATGACCGGGATCGTCGGTGGCAAACGGCCGCCTGGCTGACACACGCCGAGCGCGGTCTGCCGCGACCGGGCGGTGCAGCCGAGGGACGAGAGCGTCAATGGGACACGCAGATTCGATTCTGGGGCCGGGACGATCGACAGGTCGACTGGGGGCGGCTGCAAACGCGCGCTCTGGTTCAGCATACGCGACTCCGGTACCGGAACCCGGCACAGAACATCGACGACACCGGACGGACATGGACGGCCGATGTGGATGTCGAGACCCGGACCCCGATCGGCTCTCGGTGGCTCGCGACTGCAGGCGTCAGCGGGGATGCCTCCGTGGCCCAACACCCGAGCCTCAGCGACGACGCACGCCAGCTTCACGGTGGCACGTTCGTGAGCGCCATCGGGACGTTCGGTCGACTCCGGGTCTTTCCCGCCGTCCGGGCCGATCTCTACCGCCCCACAGCCGCAGCTGCACGAACAGCTGTCAGCCCGCGCATCGGCGCAAATCTGCAGCCCGTGTCTTCGTCGCCGAACCTTCGACTGAAGGCCCACGCCGGCCGGACCTTCCGGATGCCAACCTTCAACGACCGGTTCTGGCAACCGGGCGGCAATCCCGATCTCCGCCCCGAACGGGGGTGGAGCGTCGATGCCGGCGTCCACTGGCAACAATCCGTCTTACACGCAGAAGCCACGCTCTTTCACAACTGGCGTCGCGACCAGATCATCTGGGCGCCGGTCCGGTCTGGCTCGTGGTCACCGGAAAACGAACAGCGCGTCATCGCACGAGGGTTGGAGGCGTCCACCGGTGCCCGCCTCCTCTTTGGCGATCGATGGTCCCTCGATACCGGGCTGACCTACACCTACACCGACGCACGGAACCGCTCCGAGCCTGGCTCACCCTCATACGACGCCCCATTGCGCTATCTGCCGCGCGAGCAGGCAAAGGCCTACACGACGATAGCGTACGGTCCGGTCGCCGTCGATGTGAATGCGCGCTACACCGGGCGCCGATACATCAGCAGCACCGGCTCGCGCTACCTCTCCCCCTACATCCTTTCGGACCTCCAGGTGCGCCTCACGCACACGTTCGATACCGTCCGTACCGAACTCAGCGTTCGAGTGGACAACCTGAACGGCTCCGACTACCGAACCATCGGCAACCGCCCGATGCCTCCACGTCATCTGCACGTCCGGCTTCAGGTCGGACTGTAGCGCCCCTCGTTTCTACCAACCTCCCGCTCCATCCATGCGCATCTTTTCGATTCTCGCCTTCTTTTGCTCCGCGCTGCTGCTGACCGGATGTGACCTGTCAGAAGACGACGCCACCTCTACCGTCACGTCCGGGGTCTACATTGCCAACGCGGGTGCCTTCGGCAATGCCAACAGCTCACTTACCATTTTCAACCCGCAGACGGAAGCCCTTCAGACTCTCCCTCCGGCCGGCCAGGCAGGGTTTCCCTCGTACATCCAGAGCATTCTGGTCGATGACGCGGGCCAGCTATTTGTCTTCTTCGGTGAAACGGCTACGATCGACATCTACGACACGGAGAGCAATGAGCGCGTCGGCCAGATTGCGGACATTCCCAATCCACGCTACATCGCCGTCGACGGGGACCGGGCCTACGTATCGAGCCAGGACTTCGGCGCGGACCCATCTGACGTGGACGTGGTCGACCTTTCCACAAGCACGGTCATCGATTCGGTCGACGTGCCGGGAACCCCCGAGGATGTCGAGGTCATCGGCTCTCAGGTCGTTGTCGCGCTTGGCGGATTCAACAGCGGCACGTCGGTCGGCATCATCAACACGGAAGACCTCTCAGTCCAGACCGTTGACGTCGGATGCACCGGCCCCCGCTCACTTGTGCGCGATGCAGACGACGAGATCATCGTGTTCTGCACCGGCGTAAACACGGGTGACCCGTCGACCTCCGTCCCGGGCGGCATCCGCGTCCTGGATCCGGACGCAGGAACGGTCAGCGATGCGGTCGACCTTTCCACGCAGATTGCGTCGGCAAGCTTCGGACAGCACGTCAGCTACAGTCCCGCGGCGGAGGAGGCCTACGCGCTTCTCGCAGACGGGCGCGTACTCCGTTACAACACGGCGTCGAACCAGGTCGACACACAACTGGACGTTGTCGGCGACAGCCCCGGCGCCGTCGGTTACGACGCACGAAACGAGCTGCTTTACGTCGGACGCCTGTCCGCGGCCAGTCCGTTTGACGAGTCGGGTACCGTCACTATCCACGAGCGAGGCGGTGCCGCCATCGATACGATCCAGGCGGGAATTGCCCCGACGCACATCGACTTCTCGCTGAATACACGGTAG
>JAAAOT010000275.1 GCA_009908725.1 Bacteroidota bacterium | reverse complement strand
CTTGAACCCGCTCTTGGAAATCATCACGGGGTCGACGACGAACGGGAAGAGGTTGTGCGCCTCTACTTTTGCCGCCACGGTCCGGATGATGCTCGAGGACGACAGCATGCCCGTCTTCGTCGCCGCCACGTCGAAATCGCCCGCCACGGCGTCGATCTGGGCGTCGATGATACGATCCGGCAGGTCGTACGACATCGTGACCGCTTGCGTGTTCTGGGCGGTGACGGCGGTCACCACGGACGTGGCAAACACGCCGTTCGCCTCCATTGCCTTGATGTCCGCCTGGATGCCGGCCCCGCCGCCGGAGTCGCTCCCTGCGATCGTAAGTGCCACGGGCTTGGTCATGATCGGTGTCGTCTGATTGAGTTCGTTATTGAAGTGCCCCGCCTCGTCCTTTCCGTATCCGACATCTCATGGGGAGTTTCCGGATCGGCGTGCAGCGTGCATTAGCTTCGGTCCACCGGCCCATCGCCCTCACCTGTCGTCCGACGACGCCACGGCCCGGAGATAGGCCTTCGCCGCCCCGGCAGGATCGTTCGCATCCATGATTCCGCTCAGGACGGCGACGCCGTGGGCACCGGCCTCCAGACACGAGTCGACCCGTGCCCGCGTGATGCCGCCGAGCGCGAACACGGGCAGCTCTGTGGCAGCGCAAATCCGGCTGAGCGTCTCGATCCCCGTCCCCGGGTGTCCGGGCTTGCTTTCTGTCGGGAAGATCGGGCTGAAGAAGAAATAGTCGACGCGTGCCACCTTCGGGCCTCCCACCTCTTCTTGTTCGTGGGCCGAAAAGCCAATCACGGCATGGGATCCGAGCCGCTCGCGGGCGACGCCCACACCCGGCCCATGCGTTCCCCCGTGGTAGTCGAGCCTCAGTCGCTGTGCGATGTCAAGACGCTGGTTGACGCTCACGCGGACGCGGACATCGATACGGGCGATTCGCTCGTTCAGGTGGACCGCCGCCTCATGAAACGCCGCATCGCTCGCGTCATGGTCCCGAAGATGCACCCACCGAACGCCGGCCTCGATGGCCTGAAGTGCGCATTCAGCCCGGGCGGACTCCGTGAAACGGTCGGCGATCAGGACGAGGCGCGGGAGGTCGTTCATCCGGGTCCGGGCGCGTAGAGGGAGCAGAGCCGGCGGCGCGAGTCACTGTCCGACCCGGCCCTCCATCGAGGAGGATGCTTTCGCGTAGATGCGTTCCGGCACCCGTCCCGCCTGGTAAGCCAGCCGCCCAGACTCGACGGCGAGCCGCATTGCCTTTGCCATGGCGACAGGGTGCTGCGCCTCGGCGATCGCGGTGTTCAGGAGAATACCGTCGTAGCCCAGCTCCATCGCGATCGTGGCGTCGCTCGCGGTTCCGATGCCGGCGTCGACGATGAGCGGCGTGTCGGTGACCACCTCCCGGATGATGCGCAGATTGTACGGGTTGACGATGCCCATGCCGCTGCCGATGGGCGAGCCAAGCGGCATAACCGCCGCGCAGCCCATATCCGCCAGCTTCCGGCACGTGATCGGGTCGTCGTTGGCGTATGCCAGAACGGTGAACCCGTCATCAATCAGCTCTTTCGCCGCCTTGAGCAGCTGTTCGACGTCGGGCATCAGCGTTTCGTCATCACCGATCACCTCCAGCTTGATGAGGTCCGTGTCCAGCGCCTCGCGGGCGAGCTGAGCGACGAGAACGGCCTCCCGTGCCGTGTAGCAGCCGGCGGTGTTGGGAAGCACCCGGTAGCCGCCCTTCCGGATCAGGTCGAGATGACTCTCCGGCGCCGGACTTTCCACATTCACGCGCCGAATCGCAACCGTGACGAGCTCCGCACCGGACGCATCGATCGCGTCGAGCATGATCTGCGGATTCGGGTAGGCGCTCGATCCGATCAGGAGGCGGGACGAATAGGTCTCCCCGCCGATCGTCAGGGCGTCGTCGGACGCATCCCGGGTCGAGGCCGTCGGGCGAGTATCCGTGGGGGCCGCTTCAGACATAAGTTCTTCGTCTCTGGAAAATCGTTGATCTCACACGGCCCGTAGACCGGGACCGCCTCCTGTGTCGTGCGGCCTGATGCTCAGCCGCCCTGCTGCGCGGTGATCACCTCGACGGTATCTCCCTCCGCGAGCGTCACGTCCGACCAGTCCTGCCGCCGGACGACGCTTTCGTTGATCGCGACGGCCACGCCGGAGACGCTTTCGGGATCCACGTTCAGATCATGAAGGAGATCGGTCAGGGGATACCGGTGCGGCACGGAGCGGTCGTCGCCGTTGACGGTGATCTGGACGGTCTCGGCGTCGGATTCGGTGGTGCTCATGCGGTCGACTCGGGGATCGGTCCGGAAAATCGGGCGGGGGAAAACGGCTCGATCCAGCGGGATGTTTCTCCTGTCTGAACCAGGCGGGTCACCTCCTGCGCGGTCACCGGAGACAGGAGAATGCCGTGCCGGTAATGGCCGGTCGCGACAATGACGCCCGGCGCGCCGGACCGCCCGACGATGGGCGCGTGATCTCTGCTCGCGGGCCGCAGACCGGCCCAGGTATCGTCCACCGCCAGGTCGTACACGCCGGGAACGATTTCCCAGGCCCCTTCCAGCAGGTCGTAGAGACCACCGGCCGTGACCTCAGTGTCGAAGCCCATTTCCTCGCTGGTGGCACCGATGACGAGACGTCCGTTCGACTTGGGCGCGAGGTAGGCGTCCGGGCCGCGAATCACGTGCTGCAGGTCGAAGGGGAGCTTCATCCGGAGCTGGATCATCTGCCCCTTGACGGGGCGAACCGGCGGCGGCGCGGCCGGCGCGAGGCCGTCGAGCTGCCGGGACCAGACGCCGGCGGCGATCACGACATCTCGCCCCTGTATCTGCTCCCCCTCCTCGGTCACAACGGCGGGCGCTTCATCGTCCGGATGAATGCGCTCCACCGGCGTATCCTCGCGAAGCGTACCGCCCTCGGCGAGAAACGCCTCCCGGAGCGCGTCGAGGAGAAGCCGGTTATCGACCTGGTGATCGGATTCGACCCAAATCGCCGCCGACACGCGGGGCCCGACAAAGGGCTCCCGATCCCGCGCCTCGTCGCCCGTGAGCCAGTCGACGTCCAGTCCCTGCTCTTTTTGAAACTCATACAGGCGCCGGATCCGCTTCGTGCTGTCGGGGTCGTCGGCCACGATCAGCGTTCCGTCGTCTCGGTAATCGACGTCTCGCCCACTGGCCGCCTCCACAGCCGTAGCAAATTCTGGCCATCGGCGCAGGCTTTCCCGGTTCAGATCGTACAGCTCCAGTTCCTCAAAACCGATCTCCGTGTCCGGCGCCAGCATGCCCGCCGCAAGCCAAGACGTGCCGCGCCCCGCACGGTTGCGGTCGAGAATCGTCGTCGGGATACCGGCCCGAAGAAGTTCGAAGCCGGTCGCAAGACCGATCACGCCGCCGCCCACGATGATTACCGGATCTACCATGGCCCATGCTTTGATGAATAACCCCGCTTTCAGGTTGGAAACGGTGCGCCGGCGGAAAGGTGTCGGAGGGCATCCAGACGGTACGTGATTTTGGAAAATCTACGCGCGACGACGCAATCCGCTCTGCTCTAACGAACACGCACCTGTCCGCATCCGTCTGTCTATCGATCCCGACGCTCGATCCGTACATTTCCCTTTTCCATGGCACGACCGATCCTGATCGCCGGTGCCGGCATCGCCGGGGCCTGCGCCGCCTACGAACTGGCCCGACGTCACGACGGTCCCGTCCACGTGTTCGAGGCCGAGCAGCCCGCCGCGGGTGCGTCCGGGGCGGCAGCCGGACTCGTCAACCCGCTGATGGGACGACGCGTGAGACCCGTCTGGCGCCTCCGCGAAGCCATCGACGCCGTTCACCGGTTGCTGGACGATATCGGCCGACCGGACCTTCTCACACGTGGCGTCTTTCGGCCGACCGTCGAACGGGACCAGGTTTCAGACTTTCAGGATGCCGCGGCAGCCTACCCGGACATCGCCGAGTGGCTCCCAGCCGACGCTTTCCAAGATCGAATGCCGGACATTCGAACCTGCGGCGGTGGGCTCTTCATCGCCCGCGGCGGGGCCATCGACGTCTCGGCACTGGTAAGTGCCGTGCTCTCGGCCGCCCGGTCGCACGGAGCACAGGTGCACACGGACTCGCGCGTACTGTACTGGTCGGAGCACGACGGCCTCGTCCACGTCGACATCGAGCATTCTGTTGAAAAGGAGTCGACCGTTGAGACGTACCGGGGCGAGCACCTCGTCCTGTGCGTCGGCCAGGGCTATCCGCAAATCGCAGAACTGTCGAATCTGCGCCTGAAAGGCATCAAGGGACAGACCGTGCGGGTTCGGCGTCCGCCGGAAACCGGCGACGGCCCGCTGCATCCCCTGTCGGGCCGTGGCTATATCGTGCCGGGGCCGGACGATACATTGGTCCTTGGAAGCAGCTACAAGCACAATTTCGACTCGCTCGACCCCGATCCGGAGGAGACGACGTACATTCTCACGAAAACCGCAGAGATGCTTCCCGGTCTCGAGCAGGCCGAGGTGTTGGATGTCACCTCCGGCGTTCGGGTGAAGCATCCGGATTCCAATCTCCCCATCGTCGGGCCGCTCCCGGACCGAGAGCGGATCTGGACCTTTACCGCGCTCGGATCGAAAGGGCTGCTGACCGCCCCCATGATCGC
>JAAAOT010000040.1 GCA_009908725.1 Bacteroidota bacterium | reverse complement strand
CCCTGCAACTCAACCTCGATCGTGAAATGGTGGGAGTGCCATTCGTTTTCGGGTCCGGCATCGGGAACAGTCAAATAGTGCTGTGCAATAAAGTCACGCCGCACCATTAGCTCATACATAGTACAATATAGAACGTTATGATGATATTGAGTGAGAGTATGAATGCAGAATCTGCACCGGCTGGTCGCTGCCATCAACCAGCGATTGGTACGTTCCCCGTGCGGCGCGAAACGGCCGGGTCTCCATCCCGAGCGTTTTAACCTGCAGATCGCTGAGCAGGTCGAGGACAACCGCGGAGCGTCGTGCTTTCGTCCAGCGAGGACGGTGCTCTGGACCGATCGTACTCACCTGGCTGGAACGAATCGTCGCGTGGGACCGGTGAAATCGGCGTCCAAGTGCCACCGGCGCCGTTTTGGTCCCGTACCACGAGCCGATTACGATGCGTCCGCCGTAGCCGCTGATGTCGAGGGCGGAATTGAGGGTCTCGGGCTGGCCGCTGAGTTCGTAGGCGAGGTCCACGCCTCCCTGCGGATCCTGCGTGGGATCGCTTCGATCAGACACGCCGGCCGCTTCTTTTGTACGCTCAACGTCATCGGGGGCGGCGACAACGGCGCGCGTGCTCTCCGAGTGGTCAACTAGCGTCTTGGCCGCATCGCGCCGCGCAGGGTCCGGGTCGATTCCGATGATCCGATCGAGGGGATACCCGAGCAGAAGGCGCAGCGTGAGGAGACCGACGATTCCGAGGCCGAAGATTGCGACCCGCTCGCCGACAATCGGTGCACCGTCCATGACGAGCCCGGTAGCCGTTTCCATGTTCGGATAGAGAGCGGCGGCCTCGAGGGTGAGGCGGTCCGGTACCGCGATGAGATCCTGCGGCGCCGCATTGAAATGCGTGGCGTGCGGGTGAAAGGCGAAGACGCGCCGTCCGACCCATGTGTCGGATACCCCGGCGCCGGCAGCGGTGACTATTCCGACACAGGCGTAACCATAGGGCATCGGATACGGCTCGTCGTCCTGCCTGTCCGGTTGCAGCTGATCGATCGACGCGTCTGCTGCGAGCTCATGCGGGAGCTGGCCCGTGTAGACGAGACGCTCCGTGCCGGCGCTGATGGCCGAAACCCTCGTAGAAACTTGCACTTGACCCGCGGACGGCGGGTCCAGCGGCTCGGTATGGATGCGGACCGACCGGTCGCCGCCAAAAAGAAGGATGTCTCGAGAGGAAACAGCAGGCATCGACACGCAGAGACGGGTTCGGAGCGGCGCGCAATTTCAAGACGGGTTCGGCCAGACCGGGCGACCTTCGAGCACGAGATCCGTCCCGACCCATCGATACTGAATGTTCTCGATGCGCGGGAAGTCCGCGGGCGCGCCGGACGGCTGTCCGTCCCCGGATGCCGCTGCCTCGGGCGACGGTGTCGCGAGGCCGCTCAGAGCGTGGACGCCACCGACAAGCATGGGGGCGATCGTAATGATCAGATGGTCGACGAGGCGGCGCCGGAGAAAGCTCGTGATGACCTCACCCCCACCCTCTACCATGAGGCTGTGGAGGTCGTGTTCGTCGAGCGCTGAGAGCAGGGCTTCGAGGCAGATCCCGCCCGTGTCCTCGCAGTCGAGTCGCAGGACCGTTGCTCCGGCGTTTTCAAGTGCCGCCTGCCGCTCCGAGTCCGCGTCCGGGCTCGTCGCGATGATCGGGGCCGGTCCCGATTCCGTAAGGAGCCGGGCATCGGGCGGGCATCGGAGCGTCGTATCCAGCACGACCGGTCGCGGATGTTCGCCCTCCGCGTGACGGACCGTCAATTGAGGGTCGTCCGAGAGCACTGTGTTGATCCCAACGAGAATCGCGTCGTGCGCGGCACGCAGCGCATGGGTCAACTCCATCGTTTCCGGCCCGCTGATCTGAAGCGGTTCGCGCCCCGTCGCCGAGATGGACCCGTCCAGGCTCTGTGCGTAGGTGAGCGTAACGAACGGCCGACCGGTCCTTTCCGCGTGTTCACGCGCTCGGACTTCAAGGGCCTGCACGTCGCCGGCGTGGGGATTCGCGCGAGAACCGTTTTTCAGCGAACCGATCTCAAGGAGGTGCCGCATCCGATCCGCCTTCGTCTGCAGGTACTCGGTGTTGTGTCGATTCAGGTGCGGGTGCAGCGGAACGCGTTCCGTCACGGACAGACTGAGAAGGCCAATGCCTCTCCCCTCCTGCCGGAGATAAAGCAAGACGCCGCAACCTTCTTCGGCGATGTGTCGAAGAGACGACTCGAGCTGCTCGCCGCAGTCGCACCGCAGCGACCCAATGACATCTCCCGTGAAGCACTCCGAGTGAACACGCACGAGTACATCTTCCTCTCCCTCGATGTCCCCGTGGATCAGGGCGAGATGGTCTTTATCGTCCTGGCTATTCTCGTACAACGACAGCGTAAACTCGCCGTGAACCGTCGGGATGCGTGTTGAGGTGAGTCGGTCAACAGAAAGAGGCTCCATCGCCAGGGGTACGGATCAAAAAGGTGGGTACGACGCGGGGCGCATTGCGCCGGGGACAACGCGCGACCCGTAGCGGATGATCGGCAGTGTCGGATACAGCAACCGGACGGGTCGGGTGTATACACGTACAAAGGCCCGCCTTCGGTTCGGAGGGCAATGTGTCAGCGGTGTCCAGGTTTCTCTACAGCCGGACTATTTACATGTCCGCGGCGACATCAATCCCGACACCGGCGGACGGTCTGAGTCGCCGTTATGTTCGGTCGTTCTGGCACAGCGAACTTTCGCAGGTGGCGTAATGTACACAAACTCTTGTGAAACGTTGCGGCGATAACGCCATTGTCGCGCTTGTCATGGGACGATTCGTCCGGTATGTTACGGACGGTCCGCGGCGCGATTGTGCCCACGGCCGCATCGTTCCTGTACGATCGCCGCTTATTCTTCACGTAGAGTCTCGACGAGTGTCTGATACATTGGATTCTTCTTTCCGACCCCTGGTCATCGGTGCACAGTACCCAGCGCTGGAGCGTGGCCTCACGGCCGACATACTCTCCGCTCAGGGATTCAGGACCACGCCGCTGACGGTTTGCACCTCTCACGTTGTCGCCGGTCACGGGGTAGTTACCGACGTTCTCGAGGTGCCGTCGGATACCGTTCGAGCGCAGCTGGAGCACGTATTTGAAACTGCGTCGCCGACGGCTGCGAAAATCGGCGTCGTCGGGAGTCCGGCGTCCGCCGAGGCCATTTTTGACATGCTGGACGCGTACCTGGACGGGCCGGTCGTGCTGGACCTGACGCTGAGCGGGCCCAGTGGCGAAGATATTGTCGAGCCCGAAACGCTCGAAATCATCAGCGACCGAATGGGTGCGGCGGATCTCGTCAGCGCCAGCCTGACCGACGCGACGCTTCTCGCCGGAATGGAAATCCCGAGCCTTGACGACGCGCAGGTGGCCGCTCAGCGAATCGGTCAGCGCGGTGCCTCGCATGTCCTGCTTCGATGCGGTCGCCTGGCAACGCATCACTTCGACACCGAAACCGAAGCTCCGAATTACGCCGTCGACCTGTTCTACGACGGAGAAGAGCTCGCCGTTTTTGAAGCCCCCTTCGTCGACGGTGTCAGCGACCTGTCGGGACGCTCCAGCGGGCTTATGATGTCGATTCTGCAGAGCCTATGGAGCGGTCGGTCTCTGGTTGACGCACTCAGGGCCTCGAAGGCCGTCGTGACGGAGGCCCTTCGCGAGGCCTCTCAGACCGAACAGCCGTCTTCCACCAGTGCGTACTTCGGCGCGCTGCATCATCGCATGCTTTCGGACGTTGCAGAGTAATGTCGCGAGGGTAACGACGTGAATCATCGCGTCCGGCATCCGGACGGAGACGACTCCAACGGCTCGGGACGGGCACCATGCAGTCGCCGGTGCCTGCATCCACTCATTGTCTGACACTCGATCATGACTCAGGACCCACGGGACGATTCCAAAACGACGATCTACGATGTCGCCGAGCATGCCGGGGTGGCGATTTCGACGGTGTCGCGCGTCCTGAATAATTCGCGGGACGTCTCGGACTCCACCCGGGAAACCGTCCTGAAAGCGATTCAGAAGCTTCAGTTTCGTCCCAATCGTACGGCGAAGTCTCTGGCACAGCGAGCGACACGTACGGTGGCCGTGGCGGTCCCGACGTTCACCACGCCGTTTCATAACGAGCTGCTGAAAGGCGTTCGCAATGAACTGGACGGGAATGACCTGGATCTCCTCCTCTGCGACCTGTCGTGGGAAGCTCCGAAGGCGACGCTGAAGAAGTTTCTGGCGCGCGGGGCTATGGACGGCCTGCTGGTTGCGGGCCTGCCGATGGATGAAGAGATCGCCAACGAGCTGACCACCCTGGGCGCACCGGTTGTGCTCGTGGGCACTCAGTGGGACGATATGGATTCGTTCTACTGGGACGAGGAGCCCGGCGCCGAGATGGCGGTGCGCCACCTGATCGAGCAGGGGCACACGAACATCGCCATGATTACCACGCCCCACGACGATAACCGGCTGCGAAATGCGCGCGTGAAGGGCTACCGGGCCGCTCTTGAAGCGGCAGGCCTCCCCTTCGACCCCGATCGGATTGCACAGGGAGAGACGGCCAAGCACGACGGCTTCAGTGAAGAGTCGGGATATGAGGGCATGCAGGTGATTCTCGACGCAC
>JAAAOT010000067.1 GCA_009908725.1 Bacteroidota bacterium | reverse complement strand
GCGGCGCGTGGGACTCGGATGCCTTCCGGATTGGCGTTGGCTTCCGCGACATGCACGAAGCGGACCAGGGCTCGCCCCGGATCGGCTTCCGCTGCGCGGCCGACATCAGCCAGGTCGAAGGCACCACCCGCCGCTTCCAGGATCCGGAGCCGCCGCAGGATGATGCGCCGAGTGAAGAAGACGCTGGCGCCGGTGGCGATGCCGGAGGCGACAACATGGAAGAGGACGGCACCGCGCCGCCCGAGTCCGGAACGACGCCTCCCGGCGGCAACCGCTAAATCAAGTAGCATTGCGATGTAGATCACATCGCCAACCATACGAACGCCCCGGCTCTCAGTGAGGGCCGGGGCGTTTTGTGTGTGGGGTGCCGCGAGCGCGGCGATGATGATCACAGAGGACGTTCTCGTCACCGGTTCGTTCGGGACACGCGTTCATGGAGTGCTTCTCCGGTAGTATCACGTCACAGCCAAGTGCATGTGGCACGTACCGGGTGGCCAGCCGTTCATGCGCTCTGCTCGGAAGGTGCCGGTTGGTCTTTCTCTGCCCGCTCACGCATCTCTTCGGCCGTGTCATGGCCGAGATAGTCGTCCATCATCCAGTGGGCCAGGTAAATGATCGGTGTAATGCCTGTTGCGATGATGAACTTATAGATGTAGTTGAAGAGAGAGATCGCGATGATCTCCTGCGCGGTAAGTTGTCCGACGAATGCTACGGTCAGCACGATGAAGGTGTCAATGAACTGCGAGCCGAACGTGGAACCTGTAGCGCGAAGCCAGAGGTATTTTCCGTTCGTCAGATTGCGCAGCCAGTGGAACAGGAAGATGTCGACCAGTTGCCCGATCAGATAGGCCGTGAGGCTTCCGATGATGACCCGCGTCGAGTTGCCGAAGACCTCCACGAACGCCTCCTGCGAGACCGGAGACGATGGCGCAACCGGGACCTCCATCGCAACCCATAACAGCAGAAACTCGAAGCAGATCATCGCCATCCCGATGAAGGTGACGAAGCGAATGCCCCGCTTGCCGTAGTATTCGTTCAGCAGGTCAGTGACGATGAACGTTATCGGAAACGCGATCACGCCTGCGGTCATCGTGACGCTCGTAAACTCCTGTCCGAAGATGGAGATGGCGAACGGAAGATCCAGCACCGTGAAGAACTTGCTGGCCGTTGCCTCTGCAACAACGAGCGCCGTCAGAAAGATGGCAGCGCAGATGACGTACAGCTTCTGCGGGCGGGACAGGACGTAAGCCTCGCGGATCATGCCGAAGCAGGGGGCGAAAGAGGAGAGAGGGCAAGGGGACGGTCGCAGCGGTTCCTTCCGCGTTACCACACATTTTCCCGCTCCGTTCCGCTTCGTCAGCTTCGTTACGAGGCACGCTGGCCTTCCGTATGGGCAGGGATCGAGGGGCGCCGGCCCGATGGCTCCTCGTCCAGGATGGCCGGAAGCGTGAAGCCGAACGTGGAGCCGCTGCCCGGTGTACTCTCGATCATCAGCTCGCGGTCGTGGGCGCTCAGGATGTGCTTGACGATGGCCAGTCCCAGGCCGGTGCCTCCCTGGCTCCGCGATCGCGACTTATCGACGCGGTAGAACCGCTCCGTGAGGCGCGGGATGTGCTCCGGCGATACCCCGAGCCCGTCATCCGCGACGGAGACTTTCACTTCATTGGAGGGGAGGAGCCGGCCGATGATCTCAACGTGCCCGCCCTCTCGGTTGTACTTGATGGCGTTGTCGCACAGGTTCACGAGCACCTGCCGGATCCGCTCCCGGTCCCCGTGCACCGGCGGCAGGTTCTCCGGTAGCCGGTGCTGTAGCGTCACGTTTTTGTTTTCGGCCTTGATCTCAAGCGATTCGACGACGCCCTGCACCAGCGATCGCAGGTTGAAGGGTTCGGCCGACATTTCAAGTTCGCCGGTTTCGATCCGTGCGATTTCGGACAGGTCCCTCGCCAGGTTGTCAAGCCGGTTCACGTTCCGCATGATCTTTTTCAAGAAGGAGCGGTTGACCGACGAGTCGTCCACTGCGCCGTCCAGAAGGGTTTCGGTGAAGCCCTGAACGGAAAAGATCGGTGTCTTGAGCTCGTGGGACACGTTCCCGATGAACTCGCGTCGGTAATTCTCCATCCGCTTGAGATCCTGAATCTCGCCTTCGAGCTTCTGCCCGGTTCGGAAGACTTCCCAGACCAGCTCGCGCATCTCGTCGCCTGTCGGGCGTGGGGCCGCTTCCAGGTTGTCGAACTCATGCTGGCGGATCCGGCGGAGCGTTCGAATGGCATGTTGAATCCGGGGCGTCACGAAACTCCATACGGAAGCGTAGGTCGCAAGGCCCGCTCCGCCCGCGATCAGGAAGCGAATGTGCCACGGCCCCTCCACGACGATCAGGGTGAGCACGAGCACCGCCGCTGCCACCGTGGCGGCCGTCTTCAGCGTCACCCGCGAGAAGACGGGTGGGCGTTCGTCAGGAAAGGAAGAGGGAGCGGCGGTCATGGCAACAGGTGTCTGAACGGATCAGGCAGACAGGTGGGTCGAAACGAACTGTCGAAACATAAAACGCAGTTCGGGAAAGCGAGTCACCCTCATGTTAACGATGGGCAATCGCGAACATGCTGATGCCGTCGGAGCTGCCATTACCCCCGAAATCGGTATCCGACGCCTTTGATCGTTTCGATGTAGTCCGAGCCGATCTTCTCCCGGATCTTTCGGACGTGCACGTCGACGGTTCGGTCGACGACGTAAATCTCCGGCCCCCACACTTCGTCGAGGATTTCCTGCCGCGTGAAGGCGGTTCCCGGATGCGAAGCCATGAAGTGAAGCAACTCGAACTCCTGCTTCGGAAAGTGCATCTCCTTCGTGCCGGATTCCCGCTCCTGGATGACAATGAAACGGTCCCGGTCGATCGTCAGATCGTGAATGCTCAGCGTGTCCGGCGGGGTGTCGTTTCGCTTGGACGACCGGAGAAGAGCTTCCACCTGACTGACGATGACGGGAATCGAAACCGGCTTACTGAGATAGGAGTCGGCGCCGCTGTCGAGGCCTTCAATCATGCTCTCCTCTTCGGTCCGGGCGGTCAGCATAAGAACCGGGATCGTCCGCAGATATGCATCCCGCCGAATGCGCCGGCACGTTTCCAACCCGTCCATCTTCGGCATCATGACGTCCAGGATGATGAGGTCGGGATGGACGTCGCGGGCGGTGTCAAGCGCCTCGATCCCGTCGCGGGCTGTTAACACCTCGTATCCGCGGCTCGACAGGTTGTACTCCAGCAGGCCGATGATGTCCTTTTCATCGTCGACGACGAGAATGGACGTGTCGTCCGGGGTGCTGGATGCGGTCATGGCGGGACGGAAGAAAGCAAGGGGCGATAACGGAGACGGTCGCTATGTTACCATAAAGTTAAGCACTCTCGTCCCACCATGCAATCTCCGGGAGATCCGCCGTTAAATCGTCGAGACGCGGCCGGTGGTGTTCGCCAAAGAACTCGAAGGCGACGCCGCTCTCAACCTCGCCGAGTGGCTGATGCTCTTCGATCACAGGCATGTACGTCTCGTAGCAATGCAGAGCGGCCTGCGCCCTATCCAGATCGTTCTCGGAAAAGGTCGTGATGCAGTCGATCTTCTCGTCTGCCGACGCCTTTAGGTGATCCGGTCGACCGGTTCCGTCTGCGGGCGGCAGGGTGAAGAACGCGAGTCGCTTCGGGTAGGGGAGCCCCCGTGCGCGGAGGGAGCAGGCAAGATGTTTGACCACGGCGTGAGAAACGAGGTGGTCGGGGTGACCGCTGACGCCGTGTACCGGGTAGGTCACCATCACGTCCGGCGCGGTTCGGCGTACGTGCTCCTCGATGATTTGACTGAGGCGACGCGGGTCCAGCGTGTCGAGTTTACCATCTGGCAGATCCAGCACGCGAAGCGAGGAAAGGTCCAGCTTGCGAGCGACGTTCTGCATTTCCTGGAAACGGATCGTCCCCATCTCCTCTTTCGACACCCCCAGGCGTTCTCGCTGTGACGTCGCCTCGCCGCGTGTCAGCGTCAGAAGGTGCACTTCGTGGCCTTCGCGACGCTGTCGAGCGAGCGCCGGCGCCGGACCGAAGGATTCGTCGTCGGGATGCGGGAAGACGTAGAGCAGTGTGGCCATATGCAGAGGGGAGATGCGGAACGTAGAACGAACGAAGTCGGCCGGGGGCAGCCTCGGGGAAAGGGGTCCCCACAATACAAACCAGGGCACGCACGAACAACGAATCCGATTCCCTGGGTATCCGCGGGCTATACGCAAACAGCGACGGCGTCCGCTTTTCATCGGACGCCGCCGTGGCATTCAACATAATGGAGGTATCGCGGAGCCTTTACTCCGCCGAGGTGCACGTGCGAGGCTCATCCTCTTCCCGGATGATTCGCTCGAAGGACGTTTGCCCCGTTCGGAGCATGCGGCGCACGTAGGGATGGCAGAGACGGCAGTTTTTGCCGAACTCAACGTGCTGCTGCACGTCCTGCACTGTCGCCGCGCCGGTTTCTTCTGCCACAGTCTTCAGATCGGCGAACCGTTTCTGGAAGCAGTAACAGCGATCGATCTTCATGGGGAAGTGGAGGGCCTGGTCGGAGAAAGCGGCGTACGAAGTCGGTCTACCGCGTATTCAGCGAGAAGTCGATGTGCGTCGGGGCAATTCCCGCCTGGATCGTATCCATGGCGGC
>JAAAOT010000003.1 GCA_009908725.1 Bacteroidota bacterium | reverse complement strand
GGGACGTGGTTTGGCGAGCGGATGGAAGCACCGATCGGTCAAACGAGCGAACCGTCGGAGCGCTCCCGATCATGTGTAGGTTGGAGCGGACGCGTGTTACGCTGGTTTACGAGCGAAAGAGGGACTGCGCCGTGTAATCATGGGCAAGCATTCTGGCATCGTACGTCCGGTGTGCCGCGATCTCGTCGATCCCCTGGGCGGCCAGGTGTTCGACGACGGCGACCGCTCGGTTTCCTTCGTTCGGCATCGCCCACTGTGCATGGCGCGCCAGGAGGGCGAGTTCGAGGCTCTTACCGATCGTCATGGCGAATCGTCGGGCACCCGCTTCGACTGCATCCGGGAATTCGTCCAGCGCTTCCGCCAGCCAGGTGACCGCAGAGCGGAAGGCGTCCTCGGCCGTATCGACCGCTTCCACCAGCACGGGCGACTCCACGGCGTCGCGGTATCGCTGAAGTTCGTTTCGGACGGCCCGGAGGCGCCGCTCGCGCCGGAGCAATTGAAGCGCGATCAGCGACATGACGTTTGTGGTGCCCTCCCAGATCGTCAGTGCCTGTACGTCTCGGAGTAGAAGCGGTATGCCGGTCTCCTCAACGTATCCCGCTCCACCGAATGCTTCCACGACCTCGCCCACGACGCCGACGGCCTGTTTGGCGGTGAGCAGCTTGGCCAGCGGTGTAAGAGCGCGCAGCAACTGCATACCGTCATCGCTGAGCGTCCTGTTTTCGAGTTCGCCGAGGAGCTCAACCGTTCGAAACGTCAGCTGGAAGGCGCCCTCGAACGTCGCCTGCATGGAGGCCAGCGTGTCGTAGTGGAGGGGTTTCTCGATGATCGGCGTGCCGAAGGCTTCTCGCTTGCGAGAGAAGTCCCGCGCAAGGGCCAGCCCGCGGCGCATGAATCCGGTCGCCATGACGGCATTCCAGATCCGGGCAATTTCCACCATCGGCGTAAGGTATCGCGTCCCGTGCCGCGTTTCCAGCGGAAGGGCGCGCGCTCCGTCCAGTGCAATCTCGCTTACCGGAATTTTCCGTGCACCGAGGTTTTCTTTCAGCCGGTTCACGCCGATGCCTTCATGCGGGGGCGTATCGGCATCGCTCCGAATGGGGACGTAGAAGAGTCCGAGTCCTTCATGATCGCCGTCCGAGGCTGTCTCGTCGGCGGAAGAACGATCGGGGTATGCCAGGACCAGAGCTGCATTCGCCACGCTCGACGAGGTGAACCACTTGCGGCCGTGGAGCGACCAGGTGCCGTCGTCGTTCGGTACGGCGCGCGTCTTAATTCGCGACAGGTCGGTGCCCCCGGCCTGTTCGGTCCGCCATTGACCGCACGTCCAGAACGACGCCGGGTCGCGGGATGTGAAGTGCCGGACTGCCTCGGCCGTGTCGCGGGGCTGACCGAGATCCAGAAGCGTACGCACGGCCCCGTCCGTTGTAGCCATCAGAAAGCCGATCATGTCGGTGGAAGTGGAGAAAAGATAGGCTTTCGCCATCTGATGGACCCGGCTGTGGGCGCCGTGCTTCTGTTCGTACGCGCTGGCGATGATCCCGTATTCGGCGGCCACGTCCATCGCTCGTTTCCAGCTGTCGGTCAGTTCGACGTGGTCGATCCGATCGCCGGTAGCATCCTATTGCGTGAGCTCCGGCCGGGAGGTCCGGTCCGCCAGTTGAAGGTCGTAGAGTTCGTCCCCGGCAAGGCGACTGAGAGCTTCCATTTCGGGACGAATATCAGTCCGGACGTCCGGCGGTAGCACGCGCTCGAGGTACCCGCGAAGCACGCGGTCATCCGTGAACTGGTTTTCGAGCCTGGCAATCTTAGATCCTTTCGGGGGCATACAACTAGAACGGTCGTCGTGCAGAACATCATCGGGAGGGAATAGCCTCGCAGCTGTTCACCCGAATAAATGCATGCATGATGCCGGAGTTGAGTTACCCATTCGCACTTTGCGCGAAACCGATCTGTGTCGCTACGTGACCTGCCGATCGGAAGGTGTACTACGCCGTGGATGCCACGTCCTCCGTTAGAAACCGTCGAATGGCGTTCGTCACAGCATCGGGTTGTTCGATGGCCGACGAATGTCCGGCCTGTGGCAGAACCAGCATCCGAGAGTTGGGCAGGGCGTCGTGCGCTGTCGCCGTCTTCTCGGGCGGGGTGGTTTTGTCCTCCCCACCGACAATCAGCAGCGTGGGCGTTCGCGCCTGTCCCAGGACCGGCAGCGCACTCTCACGAGAAAAAATGCCCCGCCCTGCGCGAACGATACCGCGGGGATCTTGCGCGGTGATCCGTTCGGTCCACGCCTGCACCTTGTCGGGATGCTCGCGACGAAACGTTTCCCCAAACATGAGGGGAATAACCCGATCGATGACGCTGTCATACCCGAGGTGGTCAACCATCGAGATCATCGTCTGGTACTTCATCCACCGCCACAGACTCTCCGCGCCGGCGTCGCTGTCCAGGAGGACCGCGGAATGCAGCCGCTCGCCGTAGTGGGCGAGCAGCCGAAACCCGACGAAGCCGCCCATGGAAAGGCCGACGTAGTGGCAACGGTCGACATCCATGACGTTGAGCAATTCAGAGACATCCCGCGCCAGATCACGCACGTCATAGCCACCGGTGGTGATTTCCGACATTCCCTGACCGCGCCAGTCGAACGCGATGCATCGATACTCCTTACGCAACGCTTCGATTTGCTGATCAAACAGCCGGTGGGTCATCAGGTAGCCGTGGCCGAAGACAATTGTCTCGTCCCCATCGCCGACATCGCGAACGAAGTACTCACAGCCGTTGACTTTGACGTGTGGCATGAGGGCTTGTGGATTGTGAATAGTGGATTGCGAAATTCGCTTGCGCGGATGTGTCCAGGTTAGAATCCAATCAACGACTCATGACGCGCAACACATCTGCAAACCTCCGATTTTCGGACCGGCCTATAGTTTGATCCCGTACTGCTTGAAGATGCGCCGTGCGACGACGGACTTGTGGACCTCACTTGGTCCGTCGTAAATGGATGCGCCGCGCTCGTGACGGTACCAGAAGCTGAGGAGCGTGTCGTCGGTAACGCCGAGAGCCCCGTGCACCTGGATGGCGTGGTCGAGCACGTCGTGCAGGGTATCGGCCACGAAAAACTTGATTGTGGAAATGTCGACCCGTGCAGCGCGAGCACCCTCATCGTCGATCGTTTTCGCGGCATCCAGCACCATCAGACGCGCAGCGTCGATGCGAGCACGCGACTCGGCCACCCAGTTCTGAATGGTCTGCTTCGATGCCAGCGGCGTTCCGGGCGATAGCTCACGGGTGGCGGCACGTTCGCACATCATCTCAAAGGCACGCTCGCAGATGCCGATCCATCGCATGCAATGGTGGATGCGACCGGGTCCGAGGCGTTCCTGCGCGATGCTAAACCCGTGCTGGGCCGGTCCGAGCAGATGGTCGACCGGCACGGTGACATCGTGGAATTTGAGTTCGGAGTGCGAAAGCCAGCCCTCGCCTTCTTCTCCCATGATCGGAATGCGACGGACATGCTCGAGGCCGTCGCTATCCATCGGGACGATCAACATGCTCGCCCGCTGGTACGGGTTGTCTTCCTCGGGGTGTGTGACGGCCATGACGATTGTGAAAGCGGAGCCGTCCGCTCCGGTCGTGAACCATTTGTGCCCGTTCAGGACGAATGCCTGACCGTCGTCGGTCGAGGTCCGTTCTGCCGTTGTGGAGAGCTGCTTCGGGTTCGAGCCGGCATTTTCGGGCTCCGTCATCGCGAAACAGCTCCGCACTTCCCCCTCAAGCAGTGGGTCGAGATATCGGGCGCGCTGCATGTCCGACGCGTGATCAGCCAGAATCTCCATGTTGCCCGCATCCGGCGCCTGGCAGTTGAAGGCCAGGTGTCCGAGCGGGGACCGGCCGAGTACCTCGCTCAGCCGGCCGAAGTCGTGAAGCGACAGGCTCATGCCGCCATGCGCCTCGTCCATCTGCGGGCACCACCATCCGTTTGCCCGTACCTGCTCTCGAGCCTCCCGAAGACCGTCGGTGATGGCCGACAGCCCGCCCTCGCGAAAATCGTCCTCAAGGGGGAGGAGCACGTTGTCAACGAACGTGCGAATGTCTGAGAGGAGCGTGTCCATGTTCGTGGCGGAGGTGGTCGGCATGGTTGCTTCCGGTCGGCGGTGTGCGGGGTTGCGTTTGTGCGGGGAGGGAATGGGTCGACGGTCAACCGAGCATGCCGGAGCCGACGAGAAGGCCGCCGTCAGCGCGGAAGGTGGATCCGGTGACGAAGTCCGAGGCTGACGATCCGAGATAGAGGGCCATGCCCGCGAGTTCGTCCGGCTCGGCCATCCGGTGTTGTGGGGTTGACTTCAGCACAGAATCGCTAAGGTCGTCATTCGCCCAGATCGCTTTGCTGAACTTGGTCTTGATGAAGCCCGGGACGATGGCGTTGACCTGCACGTTCATGCCGGCTAGCTCCGCCGCCAGCGTTTTGGTGAGCATCAGCACGCCGGCTTTCGTTACGCCGTATACTCCCATGCCCGCCATCGGCTGCTCGCCGGCGACGGAGGCGATGTTGATCACCTTGCCTCCCCCTCGCGCCTTCATGCGCGGGGCGCAGGCCTTGACCATGCGCCAGTAGCCCTTGACGTTCACGTCAAACGTCTTGTCCCAGTGGCTGTCCTCGGCGGTCATAAGCGGACCGAAGTGCGGGTTCGTC
>JAAAOT010000385.1 GCA_009908725.1 Bacteroidota bacterium | reverse complement strand
GGCCGTGAAGGACCACCTCGACGACGCCGGCATCGGCATTCCGTACCCGCAGATGGATGTGCATCTTGACAAGGTTTGAGGGACTGTTTGAAGGTGTGAATGTGTGAAGGTGTGTATGTGTGTAGGTCTGTAGGTCTTTGCTCTTCCAGAAACGATCGAGCTGGCCATCACCCGGAACGCATCACCCGGAACGCATAACCCAGAACCATACCCCTAAACAACCAACGCCCCGAGCGGAGTGGATCCGTCGGGGCGTTGCTTTATGCTTGAACTGGAGCGAGGCGTTTTATTCGGTGCCGCGTTCGAGGACGAGGCCGGCGAGCGGGGGGAGGGTGAGCTGGATGGAGTGCGTTCGTCCGTGAGCGCCCACAGGTTCGGCGTGAACCGTTCCCTGATTGCCGATGTTGCCGCCGCCGTACACGCTGGCATCGCTGTTCAGCCGCTCGGTCCAGACGCCACCTCCTGGCACGCCGATGCGGTAGTTCTCGCGGACGACGGGCGTGAAGTTGAGGATGAAGACGAGTTCCTGTCCCTGGTGACGGCGGACGTACGCGACGACGCTGTTCTCGCGGTCATCGTAGGAGATCCACTCGAAGCCGTCGTTCTCGTCGTTCCAAAGCGCCGGGTGGTCCCTGTACAGCTTGTTGAGATCCGAGAACCAGGCCTGGATGCCGCGGTGCAGCTCTTTCTCGGCCACGTGCCACTCCAGCGACTCGTCGTGATTCCACTCGTGGTACTGCCCGAACTCGCCCCCCATGAAGAGAAGCTTCTTGCCCGGGTGGCCGAACATGTGCGTGAAGAGAAGGCGCATGTTGGCGGCCTTCTGCCAGTCGTCGCCCGGCATCTTGCTCCAGAGTGATTGCTTGCCGTGCACCACCTCGTCGTGAGACAGCGGGAGCGTATAGTTCTCCGAGAAGGCCCACGACAGCGTCCACGTGAGCTCGCCGTGGTGGTGCTGGCGGTGCACCGGGTCGTTCCCGATGTAGTCGAGCGTGTCGTGCATCCAGCCCATATTCCATTTGTAGAGAAAGCCGAGGCCGCCGGTGTCGACCGGTTTCGAGACGCCGGGCCAGGCCGTCGATTCCTCCGCAAGCATGAGCGCCTCCGGGAATTGCTCGTAGACGCGCTTGTTCGTGTCCTGAAGGAGCTCAATCGCCTCCAGGTTCTCGCGTCCGCCGTACGCGTTCGGGCTCCACTCGCCCTCACGTGAATAGTCGCGATACAGCATGGACGCGACGGCGTCGACGCGCAGCCCGTCCACGTGGTAGCGGTCGAGCCAGAAGAGGGCGTTCGAGATCAGGAAGTTGCGCACGCCCGCCTTCCCGAAGTCGAAGACGCGGGTCCCCCAGTCTGGGTGGGACCGCATGAGCGGGTCCTCGTACTCAAAGAGGTGCGAGCCGTCGAAGAAGGCCAGTCCCTGCGGGTCGGTGGCGAAGTGCCCCGGGACCCAGTCCATGATGACGCCGATCCCCTGCTTATGCAGGTAGTTGATCAGGTACATCAGGTCCTGCGGGGAGCCGTACCGAAACGTCGGGGCGTAGTACCCCACGATCTGGTAGCCCCAGGAGCCGTAGTAGGGGTGCTCGGCGAGCGGGAGGAACTCGACGTGCGTGAAGCCGCATTCCTCGACGTGGTCTGCGAGCGGTTCGGCGATCTCGCGATAGGAGAGGCTTTCCCCGCGCTCCTTATGCCGCCACGAGCCGAGGTGCACCTCGTAGATGGAAAGCGGCTCCTTCAGGCCGCTCGGGCCTTTCCGGCCGTCCATCCATTCGTCGTCTGACCAGTCGAAGTCGTCCAGGTCCGTGACAATAGAGGAGAGGCCCTGATAGGTGTTCTCTGCGGGCGCCTCCATCCGGAAGGCATACGGATCGGTCCGGTCGAGTTCTTCGTAGTTCGCCTCGATCCGGTACTTGTACCGATCCTTCGGGGCGGCTCCTCGCACGTAGCCTTCCCAGAGTCCGCCTTTCCGCCGTTCCAGCTTCGACGCGCCGGCACTCCAGTCGTTGAAGTCGCCCATGACGGAAACCTGATGGGCGTTCGGGGCCCAGACCGTGAACCAGGTGCCGCTTTCATCCGGATGCGCGCCGAGGCGCTCGTAGCTCGTGAAATGTTTCCCTTCGTTCCAGAAGTAGAAATCGTCGTCCGTTAAGCGGGGCATGTGGCGTATCTGAATGGGAAAGGGTGCGGGAGACGGGCGCAATCGGGCACGTGGCTACTCGACCGGCTCCGGCGGTACGATGTGGCGATCGTTCAGGAGGCGACGCAGACCGCGGAGGGGAAGCCAGGCCCAGGAAGGGCGGTGATTTATTTCGTAGCGGACCTCGTAGATGGCTTTATCGAACAGGTAGGCCCAGAGAAACTCGTAGCGGGTATCGGTCGGCTGAAGAAAGGATGCATCGCCGGCGGTGTCCCCGTAGGCGTTCAAGAATGTAATGTCGGCCCAGCGGATGAGAGCGTCAACCCAGCCGGCCTGATCCTTTTCAGTGCCGGTATGATCCTGCCATGCGGCGAGCACGGCGTATTCGATCGAGCGGAGCATGCCGGCAACGTCGCGAAGGGCATTCTCGCGCCGCCGACGTTCGGACAGAGAGCGGACGGGTTCCCCTTCGAAGTCGAGGATGAAGAAATCACCATCCGCGCGGAGAACCTGGCCGAGGTGGTAGTCGCCATGGATGCGGATACGATCGTGGTCGGCCCCCGTCCCGGCGAGTCGATCGAGCCGTTCTTCCGCTCGCTGCCAGGCGTCCGCGCCCGGCACGTCGTCCGGGGAAATGGTCGAGTCGCTCCGGCTGCCGGCTTCTTCGATCAGCGTGCGTGTGTCGTCCAGTTCATTTCGGATTCGGTCGTGGAGGGCGTCTCCAGCAGATTCATCCGCGGCAAGGGGGGAAAGGTCTGGCGCTTCCGCCTCGGAAAGGGCGCGGTGCATTTCTGCGGTCCGGACACCGAGCACGTGCGTGAGCTGGATCATTTCGGGGGCAACGTCTTCGAGCCAGACCGGGGCATTGAGGCCGTGCGTCGGGCCATACTGCCCGGCCTGCTCTGCGTTGCCGGCCTCGGCGGGGAGCGGAGCGTCCTGCACGCGGTCGAGGAAGCGGCGCGTCGCCTGAAGGGCGTGACTCCACCCGTCTGTTTCGACGGGGAGCGCCTCCTGCACGATGCCGATTGTGTAGCGCGAGTGGTTGCGCTTCACGTCAATCGTTCCGTGCAGCTCCGGGGCAAACCGGAAGCCGGTGTCGGTGAGGTGTTGAAGCAGTTCTTTCTCGGGGTTCGTCCCGCGCTCGAGCCGGCGATACAGCTTCAGGAAGTAGGTGCCGTCGATCACCGCCGAGGTGTTGCTCTGTTCGCCGGTCAGCAGGCGAACGGCGTCTGCATCCACGCCGGACGCGTCGGCGGAGGATTCCGCAACGTACAGCCCTCGGAGTGAACGGTTGCGGCCGCCGTCCTGCCACCATCGGAAAAGAGTCGACCAGAAGTCGGGCTGTGCGGTGGCGTCGTAGACCAGCTTACGTTTGTTTCCGTCCTCCGTCGACTCGATATCAATCCAGGCAAGAGCTGCTTCCGGCCGTTTGGACAGCACCTCCTTGGCCCGTTCACCGTCCGCGACCGACAGGGGAAGCGTATAGAGCTCCTCGTCATCGCCCTGGTGAACGGAGATGATCGATAGGTACATGGTCGGGTCTGAGGCCAACCGGACCGCATCCTCGATGCGGACATCGTCGATGGGGCGTCCCTTCGCGCCGAACCAGCGTTGCTTGGCGATGAAGTCTGGCAGGATGTGCGAAAGCGCCTCCGGACCTGTGTACTTCGCCATGGTCGGGACCAGCAGGTTCTGCAGGCCTTCTGCCACGGTTAGCACCGGGAGCGGCGAACCGTTGGGGCCGCGCTCGGCGAGGTGCAGCACGCGCTCCGATTCGTGGCGCCGATTCACCTTTTCCTCCGGTTCCAGCTTGAACCAGTAGAACCCGTGCGGACCGATCGTCAGGGGATACGGTTCATCGGACGGAATGGCGGGAAAGGGGGCCTGGCTGAAGATCTCGACCGGGGCCAGGCCCCCGAGACCGAACTCCTCCGGAATCTGGACCGCCTGGGCGAAGCGAGACAGGTTGGCGATGACCAGGATCTGCTTACCTTCATACTCCCGCACGAAGGCGAGCACGCTGTCGTTGTCGAGCGGCACGAGGTCCAGCGAGCCGCGACCGAACACCTTCTTATGCTGCTGGCGCAGTGTGATGAGTCGCCGCGTGAAGTGTAGCAGAGAATGAGGGTCGTTCATCGCGTCCTCCACGTTGACGACCTCGTAGCTGTACCGCCCGCGGTTGATCGGAGGAAGGAAGAGACGCGGGTGCTCGGCCCGGGAGAAGCCGCCGTTTTTGTCCGCGCTCCACTGCATCGGGGTCCGAACACCGTTCCGGTCGCCCAGAAAAGGGTCGTCGCCCATGCCGATCTCGTCGCCGTAGTAGATCACAGGGCTGCCGTCGAGGGAGAACAGCAGCGCGTTCATGAGCTCGATGCGTCGCCGCTCCCCGCCGAGGAGGGGCGCAAGGCGGCGGCGAATTCCGACGTTGATCCGAAATCGGCCGTCCGCTGCATACTCATGGTACATGTAGTCCCGCTCCTCGTCCGTCACCATTTCGAGGGTGAGCTCGTCGTGGTTGCGGAGGAAAATCGCCCACTGGGCGTCGTCCGGGATGTCCCTCGTGAGCTCCATCATTTCCACAAGGGGCCGGCG
>JAAAOT010000286.1 GCA_009908725.1 Bacteroidota bacterium | reverse complement strand
CTACTTCGCACTTCGAATTTAGCCCTTCGCTTTCGGGTCATCCAACATCCAACTGGGCGCGGGCATCGTGCACCAGCGCTCGCGCCGCCTCCGGGGTGTCGGCCTCGGAGTAGACGCGAAGCACGGGCTCGGTGCCGGAGGGGCGAACGAGGAGCCAGCCGTTGTCCTTCGTGAGGTGCTTGTAGCCGTCGAGCGTGTCCAGTTCGACGACCTCGTGCCCGTTGACGGTGTCGAGTCCCCCCTCCTCGGAGAGGCGCTTCAGGGCCGCCTGCTTCTGGGCATCCGAGATATGAATGTCCTCGCGGTAGCAGTGATGCGGGCCGAACTGCTCCAGGAGCTCGTCCACGAGCGCCGATAGGGTCATGCCTCGCTTCACCATCATCTCCACGATGAGGAGTCCGATGTAGATGCCATCCCGCTCGGGTATATGGCCTTTCGCCGCAATTCCCCCGGATTCTTCCCCGCCAACGAGGACGTCGCCCGTGGCGATCTTCGGTGCGATGTGCTTGAATCCGATCGGGACGGTCTCGATGTCAAAGCCGTAGGCCGCGGCCATCTTGTCGAGCATGTGCGTCGTGGAGAACGTCTTGACGATCGAGCCCGAAAGGCCGCGTTCCTCGTGGAGGTACTTGACCAGGAGCGCGAGCAGGCGGTGAGAGTCGACAAAGTCTCCGTTCTCGTCCACCATACCGATCCGGTCGGCGTCCCCGTCATTGGCAATGCCGACGTCGTGTCCGGGCTCGGCGACCACCGACTGAAGCTCGGCGAGGTTGCGATCGATCGGCTCGGGCGGCGTCCCGTGGAAGCCCGGGTTCAGGTCGTGGTGGAGCTCGACGACGCGATCGGTGCCCAGAAGCGACGTGACCACGCCCTGTCCGGCACCGAACATCGCGTCGTGGACGACGGTCAGGTCCGACCCGGCGATGGCCTCAATGTCGAGTATCTCGCGCATCGCGCCGAGGTACTCGGTCTGAACGTCTTTCACCTCGATCATGCCGTCCTCGATCAGAGCTTCGGCCGTTGACGGCTCATCTCCCGACGCGTCGACCGATGGAATCTGTGCTTCCACGGCGGAAATCATATCGGGCGTCGCCGGCCCCCCGAAGTGCGCCTTGATCTTGTAGCCATTGTATTCGGGCGGATTGTGGCTCGCGGTAATGACGATGCCGGCATCGCATCCCATCGCCTGCGTGGCCCAGCTGATCGCCGGCGTGGACAGAAACGATGTCGTCAGCGTCGCGTGAATGCCGGCGTCCGCCAGAACCCGTGCCGTGAAGGTGGCGAATTCGCGGCCGAGGAACCGCGTATCGTGGCCGATGACGATGCGCGGCGTGTCACCGTATGCGTCGTGGAGCCAGGCGGCGGTCGCCCGCGCGACGCGTTCCAGGTTGGCAAAAGTGTAGTCGCGGGCGATGACGGCGCGCCAGCCGTCCGTTCCGAATTTGATGGGCGTGTCGGCCATGGGCAGGAGAGACATCGAGGCAGAAGGGGCAAGCGGACTCTGACCCGATAAGAAAGCCATGCACCTGCAAAATCGCCATCCAAATTCTTGTGACTGTGAGCGACAGGTCACGAACGATTGACGTCGTTCAGAAACCCGCACCATGGTGATTTAACAGAAAAGGCGCTTCACACGGCCCTAAGAGTTGTGCAGATAGCATATTATTCCTACTGTTCTCTTTTGCCAGTGAAAATAGCAGAAGAGACGATGGTATTCAGTTAGGGCCATTCGATTGGCGCAGTGCGACACATCCGCATTGCGACCCGCCCACCGATATCCTGTGCGGCCGAGCGACCAAATGGTGTCGCGGACGGCTGTTTCGTTTCCCCGACCCCCCCGACGTTATCCCCTCTATGTTGTCGTACCGCCCCGTTCGCGCAATTGCCGTTCTCTGCATCATCGCCGGATTCATGATGGCTGCAGCCCCATCCGCCTCGGCGCAACCCGAGCATCGCCTGCAGGTGTCGGCGTCGTACACGAATCTCTTCCAGGAGCCCGACCTGTTCAGCTGGCCGCTCCAGTCCGGCAAGCCTTCATCCTTTATCGAGCCGGGTGGCTTTGCCGTCGGTCTTTCCTGGCAAGGAACGCTGGATCGTCCGTGGATGGCCTTTGCATCGTCGGTTCGATACGGCCGCTTTACGGTGCAGACGGAATCCATCGTGGATGCGCTGGTGACCTGCTCTAGCGATTGCATTCAAACCAATACGCTGTCGTTCTCGGATTTGACGACGATTGACTTCACCTTCGGCATCGGAATGACGCCCTACCCGACGTCGCGCGTATCGCCGTATGCGGATATTCTGGCGGGGCTTGGACTCACGCAGTTGAATCGGTCCGGAGAGATTCGGTATGAGAACGATCAGGGCTTGCCGCGAGACTACGCTGCGCAGGAGATTCTCCCCGTGCAGGATAGCGGTACGCTCCTCGGCGGGACGACGGACGCGGAGGTTGGCGTGCAGGCCCGGCTGATCGACCGCGTTGCCGTTCGGCTCGGGGTCGCCCATCGCTACGTCTGGATCCGCGGCAACAGCGCGCAGGTGGTCTCGACGCGCCTGTCGATCGTGCGCGAGTTCAACTGACGCAACGGTGCCGGGGAGGTACGGGGCAGCCTGCACAGCGCCTGCAACGCCGGGAGCCGGCTCCGGTCATTCCTCGCGCTTCCCGGCGGCCATGAGCTCCCGCGCGTTTTCGAGCGCGGCATCCGTGATATCGGCACCGCTGATGAGCGTGGCGACCTGGGCGGCCTGCTCCTCCTCGTCGAGGCGGCGGATGACCGTCTTGGTCCGCTGTGCTTCCACCCGTTTCTCCACCTTGAAGTGCACATCACCGAGTGCGGCGATCTGAGGCAGGTGGGTTATGACGATGATCTGGTGGTAGCGCGCGAGGTCGTGCATGCTGTCGCCCACCTTTCGGGCCATGTCCCCGGAGATACCGGTGTCGATCTCGTCGAACACGAGAATGGGTAACCGCTCGCTTTTCGCCAGAATCTGCTTCAGAGCGAGCATGATGCGGCTGATCTCACCGCCGGAGGCGACGTCGGCGAGGGGCATGGGGTCGACGCCCACGTTTGTGGAGATGAAGAACTCGATGTGGTCGATCCCGTGCGCGTACGCCCGGTAGCGCGTGTCGCCATCGGTGCCGTTGATCCAGCCGTCGGGATCCTCGTCCTGCTCGAAGCGAACCTCGAACTGGCTGTCCGGCATGCCGAGGTCGGCGAGCTCGCGGACGATCGCCTCTTCGATCCGGTCGGCGACCTCTCGGCGTTTGGCGGAGAGCCGGTGGGCAGCGTCCGATAGCCGGGCCTGTGCCTCTTCGATGTCGTTCTCGAGGCGTTCGAGGTTGCCTTCAAAGTCCTCCGCCAGCTCGTACTGCTCCCCGATCTCGCGCCGGTGCTCGAGGACGGCTTCCAGCGATCCGCCGTACTTTCGTTTCAGCCGCTCGAGTTCAGACATCCGGTCCCGGATATCCGCCAGTCGCTCCGGGTCGAACTCGATATGAGCGTTGTAGTCCTGCAGGAAGCTGGCCAGCTCGCTGACGATGATCTGCGCGGACTTGATCTCCTCGAGCTGCTCTTCGAACGCGTCGTCGATCCGCGCGAGGTCCTGTAGTTCGTTGCGGGCGACGACGAGCTGGTCGTGCACAGCGTCCTCGCTCTCGTACAGCATTTCGTAGAGGCCGGACGTTGACGCGTACAGCTTCTCCGCATTCTCCAGGACGCGTCGCTCGGCGTGGAGCTCTTCTTCCTCGCCCTCCTGCGGGTGGACGTCGTCGATCTCCTTGATCTGGAATTCGTAGAGCTCTTTCTGCTGCTGAAGCTCCCGTTCACGGGCGGCGAGTTCGTCCCGTTCTTCAACCAGCTCCGCGACCCGGTCGTACTGGCGGCGATAGTGTTGCGTGAGCCCGGAGAGGCCGCCGAAGCTGTCGAGCGTTCGACGGTGCGCCTCCGTATGCAGAAGGCTCTGGTGCTCGTGCTGGCCGTGAAGATCGATCAGCTCCGACGCGACGTCGCGGATGACGTCGAGTGTCGCCGGGGTGTCGTTGATGAAGCCGCGGCTGCCGCGGTCGGTGATCTGACGGCGGAGGATGATGCGCGGAAGCGGCTCGGTGTCCACCTCCGCGTCCTCGAGAAGGGTCCGGATACGCTCCGTATTGGCTTCGTCGAAGATGCCCTCGATGATGGCCTTTTTCGCGTCCTGCCGGACGACGTCCGTGTTGGCGCGTTCGCCGAGAATCATATTCAGCGCGCCAATCAGGATCGACTTTCCGGCTCCCGTCTCGCCGGTAATGATGTTCAGACCGCTTCCGAACTCGACGTCGAGTTCTTCAATCAGGGCATAGTCGCGAACGTACAGCGAACGAAGCATGTGTCACTGGGAATTGCGAGCGGCAGGAGACGCGCTCGTGCCGCCCGGACCGGAGACCGGCGGCATCGAGCACGGGGTGGGGGCCGGGCGCGACGGAGCGTGCATGCCTTCGGGTGGGACGCCGGGCGTCAGGAGAGCTCGGGGTCTTTCACGCGGGTCCAGCTACCGTTTCGAACCTTCTTCTTCGCGTACTTCCATTTCTCGGTTTTTTCCTCCCCTGTGGAATTGTTGCGAATGGTCACCTTGTCGTTGCGGCCGGGTTCGTCCTCGACGACCACCGGCTGCTTCGGGGCGTCCGCGGACGGGTCGCGCTGGGCAGCTTCGTTGTCGCCTCCGCCGCCGTTTTTGACGTTGTACGTCGGCTCCATGGAGTCGTGA
>JAAAOT010000236.1 GCA_009908725.1 Bacteroidota bacterium | reverse complement strand
TGGCCGGTCGTCGGGTACCTCGTAAAGATCGGCGGTACCATTTTCATCGACCGAAACTCGCGGCGCGATGTACTTCGCATCAACGACCGCCTGGAGACGGCCATGCAGCGGGGGCAAGGGGTCATCGTCTTTCCCGAAGGGACATCCACCGCGGGCGATCAGGTCCTGCCGTTTCGTGCATCTTTGCTGGCGCCCATTGCGGCCTCGGATCGGCCGGTGCACCATGCGAGCCTGACGTACCGGACACCGGGCGAGGATGCACCGGCCTACCAGACAACGGCGTGGTGGGGCGACATGGAGTTTGCCCCCCACTTCTGGCGAATGCTCGCTACGCCCCGAATTCACGCCTACGTTCACTTCGGCCGCCTGGACGGCGATACGGACGATCGCAAAGAGATTGCCGAGCAACTTACCGACGAGGTACGCCGGCACTTCGAGCCCATCCCGGGCGCCGGTGATGCGGTCGAAGTCGCTCAACCCCGGTATCTGCGTCGCTCCTAACTGTGACGAAGGGCACCGAGGTGCCAGACCGACTGGCCATTATCTTGATTTCTTGGGCGGCGCATTTCCTTCGTCTCCCCACAGCGCTTCCAGCCGCTGGTCCCGACCGCATCCCTCACGGTAGGAGTAGTAGCGCCCCGGGTCTTTCTTATAGCAATTCTGGTGGTAGTCTTCCGCCCGGTAAAAGGCATTCAGGTCGTGGATGTCGACGACGATCGGCTCATCGAATCGCTGCTGCACGTCCACCTTTGATGCTTCGGCGGCCTTCCTGTGATCGGCCTGCGAGGGGCTGACGAAAATGTCCGGTCGGTACTGGGAGCCGCGGTCGCAGAACTGACCGGAGGCGTCCAGCGGGTCGACGTTTCGCCAGTACACGTAAAGCAGCCGTTCGATATCGACGCGCGTCGTATCGTATGCGATCTGGACGGTTTCCGTGTGGTCCGTCGAGCCGCCCGCCACCTGCCGGTACGAAGGGTTCTCAATCGTACCACCGGCGAACCCGGAGATGGTGCTCAATACACCTTCCGTTCGATCAAATGGCGGTTCCATGCACCAGAAGCAGCCGCCGGCAAACCATACAGTGTCGACGACAGCCGGATCGACGTCTGTGGTATCCTGGATCGGAGCATTCTCAGCGCGTGCTTCCGAATCCGTGTTCTGACATGCGGTCGTGGCGAAGACAAGGCCGGCCAGGAGAAGGATCGAAGCGGCGGTGGTGAGCGGCTTCATGCGTTCGGTGAGGTGTGTGGACGAGTCGATGACGTCGTGGGGACGAGCGAGCCTGTTCAGGATCGCAGTTCGGGAAGCGTTTTGCCCTCCGGCACGAAGGCAAGAGCGAGTCCGTTATTGCAGTACCGAAATCCGGTCGGGTCAGGGCCATCGGTGAAGACGTGGCCCTGGTGCCCGCCGCAGCGCGTACAATGGTACTCGGTCCGTTGCATCGCGAGTTTGTTGTCCACCTTCGTGCCCACGCGACCGGGGAGTGGGGCCCAGAAGCTCGGCCATCCCGTTCCGCTCTCATACTTCGTGACGGAGGAAAAGAGTGGCAGGTAGCAGGCGGCGCAGATGTACGTGCCCCGACGGTCTTCCTCCAGCAGCGGGCTGGAATAGCGCGGCTCCGTGCCCTCTTCAAAGAGGATCTGATACGCCTCCGGGGAGACAACGTCATTCCAAGCGTCCTCTGGTTTGTCGAGCGGCGTCACGTCGGCATCGCGACCATGAACCCAGAGCGAATCGGACGTCACAGGCGCTACGTACGTGGAGTCCGACGCGGCCCCGGCGGGGACCTCTGCGGAGTGGCTTTTTCCGCAGGCGGCGAGGACAGCGGGTCCAGTCGTCAGAATTGCAAGTTTCCCGATGAATGATCGACGATCCATGATGGTCGAGCGTGCGTGGGGAAGGCTAAAGGTCGTGAGACAAGGAAGACCACTCGTATCACTGTCCCACTGTAAACAAACGTTACTCCGAAGAACAGTCCGGTGTTGTTGACGCGCTCGCAACAACTGTTGCATCCACATGACTAGTGTTGCCCGCGCTCCAGATGTATCCGCTCTTCAAGCCCTTGCGGCGTACGTCTGGTCAAAAGTCATCATCGGAAAACACATCATGTCGCTCGCGATCGAACGGGTCTTCGTCTGGCCGGTGATCGGGGCGGGGCTCCAGCGGTGTCTCTTCAACGGACGCCTGCTCGTCTGGCGCTGCATCATCTGTCAGTCCATCGTCTGAAGCCGGTTTCCCGGTGCACGTAACTTGAAGCTGCATGCTATACATGGATCCGATCCTCACGATCTCGATGTCAAAGACGATTCCGAGACGCCTGTCGACGTATGCAGGACGCATATCGCTGACGTATTGACCGGCGATCGGCTAGTGATATGCGCCGCCGGGCATCTGCATCACGCCAGCACCGATGCTGATGAACACCGCGATCTGTTCGAGATTCTGGAAATGGGGGTCGATGTTGGCGATCGCGACAGTGCAGGATTCCGTGCCTTCACCAAACTTGTTTCTCAGAACTGTGCCTGCGGCCGGTCCGCGCGCCGTATCGCCGGCGACGCACGCGATGCCGGTGAGCGTCAGGTGCATCCGGTCACCCTCCAGCGGCAATTCAACCTCTTGTACGGGCGGGACGGGATGATAAATCAGCGCATCGTTCGGATAGCAGGTCGTCAGGTTCGATGGGAGCATGCAGGCGGCGAGTTCTGGGAAAAAATTTATGCATCAAGCCGGTATCGCATCTCGATCGAGTCTCCGGGCCTCTCTACTTCGAACGTACACACCTTAAAACACACGGTCTTTGTCGCACTTCCAGACTTGAACGGCAATGCCCGTACGGTCACCTTCGATCGCCGGCAAACCGTTATCTCTGACCGTACGTGTGCTCTGTGCGCTCTTCGACGCGGTCGGTAGCAGGAGGCGGCGCGGGGGAAAGGTCGGCGATGGCTGCGTGGAGGTCTGTCGTCATGTCGACGTCGAGCGCGCCCAGCGATCCGTCAAGCTGCTCGACGGACCGAGCCCCGATGATGGGTGCAGTGACCGCCGGATGGCCGGCGACCCAGGCAACGGCGAGGGAGACCGGATTGAACCCGTGATCCTTTGCGAACGCGGCGAAGCGGGCCGCCACCTCGTAGTGGTAATCCGCGCCGTACCGTGTCTGGTACATCTCATTCTCGACGAGACGGCCGGTGTCGGGACGCTGGTCCACGCCATATTTCCCGGTGAGCAGGCCCCCGCCGAGGGGCGAATAGGGCGTAACACCGAGGCCTTCTGACGCCGCCATCGGAAGGAGTTCCACTTCCGCCTGTCGTTTCGCGAGGTTGTACATCGGCTGAATCACATGAAATGGGCTCCAGCCCTCCCGCTCCTGTATACCGAGGGCCCGGGCGACCTGCCACGCGGCGAAGTTGCTGGCTCCGAGGTAAAGGACCTTACCGGATCGCACCAGATCGTCGAGGGCGCGCAGCGTTTCCGATAGGGCTGTTTCGTCGTCGAACCGATGAACGAAGAAGAGGTCGATCCGATCGGTGTTGAGGCGGTTCAAGCTGGCCTCCACGGCTCGCACGAGGTGATAGCGCGACGCGCCGCGTGCATTGGGGTCCTCACCCGTCGGGAAATACGCTTTGGATGTAATGACGACATCGTCGCGGCAATCGGCGATGAGTTCGCCCAGGATTTCCTCGGATCGGCCGCCGGCGTACACGTTCGCACAGTCGAACATGTTGATTCCGGCCTCTCGGCACCGTCGAAACATCGCGGCGGACGTCTGGCGGTCGGCAATGCCGCCGAAGGACATGGTTCCGAAGCACAGCGGCGATACTTTCACGCCGGTGGAGCCCAGGTAACGATGGGAGGGAAGAGACATGCAGGGGGAGGGATCGAGGGAAAAGATGGGATCGTCGCTTCTCAGGAGGCCAACAACCAGTCGGATATGGTCGCTTCGAGTCGATCGAGCGGCGCGAGCGGCAGCGCGTGATGGCTGCCGCGGAGAACCTCCAGCCGCGCGTCGGGAAGAAGGTCATGCAGCGTGAGCGTAGCGTCGAGGGGGAAGAGGTCGTCGCGGTCAACGCAGCTTAGCAGTACGGGGCGGTCGATCGAGGCGGCCATGTCCCGCATCCGCGCCGTCTGCTCCGGAAGGGTGCCCACCCATTCGTGCATCTGCCGGAAGAGTTCTTGCCAGTTCCCGTGATGCCGCGACAGATGATCGCCGATTTTCGGATTTCGTGAGGTGAGCGTGTCCGGGTCGAGGCGTGCCTGCATTGACGCCACGAGGTCCTTGGTCCACGTCACGTTGGCGCCGTGTGCGACGATGCGCCGGACGCGTTCCGGATGCTGCTGTGCGAATCCGAGAGCAACATTGCCGCCCATGGAAAACCCGAAGAGATGAGCATCTTCGATCTCGAGATCGTCCAGTACCGTGAGCACGTCATTCGAACAGGCGTCAAACGATATGGGCTCGGTACCCGTCGTTGACGCGCCGTGCCCGCGAACGTCGATCGCTATGACGTGAAACTGCCGTTCGAGGCGCCGGAGCAGCGGGGCCGTCTCAAGCGAGGTGCATCCGGCGGCTCCGTGCAACAGCACAAGCGGTGGAAGATGTTTATTACCGGCACGATAGACGGCGATCTCCCGATCGTCGGCTTCGATCATCTTCGGCTCAGGTCGAATCGGCGCCGATCCGCAGAACTCCACGAGCACGCCGTGGGTCTGCTTCGGGTGAAGGAAGAAGATCCGTTTTCCGTCCGCACCCGGTGTGGGCGACTCCCCGAGCGGCGTGTAGCCGGCCTCTCGTACGCGCTCGAACGT
>JAAAOT010000238.1 GCA_009908725.1 Bacteroidota bacterium | reverse complement strand
ATCCCTGTTGGCGTATTCCCACGTGTAGCTGCTGGTCGGCGCCTGATACCAGGCAAGAAGCCCACCGTGCGCCTCGATGGCTCGGAGAAGGAGTCGCCCGGCTTCGCTCTGCTCCAGGCGGGATCTCGCGGCATCGGCTCGATCCTTCGCATCGCTTAAGACCTCGGACGTCGACGCGTCGTCGGACATCGTAGTATCGATGGAAGCAGACGGAGCCGGGTCGCTGCTGTCGGCGGACGGACAACCGGCCAACGCGATTCCAACTAAAAGAAGGGCCAGAAGTCGCGGTTCTATCGGTAGGTGGTTCAATATGGTTGGCAGCTATTCAGACAGCCATCGGTGCGAGTAAACGGTTCACCACACGGCTGGACCCGTACGGAGGGATATACCCTGACGCAGGGCGAAGAGTGCCCGAGGAGTCCCCGGTGCTGTACATAATCGATAGCGGGAGGGTCGCGCCAAGGGCGGCTCGCGTCACCCGGACGCCGCCATTGTGGATTCGGTCGTGCAGGTCTCCCGGAGGTTCAGCGCGCCGGCGATGTCGCTCCACTGGAATGCGGAGACGCTCTGGTCATCGTGAACCGCTATGAATGCACCCGAGCCAAAGTCTCCGAACGATCGCTGCGACAACGCTACGCCATCCGTGTTCGACGTAATCTTTCCACTGAAGCTGCCAACGGGCTCGAAGGAAGTTCGGTCGAACACCCGAAACTGATTCACCTGCTCGTCTTGATCGGTCGCGACCCAATAGCCGCTTCCGTCGTCGCAGGCGTAGAGCACGAGGCCCTCCGGTTCATATTGAAACTGTCCCTGGCCCACCATCTTCCCGGTGAACGTCCCGTCCAGCGTGTAAATCTTGTGGACCAGCTCGTCCTCTTCTGCGATCAGAAGGCGTTCGTTTTGCGGATCGGCCCAGATGGTCTCAACTTTTCGAAGAACGCCTGCCCCGGTGGTGTCTCCGAAGGACCGGACGAGCGATCCCTGTACCGTATCGGGGGAAACCGTGACGCGGAACTGCTTGACGCGCTCATCAAGAAGAGAATCGGCGGGAATTTGCTCATCCTCCGTTTCGTAGTTGTCGGTAACGTACAGGGAGAACGCGTTTCCGGTATCCGGGACGACGGTGCCTCCGTACGGACGCCGCAGGACGTCCGAACCAAACCAGCCGGCAGACTCCAGTGAGGGCAGCCGGAGGGCGTGAATCCGGTGGTTGTTTCGCTCGATCACGTACGCCATGTCGCCATGGACGACGATACCGTTGGGACGATCGAACTGGGCGGCTCCGGTCCCTTCCCGTCCAACGCGGCGGACGGTCTCCCCGGACGTTGCGTCGTACACGACAACAGCGTCTCCCTCTTTGGCCGTCGCCAGAATCCAGTGCTCCCCGTTGTCGCCATGCCAGAGCGCCGGGGAGTCGATGTTGTCTGACGGCGTCCGCGGCGTCTCGTACGCTTCGGTCAAGGTCGCCGGGGTGACGGAGGTGTCGGCCGATGATTCGGCCGTCACCGCATCGCCCGCAGTTGCCGAAGCTGGCTTTTCATCCGCTTCAGGAGACGGGTTGCAGCCGGCTACGAACGCCAGTGCAAGGAGCACGACGGCGCTCCGGACACGCCCGGAGAGGGAATCTCTTTCGTCAACGAAGGGCGAAGGCATAGCAGCAAGAGAGAGCATGTTTAGAGAGAGACCGCGCGGTGCGACGGCCCCGACGTGTTCCAGGAGCAGTGGACGCATTCACGCCCGGTGTGGGCGAAGCACGGGGTCTACCGGTTGTATCGAAGCCCGATCCAGCCCCATGGCTCGTAGAACTCGACCTGGCGGGGACGGGACTCGTCGCCCTGGTAGAGGACGAGCGGCTCATTGAGTAGATTGACGCCTTCGACGAACGCGGTGATGCCGGTGCGGAATTGATAGCTAGCCGACGCATCCAGCCCGAGACGCTCGTCCACGAAGACGTCGTTGGCACGGTTGGCGCTTGCTCCGTCCCCTGCAAATTCGTCCAGGAATTCCCCGGTGTAGTTGAAGCTGAGTTGTCCGGAGAAGCCTGCCCGCTCGTAGCTGAGAGCGGCGTTGAAGATGTTTTCCGCCTGTCCTGGGAATACGCCCGTGGAGCCGCCGACGAGCGTGATCTCCGACTGCGTGTACGTGTAATTGGCGTAGATCCCCAGGCCACTCAGCACACCGGGAAGGAACGAAAGCTGCTGCTGGACGGCGAACTCCAGCCCCCAGATATAGCCGTCGTCCCCGTTGGCCGACTGAATCACGTTCAACCCCTGGTTAATGCCCGTGTCCGGGACGAACTGTGTGGTGATGATCGGGTCGCTGATCGACTTGTAGAACGCACCGGCTGAAAGCACCCCGATCGAGGTCGTGTAGTGTTCGACGAAAAAGTCGAGGTTGACGGATCGGGACGGATCGAGGTCTGGGTTCCCGATTTCGGCCTCTTCGTCGTCCGCAATCCGGTAGGGAGCCAGGTCGAAGAAATTCGGGCGGGCGAGGGCGGTGGTTACCGCCGCACGCACGTTCGTATTCGGCGTTACCTGATACCGGGCGTGTAGCATCGGGAAGAAGTAGCCGTAGCTGTTGCTACCGTCCGCGGTTTCGCGGCCAACGATGTCCCCCTCATCCACGACCGCCTGAAAGCCTCGACTGTCGACGTCGGTGTACTCGTAGCGAACGCCGGGCAGCACCAGGAGGCGCGGCGTCACGTTGAGTTCGGTCATCAGGTACCCCGCGTACGTCCGCTCTTGCGCGTCGAAATCCTCCAGGTCGCCCTCAATCTGCGTTTCTTCGTCCCCTTCCAAAACATTGCTGAAGGTGGTTGGGAAGTCCGTCACCTCGCCGTTGCCCGAGATCGTTGTCGGAAACGGAAAGCGTCCGGCTGCAAAATCACCGCGGTAGTATTCGTCGAAGGACGTCCCGTTGCCATCCCCGAGAATGATATCACCGGCTCCGTCGACCAGTCCCAGTTCGTTCTCTGTCACGTTCTGGACCTTGTCTTTCAACCGCACTTTCGCACCCAGTTGAACCCGTCCCGATGACGGTCCAAGCTGGTACGGCACCCCCAGATTCAGGGCGGCGATGTAGTCGTCGTTCGTCGTATTGCTCTCCGAGGGCTCAACGGCATCAAACAGGTAGTTCCCCGGCGTCGTCGCAGCGCTCTCGTCCGGATTCGCTCGCACCCGCGGGATGCCGCTATGGGCTTCGCTCGCGGGCGTGAGATCCGGGTTGAAGGCGACGCCCTCCTGCAGCCACGTGATCTCCGTGTCGTCGGGCGTTTCCTCTTCTGAACGCGTGTAGCCGACGTGGTAGTCCAGATCCAAGCCGGCGGACAGGACGTGCTCTCCCCCAGCCCTCAGATTGACGGTTCGAAGATACTCCGTCCGGTTCTTGTGTTGATATTCGAGTTCGCCGTCCTCGATCGTGCTGACCAGCCGATTTCTTTGCTCCGTGTCCTGGAGCTGCGTGAAGATGCCCCGGAGGAAGAACGAGCTGTTTTCGGAGACCGAGTAGTCGAGGACGCTGTTCACGCCAATTCGCTGTCGCATGACATCGTACAACCGAACTTGCTGCTCGCCGAGCGTATCGTCTCCCCCGAACGGTGATTCGTCCGCCCCGAAGTCGTACTCCGGCTCGAAGTTATCCGACCCAAAGTTCCGTCGGTTGATCGATGCATTGGCCATGAACCCGAGTCGGTTGTCCAGCGCCCTCGTTCCGTAAGTGAGCGACCCCTTGCCGGAACCCTGTTCACGAATGGGCGCAAATCCGCCCGCTGCTTCGACGCTGAACGTGGTTGTGGACGGCGCCCGTCGCGTGACGAGATTGACGGCCCCGCCAATGGCATCCGCATCCATATCGGGCGTAATTGCCTTCGAGACTTCGATCGATTGAAGGATGCTCGTCGGAACGGCGTCAAGCGCAATTTGCCGCACGTCCCCTTCCGGCGACGGAATCCGCTCGCCGTTGAACGTCACGGTCGTAAGTTGCGGCGCCCCGCCACGGATCTGGATGAAACGACCTTCACCCTGATCGCGCTGCACACCGATTCCCGGCACACGCTGCAGCGCATCCGGTGCTGTCGCGTCCGGGAACTGCCCGATCTGGTCTGCCGCGACGACGTTTGTAATATTCGCCGCGTTCTTCTGCTGGCTGAGCGCTTTCGCCTGCCCCTGCGCACGGCTGCCGAGGACGACAACCCCTTCCGTACGCAACTGCGAAACCGACAACTCGACGTCAACACTCGTATCGCCATCTACCGTAATCTCGCGCGTTACGGGCTGATAGCCAATATATGAAATGCGGAGGCGATACGACCCGGCGGGTACGTTTCGAATTGCGTATTCGCCGTCAACGTCCGTCGCGGCACCGCGGGAGGTCCCGAGAATCAGGACATTGGCGCCCGGAAGATGATTCCCGGTCGTGGCGTCCGATACCACGCCGCTTACCGTTCCGCTGCCGGACTGACCGAGGACGATGCCTGGTGTCCATGCACAGAGGAGGAGCGTGATGACAAGGAAGGGCCCGGCGACGGGCCGGACGCGGTCGAAGCGATTGATCATGGTTGATAGCTGCACTGGTCGGGGGATAAAGTCCACATAGGAAGCTATGGGTCGCGCTCGATTGGCCGGTTACGAGACCGTGACGCGTCGGTTATCGAATCGTTTTGCGACGATCATCGATCGCGCCCGTCCTACATCGAGCCGCTGAACATCGAGCACTGTCTATCGGAACGTATCGCAGCACGAGTGCGACCCGGGAGACAGCGAGGTGCGCCTGATTCGCACGCGAACACCCGCCAGGAAGCTTCGCCAGCGGGACCCGGGCA
>JAAAOT010000326.1 GCA_009908725.1 Bacteroidota bacterium | reverse complement strand
AGAAGCGGACGGATGGACGCCGGGTCCGTGTGCGTGGGGCCCAGCGGTCCGCCGGTGAAGGCACGGAACGCGAGAGCGAACAGGAATCCGACGTGCAGGGCCGCGGCAAACGTGGCCAGCGGCCGTGCGTACTGCATTCCCTCCGGCGCGTCGTCATCCGTGGTGTTGGGTCGAATGAACTCGCGGATCGGGATGATGAAGATCGAGGCGATCGCAAGAAGGCAGATGCCGAACCAGGGAAGGCTCACGGCGGCTTCTGCTAGTACGGGAATGCGTTCGAAGGTGGCGTTGCCGACGCGGAGTCGTGGCACCGGTCCCGAGCCCGATGTGATCGCTGCCGCCTGCGCCACCGATCTGTCCGGGGACTCGAACCGTTTCTGTCCGACGTGGCGGAGATGCAGCGGTCCCTCGGGAAGACCGACGGTGAGCGCGGTGTCTCCCTCAGCAACCACCTGTACGTCCGGGTACGGAATGCCGAAGAGTGAAAAGAACGACTCGAAGGAGGTGTGAGGTCGCCGTGCGATCCGGTACGTCCCCTCAAGAGCACCGAGGTCGGTTTGTACGGCGGGCGATACCGGGGCGTGCGCTGACGGGAGATCTGCCAGAACCTCTTCCAGCACGTCCGAGGCCAGCGCGACGCCGGATGCCGCATTTCCTACGACGAACACGCCCAGGTTCAACCCGGGAACGACCGCGATCTGACTGCCGGCGCCGGGATAAGTGCCTTTGTGCACGTACGCGTCGTGTCCGGAAACAACCCCACTGAACCATCCCAGGTGCCCGCGGCGCCCGGCGAACGGGTCGAGGAGATCGCCCGGATCGAACGATACCGCCTCGGGAGGAAGCACGCGAGCAGTGTCCTGCCGGCCGCCACTCAAGACAGCCTGGAGGAAGCGCGCCGTGTTTGCGCCGGTGGTCCAGAGACCGCCTGCGGGCACCATCGTCACGTAATCCCGCGGCAGCGCCTCTGGACCATCGCTGCCGTGGACATACCCGGTAGCCGGCGTACCCGAGGCAACGTCCGGATCGGCCGCAAACGTCGACTGCCGCATCTGAAGCGGCTCGAAGAGGAGCGAGTCTGCCAGCGTGGCGAACGATTGCCCTCGTTTCTCCGCTGCGACGGCCCCGGCCCAGGCATACCCCTCATTCGAGTAGCGGGCAACGGCGCCGGCCGGATCGATTTGCGGGGGCAACCGGCGGCGTACGACGGAGGCGAGGGACGCGGGGGGGCGCGGGCTTCCGCCGCCGAGCATCCGGCCATCCAGTCCCGAGGTATGCGCGAGAAGGTGCGCGAACGTCACGTCGTCTCCAGCCTCGCGGTCCACAACATCACGCCCGACGGGATCGTCCAGGGAAATGTCTCCGCGAGCGGCGAGGATTCGAAGAAGCGTGGCGGTGACCGGCTTGGTAACGGATGCAACGCGCACCACGGTCTGATCACCGGACATCGGCCGCTCTTCCTCCACGCTTGCAAAGCCGTACCCGGTTACCGCGATGATCTGATTGTTTGCTACAACCGCAACGACAGCCCCCGGCACGGCGTGCGTGTCGAGCAGAGCGGGTACCCGCCGGTCGAGTCGCTCCTGAACGGAATCGGCATTCAGGCCGGGCCGTTGTTCCACTGAAGGCACATCCTGCGCGGCGGTAGCAGGTGCACACCCTGCGATGCTGACGACGAGAGCCAGCGCGACGATGAATGTCCGCATGGCAGAGCGCGCGACGAAAGGACGAACCAGCCGAGACGCATCGCCGGTCAGACGTGAAAAAGTGTCCATGAAAGCGGGGTACGAACCGAAGAAAAAAGACGAGCCCGCATATGATAACGGGCCCGCCTCAGAAGCGCATTGTCAATAAATCGAACGAGACGTAAAATCCATGTCGCCCCGCTTCAGCGGTCAATCCGTGCCGGTTTCTTTGGATTCGGCGGCTGCCTTCTCCACCTCTTCCTCGGTCGGCTCCGGCTCCACGCGCAGAACGCAGACCGGACACTCGGCGCGTCGCACGACCCGGGCCGTAACGGATCCCAGCATGATGCGCTCCAGGCCCGTCCGGCCGTGGGACGCCATCACGATAAGGTCGGCATCATGCTCGGCCGCGGCATCCACGATCGTCATCGCCGCGTGGCCTTCTTCGACGTGTGTCCGGATGGAGACCGGCAAGCCCTCGGTGGTTTCCACGAGGCGATCCAACTGTTTCTGAGACTGCTCGACCGGGTCCGGCATGAGGTCATGAAGCGTTACGGCACCGACGAGCGGCACAGGGAAAGGCAGCGGCTCAACGACGGTCAAAACGTCCATCGACGCGTTGAATGACGCGGTCAGATCGCGAGCAGCACGGAGCAGCGGTCGGCTGAACTCAGAGAGGTCGACCGGAGTCAACACGCGGTCGATATTCGACGGCATCTTGGTGTCCTCTCGCACGGTGAGGACCGCGCAGGGCGCCTTCCGGACGACTTCTCCAGCCACGGATCCAAGCACGATCCGAGACAAGCCGGTTCGCCCTTGCGTCCCCATCACGACCAGGTCCATCCCCTCCCGCTCGGCGTAGTCTGCGATGACCTCCGCCGGTGCGATGCCACGGGTGTGGACGCGCCGCACGGGGACGTCGCTGTCCTCTACCGTTTCGATGAGCGACTTCATTCGGGCGTCGGCTTCGTCCCGGATCTCCCGGTAGAACTCTTCTTCGTCCAGGCTGGCATCGAAAGCTCCACGGAGAGGGTCGTCGCCGAGCGACGGGGCGACGTGTAGGAGGTGAAGTTCGGCCCCGCGCAGTTTCGCCAATTCGTACGCGTACCGGAACGCGTGGTGCGACTCTTCGCTGAAGTCCGTCGGGTGCAGAATCGTGTCGGTTTTGAACATCAGAATCAAGCGGTTGAAAAACGGAAGTTAGGCAGATGGGGGGCGCTGGAGCACCCATTGACGCGACGGCCTTCGGCAATCAATCGCCGCCAGATTTCGAAGCGACGCGTTCTTTTCCGGAGGCTTTTTCGTCTTCCCTGTGGGACGTGCGCGTTGTGAGAACAGGGCACGGAGCCCGGCGAATGACCTGTTCAGCGACGCTCCCCAGGATAACGCGTTTGACGCCCGTAAACCCATGCGTTCCGAGCACGACCAGGTCCGGATCCGTTTCATCAATCCGCGCTAGAATCGAACTCGATGCGTGGCCGGACACGACGTGCGCCGATGTGTCGATCCCGCGCTCGCCGAGCCGACCCGCGCGTTTCTCGAGATCACGCGCCGCCCGCTCCTCGATCGCTTCGTTATTCAACGACGATGCTCCCACCCCGTAGGCCGGCGGCAGGGTCACGCGTTCCACGATATGTATTAGTTCGACGTCCGCGTCGAAGAGTTCAGCGATGCGGGCCGACTGGTCGAGCACCAGATCCGTTGCCGGTGACAGGTCGACCGCGGCAAGGATTCGGTGGAGATGTGGCTGCAGTCCTGCGGCCGGGTCCACCTCACCGGCGTTCGGGCAAACCGAGAGGACCGGGCAGGGCGCCTTTCGGACGACCTCTTCGGCGACGCTCCCCATCATGACCCGCTGAATCCCGCTCCGTCCGTGCGTGCCGATGACGACCACGTCGATGTCGTGCTCGTCGGCATAGGTCAGAATGCCCCGGGCGGCCGACGGGCAGACGACCGTCCGCTGCACCGTCCGATCCGGGATGTGCTCGGCCTCGATTCGAAGCTCGCCATCCACCGGCGGTTCGTCACTGGACAGGTCGGCGTGCAAGTCGGCCAGAATGTCGCTCTCCTCAATCGCGATCACCTCGGACAGTTGCGGCTCCCGCTCTTCCACGTTCACGATATGGATGCGAGCATCCGTACGATCGGCGAGGGCGATGGCATAGCCAAGCGCTCGAACCGCCGTGTTCGAGCCGTCCGTTGGTACCAAAATCTCTCTAATCGTCATTTACTTCAGCCCGTTTTATTGATGGGTTATACCGACACCGTGGAAACGATCACTCCGAGGAGCTGCCCAGAAGCGTCCGCCCCGACGCCTTCACGGTCAGCACCGGGCACGGTGAGAGGCGCACGATTTTCTCCGCTACGCTGCCGAGCAGAATGCGGTCGAGGCCGGTCTGCCCCTTCGTGGACATGGCGACGAGGTCGATGTTGTGGTCCTCGATGAACGAGGGTATTTCCGTGTCCACCGTCCCGATGATCACGTGGGGCGTGACAGATGCTTCTACCGGCGCAGACACAGCTTCGGCTGCCGGCCCCCCGGAGTCGCCCGTCGGCAGGTCGATCGTCTCATCGACGAAGGCTTGCATCCGGTCCTCCACCTTCTCCTCGATCTGCGGATCAATATCGCGGATATCGGTAACGCCGCCGACGTAGAACGCGGGATGGAGCTTCTGTTCAACAATATGGAGCACGTCCACAGTGGCATTATACAGGTCGGCCAGCGCCAGCGCGTGACGCAGCGCCTCTCTCGAGGGTTCGGAGAAGTCTATCGGGACAAGAATGCGCTCCGCAGGATGAAAGTCCTCGGCACCCGACGCGTCCTCTTCCCCGCGAACGGTCAGGACCGGGCGGTCGGCCCGCCGTACCACCTCCTCTGCCACGCTTCCGAGCAAGAAGCGGCGAAGCCCCCGACGTCCATGCGTCCCAAGACCGATGATGTCGATGTCGTGCTCTCTTGCGTAGTTCAGAATGGCCGGAGCAGCAGCCACGTCACGGACCACCGCCTCCTCGATCTCCACATCGAAAACCGACCGATCAATTTTGTCCCCGTTGGCATGGAGGGAGAGGTGACGCCGGATCTCGTTGATGTCTCCGGCCGGTCTGATTTCTTCTCCCGGCTCCGTCGGGTCTTCGTGCAGGACCTGCGCATAGAGCACGTGGAGCGTCGCTCCGATGCGCTGCGCGAGATCCAGCGTATACCGAAACGCCTGATTCGAGACGGGTGAGAAGTCCCGCGCGAGAAGAATCGAGTTCACATTCATCATAGCACGTGTAGGAGGGTGAGGGGAAAAGAGATACAGGATGAGGCGCGGCCCGTTACAGAAACCACATCCGGTGAGGGAAGGCAGTCGAACCGGCCCGGCCGTTCGGGCCCGAAGGGTGAACCGGCTCGCGAAGAACACGCTACAGAATAGTTCGGCGTAGAATAGACAGAGATGAATGGGAAGCGCTTACGGTAGGACTTGCATCCTCGTGTAGGGGAAGTCCCCACGTTCATGAGGAGGACCGGCGCCACGGGTCCATGGAGTGAAAAGGAAAGCGTCGCAGCTTCGTGCGACCGGCGGGTCGGTCACGCGGGGCGGCGTGCAACAAGGTGAATCGTGGCGGCCTCACCCCGCAGCCGACCTTCGTTCAGGGACACGACCTCAGACGTCACTGAGAGGTCGTGAAACGATTTAAATGCCGTCTCGACCTCGGCCGGTGGGACCATTCGATCTGGCCGATTTGGCCCTACACGGTCGAAGGCTCCGGACAGATGCTCCGGTCGAAACCACTGACCGAGAACGAGCCCGCCGGGTCGAACGGCTGTTCGCATTCCCGCGTACAGTGTGGTGCGCTCCGGGGGGAGCAGTTGAACGAAGGTGACGATGACGACGTCCCAGGTCGACGACGGCGACCACGAGCGGATGTCGGCGTGTTCGAACGCTACGTCCAGCGAGTGCGCGGCGGCTCGCCGTCGGCCCGTGGCAATCGCCTCACGGGAAAAGTCCACGCCGACGCCAGAGACGTCCCGCGACCGCGCCAGTCCCCGGAGCGTGCGCCCGTCCCCGGCGCCGATCTCAAGGATCTGGGCGCCGGGTGGAATCTCATCGGCGTGCTGCATGACGAAGGCGCTCGGCGACGCACCGAAAAGCTCGGGCTCGCGCGCGTACCGCACATCCCAGAACGGCGGATTGCTGCTCGGGCGCGTTTCGTCCGTGGCCGACCCGTCAGTGGACTCCATGGATGTACCCGGAATTCCGTTGGAGGACATCATTTCGAACGACACCGGCTCTGCAACCGACATGCATTCAGCCTTCGGGCGTCGTCTCAGAGGCAAGCGACTCCGCCTGATCGATTAACGACTCGATTTCACCGAGGCCGTTGTGCCAGAACTCCAGGTCGGTAAGATCCACACCGAGCGGCTCTACGAGACGGTGAGGCCAGTCGGACCCGCCAGCCGCGAGCAGGTCCATGTACCGTTCGGCAAAGTCGTCGCCCGCCGACTGGTACCGGCTGTAGAGGGCCAGGACAAGCAGCTCCCCGAACGCGTAAGCGTAGACATACCCAGGGGTGTGCAGGAAGTGTGGAATGTAGCTCCACCAGTGGCGGTAGTGATCGCCAAGCACCACACTTTCCTCGAACATCGCCTCCTGTGTTTCCATCCACAGCTCACTGAACCGGGCTGCCGGAAGCTCTCCCTCGGTCCGTCGTTCCGTGTGGATCCGATGCTCAAAGCGGTTCATCGCGATCTGCCGGAAGACCGTGGCGATCGTGTCGTCGATCTTGCTGACGAGCATCGCTAGGCGATTCTTCGGGTCCTCTTCCCGACGCATCAGGCGCTGAAAGACGAGCATTTCCCCGAAGACCGATGCGGTTTCGGCCGTCGTGAGCGGCGTTCCGTGATGGAAGATGGTTTGCTCCCGCGAGAGGAACTGGTGCACGCCGTGACCCAGCTCATGGGCGAGCGTCTGAACGTCGCGGGAGCGCCCGGTATAGTTCATCAGAACATAGGGGTGCGCGCTCGGCACCGTCCCATGACTGAAGGCACCACTTCGCTTGCCATCCTTCACCGCCGCGTCGATCCAGTCCTCATCGAAAAAGCGGGATGCCGTTTCTCCCATGACGGGATGGAAGTCGCCATACGCATCCAGCACAATCCCGCGCGCCTGGTCCCAGTCGTATCGGGTGTCGGCCTCCCCGACCGGGGCGTAGCGATCGTAGTCATACAGTTCGTCGAGACCGAGAAGCTGTTTCTTCAACTCGTAAAAGCGAGCAACGAGATCGTAGCGAGACGTTACCGCGTCGATCAACGCGTCCACCGTTTCGTCATCAACCTCGTTGGAAACGTTGCGGCTCTGCAACCAGTGATCGTAGCCTCTGAGACGATCGTTGGACGTTTTCTCGGCCAGAAGCGTGTTGAAAACGAACGTCAGTGTTCGCGTGTGGTCGGTCAGACCGTCCGTGAACGCGAGCGCCGCGCTCTTTCGAACGTCCCGATCCGGCTCGTATAGCTTGGAGAGAATCTCCTGCTGGGTCATCGACTCACCGTCGAGCTCGTAGCGGGCCGCCCCCATGGTCTCGTCGAAGTACCGGGTCCAGGCGCCGCTTCCGGTCACCTGTTTTTCCGAGAGAATCTTTTCCTCGGGCTCTGTCAGGATGTGCTCCTTATTTTCCTGCTCCAGCTCCAGATAGTGCCGATAGGGCTCCATCGCGTCGCTCTCGAGAAGCGTCCGCGCCCGCTCGTCGTCGACGTTCGCCCACTCTACCTCGATGAAGAGAAGCTTCTGTCGCGCCCGGTTGTAGGCCTCCTTCACCTTCTGGAGCTGTGCCCCGTGCTTTTCATCATTGGTGTTGGTCGACCAGGCCAGATAAGCGTAGGCGTACGCCCGGCCCAGATCATCCTGAATGTCTTCCAGCTCGACAAGGGCCTCTGCCAACTCCTCGGCGTCAAGGTCCTCGATCCGCCCCCGGTACGTGTCTGCGAATTGCTGCGAGCGCCGATCCGCATGTTTTAAACTCGTCTCCAGGCTCGCGCTGTTCTCGTGCAGGTCTTGGAGGCTCCAGTGAATCCGTTCGGCGCCGGTCTGCGTCGCTTCCATGTGGGTCTACATCGAATGGGAAGAGGTCGATCAACTTGAGCCGGAGGTCATATCCCCTCCGTGTCAATACCTACGCCACGGCCCGAAGATTTGTTGTCAACGAAAGGACGCCAGGCAACGCGCTTCAGAAACGCTCTGCATCAGAATTCACAGGTGCTTCCGAGCGTCCGGCACGACCCGGAGCGGGGATTCGTTATCATACGCATGTTATCCTGTTCGCATACGTTTTCACGCGACTGACTCCACTTCGTGATGGCTTCTTCTGCGCCGCGCACCGCATCCGTCCACCGCGCCACGACCGAAACCGATGTACGGGTCGACGTCGACATCGACGGTTCGGGGACGTACGACAACGATACGGGGATCGGATTTCTGGATCACATGCTCGACCTCTTCGCCAAGCATGGCGGGATCGACCTGGAGATTCGGTGCGACGGCGATCTGCACGTCGACGATCACCATACCGTCGAGGACGTCGGGATTACGCTGGGGATGGCCATTCGAGAGTCCCTCGGTGACAAAAACCATATCGCTCGGTACGGCCACGCTTACGTCCCGATGGACGAGACGCTTGCCCGCGCCGTCATCGATCTCTCCGGGCGGTTCTACCTGCACGCGGATGTCGACTTTTCGCGTCCAACCGTCGGCGACCTCTCGACTGAGATGGTCCGGCACTTCTGGTACTCTGTAGCCGAACACCTGCGCTGCAACCTGCACGTGACCGTTTTGTACGGTACGAACGGCCATCATAAGGTTGAGGCGACGTTTAAAAGCGTTGCCCGTGCCCTTCGCATGGCGATCAACCGAAGCGATTCCCACCCGGAGATCGCGTCGACGAAAGGGACGATATAAGTCCGCCTCTCAACTGCTTACCACGGACAACACCATCACTCCGTCCGTTCTGCGATCCAGCACAAACCCGAGCCCATCGATGCTTTCAGACGAAACCGTAGCTGTCATCGGAGCCGGAAACATCGGTCGAGCAATGATCGGCGGCATGATTCGCAGTGAGCGCATCGCCCCGGAGCAGGTCGTTGCGACGCGTCGTTCTGCCGGCGCACTGGATGAACTCCGAGAGGCCTTCCCGGGCATCCGTACCACGACGGACAACGTTGAAGCCGTCCGAAACGCCAGCATTATTTTACTGACGATCAAACCGCAGAGTCGATCGGAGGTGGTAACCGAGATCCGCGAGCACGTGACCCGAACGGCGCTCGTCGTCAGTGTGCTTGCCGGCGTCACCACCGAGCGCCTTCAGATGGCGTTCGGATCGGAGCAACCGGTTGTACGGGTCATGCCCAACACGCCCGCCCTGGTCGACGAAGGAGCCACGGCAATCGCGGGAGGCGCCTTCACGGACGACGGTCATCTTATGACGGTCAAGCACATGTTTGAAGCCGTCGGACAGGTGGTGACGACGCGAGAGTCGCTCATGGACGCGGTTACGGGCCTGTCCGGGAGTGGGCCCGCCTACGTGTACATGTTCATCGAGGCACTGACCGATGCCGGGGTCCAGCAGGGTCTTTCACGAGATGTCGCCGCCTCCCTCGCCGCGCAGACCGTCCACGGAGCAGCCAAGCTAGTTCTGGAGACGGGCAAGCACCCGGCGATCCTCCGCGATGAGGTGACGACGCCCGGCGGCACGGCGATCGCTGCCGTGTCGGAGTTGGAGTCGCGCGGACTGCGCACGACGATCATCAATGCGGTCAACACGGCAACGGAGCGGTCCCGGGCGTTGAACGAAGAGTAGTCCGCCGGGCACGGACGATCGTTTTTTTACCTACCCCCTTTTCTGCATGGTCACCATCATCGATTACGGCATCGGGAATCTGCGCTCCATCGAGAAAGCCTTCCGGGCGGTCGGCGCAGATGTCCTGCGGACCGACGATCCGGATGCGATTGCTACTGCCGAGCGACTTGTTCTGCCCGGCGTCGGGGCGTTCGGGTCCTGTATCAACGAGATCCGGTCGCGAGAGGTCGAGGACGCCATCCACGCCGCCATCGATCGCGGAATTCCCTTCCTGGGCGTGTGCGTCGGCATGCAGCTGCTCTTCGACGAAGGCCTGGAGCACGGCACGCATCAGGGGCTCGGGCTCCTCCCCGGGCAGGTGGTTCACTTCCACCGCGCCGCGAACGGAGAGACGACGGATCTGAAGGTGCCGCATATGGGATGGAACGTCCTTTCCCCGACCCGCTCGTCCCCCCTGTTCGACGGACTCGACGAAGGAGGCGAGCCGTACGTCTACTTCGTCCATTCCTACCACGCAGTCGCCGCCGACGCGTCCGACGTGCTCGCCACCTCCAGTTACGGGCACGCCTTTCCGGCCGTCGTTCAGCGCGATAATGTATTCGGGGTTCAGTTCCACCCGGAAAAGAGCCAGTACCACGGCCTCCGCATCCTGGAAAACTTCACGCAGTTGTAGCGACGATGTCCTGACCGACCCTGAAACGCTCGCCGCCGTCGGCAGTGCAATCGCCGCTATCGTTTTTTATCGCCTGCTTCCCTCTCGCCATGGCTCTCATCATCCCCGCCATCGACCTGCGCGGTGGTCGCTGCGTGCGACTACACCAGGGATCGTACGATGACGAAACGGTCTACTTCGACGATCCGGTCGACATGGCCAAGCTCTGGCGCGTCCAGAACGCGCGAACCCTGCACGTGGTCGACCTTGATGCGGCACGCGGCGGAAGCGAGGACCGGGACGATAATCGAGAGGTCATCCGCCGCATTGCCGACGCGCTCGACATCCCGATCCAGCTCGGCGGCGGCATTCGCTCCATCGAAGATATCGAGCAGGCACTCGACTGGGGCGTGTACCGGGTTATCCTGGGAACGGTAGCCGTGCGGAATCCAGACCTCGTCGAGGAAGCCATCGATCGCTTCTCCTGTCGTCGAGTCGTCGTCGGCATCGACGCCCGGGACGGCGAAGCGCGCGTACAGGGATGGACGGAGGGCTCCGGCGTGGATGCCGTAGAGCTGGCGCTGGACATGGAGAAACGAGGCGTCCGGCGCATCATCTACACGGACATCAGCCGGGACGGCACGATGACCGGTCCAAATGTGCAGGCGTATCGCAACCTGGGCAATGCCCTGTCCGAGGCAAAAATCACGGCTTCCGGCGGCGTCGGCCAGCACAAGGACCTGGTCAAGATCCAGACGCTCAGCCCCTACAAGGTGGACTCCGTCATCGTCGGACGAGCGCTGTATGAGAATCAGTTCCCCTGCCAGCAATTCTGGTGCTGGAATGACAAGGAGAAGGTCGATCTCGACACCTACTCCACGGCGAAACTCCGCGACGAACCGACGCTGAATCCGGACTGCTAAAGCGCCTCCCCGACAACACGGTATCCCGAATTGCCGGAACGCCGCATCAGTAGCAACTGCACCGAGCCCGGCTGCACCGACGGCGACTGCCCCGACTCCCTGACTTCGCACACCAACGCTATGCTTGCCAAACGCATTATTCCCTGCCTCGATGTGGATGAGGGTCGCGTGGTCAAGGGCATCAACTTCGTCGATATTCGAGACGCGGGGGATCCCGTCGAGCAGGCGCGAACCTATGACGCGGCCGGCGCTGATGAACTGGTGTTTCTCGACATCACGGCCACCCACGAGGGGCGGGACATCATGCACGATGTCGTGCGACGCACCGCCGATCAGGTTTTCATTCCCCTGACCGTCGGCGGCGGACTACGGACCGTGGAGGACATGCGCGCGATGCTCCACGCCGGTGCCGATAAGGTCGCGATCAATTCCGCGGCCGTGAAAGAACCGGAGGTAATCTCACGCGGGGCCGAGGCATTCGGCGCTCAGTGTATCGTCGTCGCCATCGACGCCAAGCGAACCGGGCCGGAGACGTGGGAGTTGTTTGTCCACGGAGGACGCAAAAACACTGGGATCGACGCCATCGAATGGGCCGTCGAGGCCGAAGAGCGCGGGGCCGGCGAACTTTTGATCACCTCCATGGATCGCGACGGGACGAAAGATGGGTATGATAACGACCTCCTCCGCCGCATCACCGACCGGGTCCGAATTCCCGTGATCGCCTCCGGAGGGGCCGGCACGCTGCCGCACCTTCGGGACGGGCTTGAGATCGGGGGCGCGAGCGCCGTCCTAGCGGCCAGCATCTTTCACTTCCGGGAATACTCTGTCGGTGAGGCCAAGCAGTTTCTGCGAGACGCCGGGATTCCGGTCCGCCCGAGCGTAGATGCCTACGCGGAACGCTATGCATCCGCCGCCGACGACGCATCCTGAGCTTCTATTCTCCGAACGACCGCCTACCGTTTTCGTGGACTCAACCTCTAACACTTCGCTTTATGCCCGCATTTTGAAGGGCGGCGCCGCTGTATTTGTCCTGCTCGGGCTGGGCCTCGTGGTCTGGCTCGCAGATCAATGGCTGAAGCACCCGGAGATGCAGGCGAGCCAGTTCGGTAACACCGCACCGTACTGGCCGGCGGTCATCGCCTTCGTCGTTCTCAGTGTCGCCGCCGGTGTGACGCTTCTCTGGCGAGCCGCACGTCGACTGGAGACCGGCGAAAACCTGTTCGAGGAGCGGCACCGAAAATCCTTGAAGGACCTGAACGACGATCGAGGATGACCGCCCCTCGGGCCCTCCCTCGACCCTGAATCCGCATTGTTCCCCTGCCCGTCGTCACCCGGCGTCCCCCTGACGTCGGAGCAACGTCGAAAGAAAGCAGCGTGCGGCCTCGTAAAGCCCCCGCGCGTTACTTTCGCGCGGTCCAGCCACATTCAGGACCTCAATCTCATTCGCTACCAACCACGCCGCGACCTGTTTGCGCTCCGACGGCCCGGCAGGTAGAACGACCTCCACGACCGGGCGACCCAGGTCGTGCGCCTTTTGCCGGGTGAAGTCCGTCCCCTGATCGGCATCATCCAGTAGCAGAATGAGTGTGCCGTCGCTGTCGCGAACATTCCAGGCCGTTCGTTGCCGGACATCCGGGCTCGGCGTCTCTCGAAGCGGGTAGCTTGTTGAAATCGGGCCATCCTCCGCGCGCCGCCCCCTCGGACACCAGCCGCCCACGTCAACGCCTGCGTCCAGAGCGGCATCGAGTGCCGCACGGTCGGCGCCGGTTTGTCCACCGCTGACGAGCTTCTTAAGGAGAGGCATACTCACCGAAGACCACCTTCAGAATCGATTCCCTGTGCCATTTTATGCGCCTATTCGTCGCCCTTGACCTGCCCGACGAACTCCGTTCGGCGTGTGTCCGCCAGGCGGAGGCCCTCCAAGACCCGTTCCAGCAGCGCGACATCGATGTCCGCTGGTCTACGCCGGATACCTACCACCTGACGATCCGGTTCATCGGGGAGGCGAGCGACACGGAGGCGGACGCGTACCGGGAGGCTCTCGCATCCGTCGATGCCTCTGCAGCGCAGATCGAGCCGTTCGGCCTCGGCGTCCTCCCCTCCCGGCTCTCGCCGCGTGTGGTCATGTGCGGATCCGAGCAAACGCGGTCGCTCTCGGCTCTCTACGCAGAGGTGTCCGAGGCCCTCGAAGATGCCGGACTCGACGAGGCGGACAACGCGTTTCGCCCCCACGTCACGATCGGCCGCATTCGAGACGCCGAACCCGAGGCCGTGCATCATGCGCTCCGTGAGGCACCCAGCGTGCATCTTCCCGCCGTCACGGTTCGCGGCCTGACGCTCTACCGGAGTCTTCGTGGCCCCGATGGCGCCCGACACGAGGTGGTGGAGACCTTTCCTCTCGCCACCGATTAAGTGAATTTCAGGTCCCTGTTCGCCGAAATGCGTTACGGGACTGCCGCGATGTGCGGCTCTCGCCGACACATGTCTACCACTTACCCTCTGCTTCCCCTGCCCGCCATGCGCAACTTACTTTCGATCTTTTTTGCGCTGATCCTCCTGCACGTCGGCACCGGCGCGCCGGCGATCGCACAGTCCAGTGCCGGCCTCCTGGAAGAAGTGCAGGCGCGATACGAGTCGATTGACGGCATTCAGGCCCGGTTTGTCCAGACCGTCGAGTCCGAATTCGCGTCGGCCCGCCGCACCGAGGGAACGCTGTACCTGGCCGGCCCCAGGTATCGCGTCGAAACCGATCAACAGACGTTCGTGACCGACGGATCGACGACCTGGATTTACTCCCCGGGACAGAAGCAGGTGATCATCAACCGTGCGTCGGATGATGGGAGCGACCTTACCCCGCAGACCTTCTTCACGGACTATGCGGCACGCTACGCGATTGACACATCTCGCGACACCACAGCCGCCGGCACCTCCTTTACGATCCTCGACCTGAAACCTTCGGTACCCGACGCGTCGTTTGAAGACGTCAGGCTGTGGGTCAATCCCGCGTCCCGAATCATCGAGCGTTTACGCGTTCGCGACGCCAATGGCAGCGTAATCACGATTCGCCTCCAGGACATCAGTATCAACCCCGGCCTCTCCGACACAAGGTTTCGGTTCGACCCGCCGGAAGACGTTGAGGTCGTCGACCTCCGTTCGTCGTAGCATGCCGCCGGCCTTGCCTCACTCGCCGAACTTTCCGCCAGCATACGTTCCTTCGTGACGCGTCGTCTTCGTCGCCGCCTGTTTCAGGTCGGCAGTTTCTTACTTGCCGCCGGGCTCCTCTATCTCGCCTTCCGCGGGATCGACGTGGACACCATCACGCGCGCCTTTCGTCAGGCAGACTACCGCTGGGTACCGGTACTCGTACTGCTGGTGATCGGCGCGAATTGGATGCGGGCATGGCGATGGCATCTGCTGCTGGAAGCCCTGCCGGCGGACCGCACACGGGCGGATGAAGAGGGCGAACCGCCAGCCTCACGGCTGCCGGATGCTTTTGCGTCCGTCATGATCGGCTACATGGTGAACTATGCCGCCCCGCGCATGGGGGAGGTGGCTCGGACAGCCAACATGTCCACGCAGTCGCGCTATCGCTTCAGCGCAGTCTTCGGCACCGTGGTCGTCGAACGCGTTTTCGACACCGCCGTACTTGCGTTCGCCATTCTGAGTTCGGGTGTTCTCCTGGTGGACCGTCTGCCGGTCGTCCGACAAACCTTTGTGGAGCCGGTGGTTGCGCGCGTCGAAGCCCTCCCCGGTACATCGATCGCGCTTTGGACCGTGGCGGGAATCGCCGTCGTGGTAGGCATCACCGCCGGCATCTGGCGCATGTTTCAGAACGAGCAGTCTGCCCTTCGCCAGATGTGGACGAGCACACTACAGCCTGCGCTCGTCTCGTTCAAAGAGGGCTTTATGACGCTCGGTCGGAGCCCGCGTCGGTGGTCGATCGTCATCAGCACCCTCGGCATGTGGGGCGGGTACCTGCTGATGGCGTACGTGCCGTTTCGAATGCTGGACCTGACGGTTCCCTACGACATCGGCCTGGTCGACGCATGGATCCTGATGGCGATCGGTTCGCTCGGGCTTCTCGTTCCCTCCCCCGGCGGGATCGGGTCGTACCATTACGTCACCATCCAGGCACTCATCCTCCTCTACGACGTGCCGGAAGGGGCATCGGCGTCGTACGCCGTTCTGACGCACGCGGCCCAGCTCGTTTTCTACACGATTGCGGGCGTCATCGCCCTTGTTCACCAAGGCAGCAGCTTCACCCGCCTGTTCCAGCGCTCGGAAGCACGCCAGGCCGACGCGCAGAGCCAGACCGAGGATTCCGATCGCGATCCATCCGGCGGATCGGCGCAGCGCTCGCCCCACCCGAACAGCGAGGCGCGATCCACTCCGGCCCCCGTCACTGGAGCCGCGGACGAGCAGCCGTAAGCAGGAAAATCCCGGCGGCAACGGACACATTCAGGCTCTCGGCCGGCCCGCGCATGGGAATTGCCGCGCGTTCGTCACACGCCTTCGCCACGTCTGCCGCCAGGCCCTCCCCTTCGCTCCCGAGGACCACCGCCACCGCCCGGTCGAAGTCCACGTCCCAGACGGTCGTCTCTGACGTCCCATCCGCGCCGCAGACCCAGTAGCCGCGCTCCTTCAGCTGCTGAAGAACGGTCGGCAACTTCGGCGCCCGCGCGATCGGAATCCGCATCGCCGTTCCCGCACTGGCCTTAATTGCAGCGGCATTGAGCGGTGCCATGGACGTTTGCGGCACAATTACACCGTCGACGCCGGCGGCCACCGCGCTCCGCAGAATGGCTCCGAAGTTTCGTGTATCTGTGACGCGGTCGATCACGAGCAGAAGCGGTTTTCGGTCCTGCACATCCCCCCATGTCGGCGCCACCTTTGTCAGCAGTTCGTGGACCGATAGATACGTGATCGGGCTGGCGATGGCGACGACTCCCTGGTGCGCCGCGCCCTGCGACTCGTGGTCGAGACGCGCTTGCGGCACGTACTGAACCGGCACGTCCCGCTCCTTTGCCACCTTTCGGATGACCCCGATCGCTTCGCCGCTCGCGCTCTGAGCCAGCATGATTTTCTCGATCCCCTGATCTTCTCGTTCGAGAGCTTCCCGGACCGGGTTGCGGCCGATGATGGTTGACGTATCGGGGTCTGCCATAGACCGAAACCTTGTGCATTTCTGTGTAAACGGGACGCCCGGTTTCATCGAACCATGCCGGTCGGGTTTCCCTCACAGCCGGAATTGCGGGTGAAAGGGCGGATGACGCGCACGAAGGTCGCCCGTCCCCGCCGCTGTCTGACGGGAAGATGCTAGCTATACACGCCACGGTCGTCGTACATTGCTCGCCGCACATCCCGGGCGGTTTCTGGCCGGACACGTGTTGAAACCAGAATTCGGGGATCGCGTGTAACCGTACGGTTGCACTTAACACCGTTAAGCTGTAGTCTGACTCGTCGAACGTGGCGGGGGCTACGGCGTGCGATCCGACCGATGCATGAGAGCCTCCGAATGCTACGTCCGCCGCCGGACCGTCGCGGGAGCGCTTTCATGAAGGTCCCCGCCTCTTCGCTACCGTTCTCTACTAATTCCTCTTACGGCCATGAGCCGATCGATGAACGGCGTCTCGGGCGCCGGATCCCGTACCCCTGTCCTGATCGACGGCTGCCGCATCCCGTTTCAGCGGGCCGGCACCGGCTACACCGACCTGATGGCCTACGACATGGGCCGCATGGCGCTCAAAGGCCTTCTGATTCGGACCGGTGTGGACAAAGACGTCGTCGATCGCATCGTTATGGGGTGCGTGATCCAGGATGTGGAAACGAGCAACGTGGCGCGCGAGGCAGCGCTGGGAGCCGGTTTCCCGAAGCATGTACCAGCCTTCACGGTGACGATGGCGTGCATTTCGAGCAACCAGGCGGTCACAAGCGGGGTCGACCTCATCCGCGGCGGACTCGCGGACACGATCATCGCGGGCGGCACGGAGACGATGTCGGATCCGCCCATTCGTGTCAAGCGAAGCGTCCGGAAACGCCTCTTCGAGGCCCGCAAGGCGAAAGGACCCGGCGACTACCTCGACCTCGTGAAGGGGCTCGGCCCGGCGGATCTCGTTCCGGAGGCGCCCTCCATCGCCGAGTTTTCCACCGGTGAGGTGATGGGAGAAAGCGCCGATAAGCTCGCCGCCATGTTTGGCGTCAGCCGTGAGGACCAGGATGAGTACGCGCTGCTCTCCCACCAGCGCGCGGCCGAGGCGCAGGCCGATGGCCGGCTCGCGAAGGAACTCGTCCCGGCGACCGTCCCGCCCGAGTTCGACGTGATCGACACGGACAACGTGGTCCGCCCGGATACGTCGCAGGAGAAGCTGGCGGGCCTATCCCCCGCCTTCGTGAAGCCATATGGTACCGTGACCGCGGGGAATTCGTCGGCCCTTACCGACGGCGCGTCCGCGGCGCTGCTTATGAGCCAGGCGCGTGCCGACGCCGACGGTCACACCCCGATTGCAACGCTCCGCGACTACACCTTCGTCGCCCAGGACCCCGGCGAGGAGTTGCTCCTCGGCCCGGCCTACGCCATCCCGATGGTCCTGGACGCGGCCGGTCTCACGCTCGACGACATCGACGTCATCGAGCTGCACGAAGCGTTCGCCGGACAGGTGCTTGCCGTTCTGGAGGCGCTCCGCTCCGACACGTTTGCTGAGGAGAAATTGAACCGGACGTCTGCGGTCGGCGACGTTGACATGGACAAGCTGAATACCCGCGGCGGATCTCTGTCCCTCGGGCACCCCTTCGGCGCGACCGGTGTTCGCCTTGTGACCACCGCCGCCAACCGCCTGCACGAGGAAGACGGTCAATGGGCCCTCGTTTCGGCCTGCGCCGCCGGGGGGCAGGGCCACGCAATGCTGATCGAGCGCACCTGATCCGTGCCCACCCGCCGCTTCTTCTCCGCTTAAACCGTTTCCGCCCCTATGCCGACCACGACTGCTGACCTCCAGACCTTCGATCTGGACACCGACCTGCTTACCCTCACCGTCGACGCCGACGGAATCGCGACCGTAACGATCGACGATCCCGACGCCTCCGTAAACAAGATCTCGGAGGACATGTTGGCCGCCTTCGAGGAAGTCATCGGAGCGGTGGAAAAAACTCCGGACATCCGCGGCGCGGTCTTTATCAGCGGCAAGGACAACTCGTTCATCGCCGGGGCGGACATCAACATGCTGTCAGCGTTTGAGATGCCGGCGGACGTCCGCGCCCTGAGTCGCCGGGCGCACCGGCTGCTCGCCCGCATGCAGAATCTACGTATCCCTACGGTCGCGGCCATCAACGGGGCAGCCATGGGCGGTGGGCTCGAGATGACGCTCGGCGCCACCTACCGCATCTGCACGACGCACGGCAAGACGAAGATGGCCCTGCCGGAAGTGCAACTGGGCCTTCTGCCGGGCGGTGGCGGCACGCAGTATCTTCCCCGCCTCGTCGGCGTGCAGCAGGCGCTCACGATGATGCTGACCGGGAAAAACATTTATCCGCGGAAGGCCCGTCGCATCGGGCTTGTTGACGCGACGATTCACCCGCCCGGGCTACACCGTGCGGCCGTTGAGGCTGCCAAGTCGCTCGCCGACGGGTCGCTTCAGATCGAGCGCGACACTCAGTCCTTCACCGAAAAGCTCCTGGAGAGCAACACCGTCAGCCGGCGGGTCATCTACCAGAAGGCCGGGGAGAAGGCACAGAAGCAGGCTCGCGGCAACTACCCCGCCCCGCCGAAGATCATCGAATGCGTGAAGGCAGGCATGGAGGGCGGCCTCGAGGAGGGGCTGGACACCGAGGCGCGGAACTTCGGGGATCTCGTCTTCACCCCCGAATCGCGCGCCCTCGTGAGTCTCTTCTTCGCCAAGCAGAAGGGCGACAAGAACCCCAACGCCGAAATAGCACGTCCCGTCGACACCCTTGGCGTCCTGGGCGCCGGGCTGATGGGGGCCGGCATTGCGGAGGTAAGCGCCGAAAACGGAGCCGACGTCGTCCTCAAAGACCAGAACATCGAACTGGCGGCAGGCGGCAAGAAGCACATTTACAAGGCGATGAAGAAGAAAAGCGATCGCCGGATCATCACGGAGTTTGAGCGCGATCAGATCGTGGAACGCGTCACGCCAACCGGCGACTACGCGGCGTTTCGCCATGCCGACGTCGTCATTGAAGCCGTGCCGGAAGACCTGGACCTCAAGCAGTCCATTCTGAAAGACACGGAGGCCGTCGTCCGTGACGATTGCGTATACGCGACGAATACGTCCTCCATCCCGATTTCAGACATTGCAGCAGCCGCGGAACGACCCGAGCGCGTGCTCGGCATGCACTACTTCTCCCCTGTCGGCAAGATGCCGCTGCTGGAGATTGTGGTCACCGACGAGACGTCCGACGAGGCGATTTCGACGACGTACGACGCCGGCCTGCTGCAGGGCAAAACGGTTATTGTCGTGAAGGACGGGCCGGGGTTTTACACCACGCGCATCCTCGCCATTTACATGAACGAGGCGCTCCTCATGCTCGAGGAAGGGGGCGACGTGGAAGAGATCGACGAGATGATGAAGGACTTTGGCTTCCCCATGGGACCGTTCGAGCTCTTCGACCTCGTGGGCATCGACGTGGCCGCAAAGATTACGGAGGTAATGCGGGCGCATCTCGATGAAGAGCAGACCAACATCAGCGATTCGGCCGCTACCCTCGTCGAGGCCGGACTGAAAGGACAGAAGACCGAACAGGGATTCTATTTCTACGAGCCGCAGCCGGGCAAGCCGGAGAAGAAGCGAACGTCGTTCAACGACGCTGTCTACCGCCACTTCGGCGGCAGCAATCGGACGTCGTTCCCGGCAGATGACGTGAAGGAGCGACTCGGCCTGATGATGGTCAATGAAGCCATCCGTTGCCTAGAGGAAGGCATCTTGAACGATCCGACCGACGGGGACCTCGGTGCCGTGTTCGGGCTCGGCTTCCCGCCCTTCCGCGGCGGCCCGTTCCGGTATGTCGACCAGGAAGGCGCTGGCGCGGTCCGTGCCCGGCTCGAACGCCTCGAGCGAAAGCATGGGGGGCGCTTCGCACCGTCCGCCCTGCTGACGAAGCACGCGGAAAACGAGACGCGCTTCCACGACGAATAAGCCCCTCTGGAACGTATCCCGTCAGAACGCTCGGTACCAGGAACGCCCGCCCCGAAAAATGGTGGCGGGCGTTTTTCTGTACGTACGAATCGAACCCGATTCACCACCCCGCAACCCTCGCTGTTCCAGAACGTGTGCGAACAACCGGAATCAATTTTACCAGACCTTCAACGTCTTCGCGTATCACCCTGAGGGGTCCAGGGTACGGTACTGCACGAGGATCCCGTCTCCAGTTCCAGCCTTTTAACCCCGATGAGCAACGACGTCTTTCAACCGCTGACTTCCTCCTCCGACTGGGAGGATGCACTCGCAGCCTCGGAATCCACCCCGGTCGTGGTGTTCAAGCACAGCTCGGCGTGCCCGACCAGCGCCCGTGCAAACGGGGAAATGGAAGATCTTGCCGGCGAGGTGGATACGCCGATCTATCGCGTGGTCGTTCAGGACGCACGGAGTGTGTCGGACGCGATCGCGGATGACCTCGACGTCCGCCACGAGACGCCGCAGGTCATCGTGCTCTCCGACGGTGCCTCGACGTACGACGCATCGCACTACCGCGTGAAAGCCGACGACGTCCGGTCCGCCCTGAACGGCACCGCTGAATGATGTCGTGCCGGACATCAGCTACCGAATGTTGATCTGAGACCCGCCGAAGCCATGGATGCTTCCCTCCGCCGATCTGTCGTCGCTTCCCCGTTCCTATCGCTACTTGGACTGTCTCTCGTCGGATTGCTCCTCATCGGGTGCGGCAACAGCGAGCGCGACCCGGCCGAGGCCCCGCGCTCCACGGCCGACATACAGACCGACACGGCTGCGCGTACCGCCCCGTTGGACGAGCCCTTTGCCGTCCCGGCGAATCTTTCCTTCGAAACCATGTCGGGAGATCGTGTCGAAATCGGACCCTCGGACGGCGGCGTCCAGATCATCAATTTCTGGGCGACCTGGTGCGCCCCGTGCCTGAAAGAGATCCCGGATCTGAACGAACTGCAGTCGAAGCTCGGTCCGCACGGGCTGGAGGTCATCGGCATCGCCAACAAACAGGGGCTTGAGGAGGTGCGGCCGTTCGCAGACGAACACGGCATCAGCTACCCCGTCGTCGCAGACTCCACCGGCGAGGCGGACAAGCAGCTCGGCCCGATCTACGTGCTTCCGACGTCCCTCGTCGTAACCTCGGACGACACCGTCCGCTACCAGATTCCGGGCATCTTTCCCGCAGATGCGCTTGAAGACGAATTGCGGGACCTGCTCGGTGCGCCGGCGGACACAGCCGCCGCGGCTTCTTCTGCGCAGGTGTAACCCTTTTCCGGGGTGGACACGTCCCACGAATGAAGCCGGTCGCACCCCGGCACCTCGTTCTTCGAATATGGGACCATGAAAGGAAATGACTCGACTTCGGATACTCGCATCCTCCCTCCTTCTCGTTTTCGCTGGCGTCATCACGTCGGACGCCGTTGCACAGCAGCTATCCGACACGAGAGACGTGGCGTCGTTCTCTCAGCTACACCTGAAGGTGCCTGGTGACGTAGAATTGTCGCAGGGCTCGGAGCAGCGCGTCGAGATTCGGGCGTCATCTCAGGATGTCCTGGATGCGGTCGACACACGCGTCGTCGGGGACCGGCTCGTGATCGACGGCGACTTTGGCGATTCCGGCTTCCTTTCTCGCCTTCTCGGGAACGGGGTCGATGGAGACGACCTTTCGTTTCGGATCACCATGACCTCCGTCAACGGCCTGCAAGTAGACGGAACGGGCGACATCGAGGGCCAGACGCCGATTTCCGCCGAGAAGCTCGAGATCGAGGTGAACGGCACCGGGGATGTAGAACTGAGCGTGACGGCAGATCGAATTGAAACCCGTATTTCCGGTACCGGCGATGTCGAACTGGAGGGAGAGACCGATCAGCACTACGTGTCGATCAGTGGCACCGGCGACGTGGAGGCCCCGGACCTCGTGACCCGGGAAACGACGGCACGCGTGAGCGGGACCGGAGACTGCCTCGTGCATGCGACGGAGTCTCTGAAGGCCCGTGTGAGCGGTCTCGGAGATATCCGATATCTTGGCGATCCGGCGTCGGTCGATCGCTCAACATCGGGTCTGGGCTCCATCGAACCGTACGAGCCGTAAACCACGACGAAGACACGGAGCCATCACCGCGTCGCCGGAGCCTTTCCGGGGGCGCGTTTTTCATTGGACGCCGCGCTTGTCAATGGGCAGACGGAACCAGCATTTATTCCCGATCCAGAGCGCACATACAGAAAAAGCACCCTCCGAGCGGAGCATGCTTTTCTGAAATCTTGGAATGTGGGGTCTGCGGGGCGCCAGGAATAAAGGCCTACTCGTCTTCTTCCTCGTCCCGCTCGCGGGCCATCAGGTAGTCCTCGATGCTTCCGACAACGATACGAGTCTCTTCGTCCACTTCGACGTCTTTCACGTCACCCGCACGGATCAGCTTTTTGATCTTCTTGCGGTCGATCTGCTTCAGAATGCGGCGCGCTTCGGTGCGGCTCACCACGTCTTCACGGTACTCCGCCGCGAAGGACTCAACGAAGTCCATTGTCTGCGGCGAAATCTCAATCATCCGAACCTCCTCGTTCTCA
>JAAAOT010000243.1 GCA_009908725.1 Bacteroidota bacterium | reverse complement strand
CCCTGAAAAGTCTTCAGCCGCGGCCTGAAAATCGGCCGTTGTCGCGTTCCCCGGGCGGTGCCGTTCGTAGTAGGTCTGAAACGTCGACCAGAGCGCCTCATCACCGATTTCGAACCGGAGCATATGAAGGACCCAGGCGCCCTTCCGGTAGGGGTTCGTCGTCAGCAACTCTACGGGATCGGTGAAGGTCGTGTCGACCAGCGGCTCGTCCGGGTTCTGGCGCTGGAAGGTGAGCGCCTGATTCCGGGCGGTTGACATGGACTCTCGCATGGCGGATGCTCCTTCGGCGTACTCGAGGTACAGTTGCTCGAGATACGTCGCAAATCCCTCACTCAGCCAGAGATGCGGCCAGTCGGCCTCCGTAACCGTATTCCCGAACCACTGGTGCGCAATCTCGTGCGCTACGAGACCGGTGGACGACTGTCCGTCGGCCATCGCCGTTTCACTGTAAAATATGGCACCTGCGTTTTCCATCCCCCCGTACCGCGTGGTCGACTGCACGTTGGCCAGCTTGGCGAACGGATACGGAGCAATATTTCCCTCGAAGAACCGCACGATGCGCGGGGCCACCTGTAGATCCTTCGTTGCCGGAACGCGATCCTGGGGATACACCCAGCTCTGCATCGGAATGTCGCCCTGCACGCCGAGGGAATCGACAACGAACTCCGCCGCGCCGAAAACCATCACCTTGGTGGGGAGCGGCGCCCGGGTTCGGTACCGGGTAACCCGCCGCTCGCCGGTATCGGTTTGCCCGAGGCGTTCCCCGTTGGCCACGACGTCGTATCGGGCCGGGGCATCAACCGTCCACGCAACCGTCGCCTTGTCGGACGGATGGTCGACGACCGGAAGCCAGTGCCGGGCGCGATTGGGCCAGTTGTCTCCGAAGAAGGTGCGATCCCCGTGTCGGTTGCTCCCAATGATGAGCCCGTCCGCCGGCACGCCGGTATAGCGGATCGTGAGCGTGCGCTCCTCGCCGGTCCCGGGCATCTCGGCCGGGGTGATGACCAGATGGTCGGTCTCCTGTCGGTACATGACGGGGGCTCCGTCCTCCTCGACGGCCGTCACCTCCATGCCGGTTCGCATACCGTCGACGGTCTGCGGGTCGTCGAGGTCCAGCCGGATCGCCGTGAGTGTATCCGTGGCGGCGCGCAGCCGAATCGTGGCCTCTCCGGTGATCTGGTCGCTCGTGTCGTTCAGCGTCAGACGGAAATCGTAGTGCTGCACGTCGATCTCCGGGTGGGGCGGCGTGGGACGGTCATCCGGCGCGGGCTGGGCGCGGCATGACACATGAAACGCAGCAAGGACGATGAACAGCGCAGCGTAGAGCGCGCGAGCGGGGGCGGTGCGAGCAAACGTATCCATGCAGGACGACGGGATGAGCGGGGCAGATGCGGACGGCGTGATACGGCCCGCCTCAATCCTCGGGTTCCATCGGAGGCACATGCCCCGGTCTCACTCTTGCTTCGCCGCCGTACCGCCGATGCGGACGTAGCGAACTGTCACATCATCGTGACTCGGATCGGAAACGGTGCGGGGATCTTGACAGCCGGGCGATACCGTCCGTACGTTTCCATGCTCCCGTCGCCCTTACCCGGCGGGCGTCACCCGATCCGACCAAACACCATCCCCGTTATGCAAATGCCTTTTCGTACGTCCGTACCCGTACCCCTTCTAGCTGTCGGTCTTGCCCTCCTTCTCGCCCTCACCGGGTGCGGCGGGTCCGCAGACTCTGAGGAGGGCGGTGGTGATGCCGATACGGATTCCGCGGCCGACTCGGCCATGAACGTCGTGATCGAGCAGGGCGAGCGCTCACCGGCGATCCCGGGGGCAAAGGCAATGTTCACGGCCCCGGCGGATGGCGAGGTGCTTGAAGCAGGCTCGGACGTCATGGTCACGGTGGAGGTCGAAGCGTTCGAAACGCGGACGCAGACCGAAACGCCGCGGGCAGAACGAATCGCCAATTCGTCGAACGGCCAGCACGCTCACATCATCGTCGACGGCGGACCCTACCACGCGAATTATGAAACGGGCACGCCGTTCAATATCGGAATGCTCGAGCCCGGTGCGCACACGGCCATCGTATTCCCGAGCCGGTCCTACCATGAGAGCGTGAAGAACGACGGCGCAATGGATTTCGTGAACTTCTACGTCGGGGAGGAAACCGGCGAATTCCCGCTGGACCCGGAACAGCCGACCATCATCTACAGCCGACCGAAAGGCTCGTACACGGGGGCCGGCGCCCGGCGGATCATGCTTGACTTCTACCTTCACAACGTAGAACTCAGCCCGGACGGATACTCTGCACGATACGAGATCCGGAAGAAGGGCAGCGACGAGGTGCTCGCCTCCACGACGCTCACCGAGTGGGTCCCGTCCTTCGTTGAGGGCCTGGAGAAAGGTACCTACATCGTCCACCTCGAACTTCTCGACGCCGACGGAAACGTGGTCCCCGGCGTGCTCAACTCGACGGACCGGGAGATCATGGTGGATCCGGATGCTCCGGACGATGCAGAGTAACCCCGAACGTCACGGTGCTTCGCTACAGCGGCGCGATGCTCCCAGTCGGAGTGTCGCGCTTTTTTTGTTTCCGATAACAGCGTGCACCCGGCGGCCCCTTTACCCTTGCGTTATGAATCAAACAGCAGAGGGATAAATGCGGCCGGAACCCGTCTTCGCACCCCTCGTCCCGGGAACTGACGCACGGAGGGGCAATTGGACGGGATGTCTCGTCCCTGTCCCGGCTCTCACTGCTGTCGATCCATGACCCACGCGACGCGCCGCACCCTCGTCTCCGGTGCTCTAGTTTTTCTCCTCGGACTCCTGCCGCTGACGACGCCCGTCACCGCGCAACCGGCGGATGGGCCACCGGCGTCGGAGCCGAAAAATGTGATCCTCTTCGTTCCGGACGGGTTCGGCCCGGCAAGCGCCACGATGGCGCGAGATTACCTCCGCCACTACCGGGGCGTCCATCAGCTTGCGCTCGACTCCATTCAGACCGGAAGTGTGCGCACGTACTCAACATCGAGCCGAGTGACGGACTCGGCCGCGGGGGCCACCGCGTACGCGACCGGGGTGAAGACGTACAACGGCGCGATAGCCGTCGATACGCTGAAGCGACCGCTGGGCACACTCCTGCAGGCGGCCGAGCGCCGGGGCATGGCGACCGGCCTCGTAGCGACGAGCCGAATCACGCACGCCACGCCGGCCTCGTTCTCCGCGCACGTGCCCAATCGCTGGATGGAAAACGAGATCGCCGCGCAACAGATCACGAGCGGCGCGGACGTCATTCTCGGTGGCGGTAAGCGGCACTTCGTCCCGAAAAGCACGGAAGGAAGCAAGCGTAAGGACGATCGCAACCTCGTCACCGAAGCCCGGGATGCCGGCTACCAGTTCGTCAGCGACCGCGCCGGGTTGATGGACGTGTCCGACGGGCCGGTGCTCGGTCTCTTCAGCATGAGCCACATGGACTACGAGATCGACCGCGACCCGGATGCGCAGCCCAGCCTGGCAGAGATGACAGAGAAAGCGCTTGAACTGGTCTCCGCCGATGAGGATGGATACTTCATCATGATCGAAGCCAGCCGGATCGATCACGCCGGTCACAGCAACGACGCCGCCGCACATCTGCAGGACATTCTCGCCTACAACGACGCCGTCGCCGTGGCCCTTGAACAGGCCCGGTCCGATGGCAACACGCTGGTCGTCAGCGTGTCCGACCATGAGACCGGCGGCCTGTCCCTCGGTCGTGACATCGAGAAAGACGGCTCCGTAGAGGGCGTCTACGCCTGGCACCCCGAGGTCTTGCACCGCATCCATGGATCGCACGGAACCATGTTCGACGCCGTTTCCGAGGGTCAGAAGGCGTTGCCGGCCGAGACGACGCGCGCCGACTCCGTGAACGTGGTCACATCCGTCCTGTCGGACATCGCGGGCATCGACGACATCTCCGACACCGAGCGCACGAAAATTGGCAACGCCCTGGACTCCTACGCGCTCAACTTCGTCGTTTCTGACATGATCGAACGACGCGCCGTCATCGGCTGGACGACACGGGGACACACCGCCGTTGACGTCAACCTGTACGCCTACGGCCCCGGACGTAACCTCTTCCAGGGAAATATTGACAACACGGAAGTGGGTGACATTCTCTCCTCGCTGATGAACCTGGATCTGGAGGCTCTCACGGCGGACCTACGGGACAACGATGAAACCGAGACACCGGCGGAGGCATCCGGTCCGTCGGTTGGGTCCGACGAATAACCCGTTCATCCGCGGCACTCGCGTTTGCCCCGTTCCCCGTATTCCGTTTCCGTGAGCGATCCCCGGCCGAACCCGTTCCGCGACATTTTCGAGGCGTACGGTGCAGTCAACGGCGCGCCCGACCCGGAGAAAATCACCGAGGCGATCGGCCAGACGATCCCGTTCATGGCCACCGCCGGCGTGCGAATCGACACCTACACGCCCGAGCGAGTCGTCGTAGCACTGCCAGACCACTCGTCGGTACACAACCACGTCGGAACGCCCCACGCCGCGGCGCTCGCTCTTCTCGCGGAGGCGGCCACTGGGCTCGTCGTGGCACTGAATCTGTCCGACGGGGCCGTCCCTTTGCTCCGGTCGATGAACGTCGACTTCAGCCGTATGGCGCGGGGCACCGTCACGGCCGAGGCCTCGCTGCAGGCCGATGATCGATCCCGAATCGCTGAGCGCCCGATTGGCAAAATCACAGTGGACGTATCCCTTCACGCCGACGGCGACCGGCCTCCCGTCTCCGGGGCGCTGCAGTGGGCCTGGATCCCCGAATCCCGCCTTCCCGGATCGCGGAGCTGAACGGGACATCTGCCGGGTGGAAAAGGCGCATCGAATGGGAG
>JAAAOT010000304.1 GCA_009908725.1 Bacteroidota bacterium | reverse complement strand
GCCGTTCTGAATGGAGACCGTCTGCGCCGAGGCTGGCGCGGTTCCGAGGAGTAGCGCCCCCACGCCTGCCAGGATCAAGAGAGAGGCCGCGTGCGGCGTGCCCCATCGCCGGATGGCCATGATGCCACCGCCGAGAAGCAGGAGTCCGAGCATCCCGCCTGCCGCCGGTCCCCAGCCCGCGGTTTGCGAACGTCCCTTCTTCAGCGCGTCGACTTCCGCCTGGAGCGCGGCGATTTCCGTGTTGTGATTGCGCAGCCGTTCGATCTGATTCTGCTGTTTCTGTATTTGCTCCTGCTGCTCCTGAAGGCCTTTCAATAAGACGGCCGTGAACTTCGAGTACGACACCGAGAGGTGCCCGCTCGCCCCTTCGCTGACGAGCGCGGGAAACTGCGCCTGCACCTCCTGCGCGATGAGGCCGATCTGCTCGCCCGACGGATGGGTGCGATTGTCTTTGAACTGAAAGCGCACCGGCCCGATCTCGGCGAGGGAGGCCAGGACGCCGCTGCCGAGCGGCTGGATGTGCGTCTTGAGGCGGCGGTCGGAGTTCTGGGTGAGGCTTCCGGCGAGCGTCATGTTGCCGTCGAAGTCGAGCACCAGGGCGTCGGATTGGTTAACAATGCCTGTGCCGTTGCCGGCAACGAAGAGGGTGTTGTCAGCGCTGCCATCGTTGGCGTCGTTGTACGTGCCGATGGTGAGGGAGGCATCAGTCGCAGCCTCTGTGCGGTCGCCCATCGCGGTGGAGAAATTCCCGCTGGCCTCCGTATCGCTTCCTATTGCCGTAGAATATACGCCGCTGGCTTCCGTGCCGCCCCCTATCGCCGTGGAACCGCCCCCGCTAGCAGTTGTCTGGCTACCCATCGCGGTGGCGTTGGCCCCGTCGGCGGTCGTACGGTCGCCCACTGCTACGGAGTTAAAACCGCTTGCCCGGGTGTCTTGCCCGAACGCCACCGAGCGCCGACCGACGTTGGCGTCATCCCACCACTCTTCGCTGGCGGGACTGAGCACGCCGACTTCCCCGGCACGAAAGGCAGCCTTCTCAGGGTGCCACATCATGCGCGTGCCTTCGCCTTCGATCGGAATCGTGCCGGTGCCTTCTTCCCCGTAAGCCGCAAAGGCGCCGTCGTCGAAGACTGTCAGCACCGAGTCGCCGGCGGCGTTTTCGATGTCGGTGACGGGCACCGGCTGGGCCAGGGCCTCACCGGACGGGGCGGCGAGGAGCCCTCCGAGTACCAGCAGGCCCGTCCAGCCCAGACCGGTCAGGGTATTCACACTCGACTGAGCTCGAAAGCGTCGCCACGCAGCGACGCCACCGGCAAGCAGCAACAGCGCGATCAGGCCGCCGAGCGGTGCCGATGCGCGCCATCCTGCGTACGCGGGGTCGTCCGTCTTTCCCTGCTCCAGCTCTGCGAGCCGGGCTTCAAGCTGGTCGATCCGGTTCGCCTTCATCTCCAGCTGCTCGATCTCCGACTGCTGCTCCTGAAGGCCTTTCAACAAGACGGCCGTGAACTTCGAGTACGACACCGAGAGGTGCCCGCTCACTCCTTCGCTAACGAGCGCGGGAAACTGCGCCTGTACCTCCTGTGCGATGAGGCCGACCTGGGTGCCCGACGGGTGGGTGCGGGCGTCTTTGAACTGGAAGCGCACCGGCTCGATCTCGGCGAGAGGGCCCAGAACGCCGGTACCGAGCGGCTGGATGTGTGTCTTGAGGCGGCGGTCGGAGTTTTCGGTCAGCGTGCCGGCAATCGTCATATTGCCGTCGTAGTCGAGTACCAGCGCGTCGGAGCGGCTACCGAACGAACCGTTGCCCGCGACGAAGAGGGTGTTATCGACCGAGGAGTTGGCGTCGTTGTACCTGCCGATGGAGAGAGATTGGTCGGTCGCGGCGTCCGTCCGGTTGCCCATCGCCGTAGACTCGTCGCCCTCGGCTCGTGCGAGGTTGCCCATCGCCACGGCCCCGGTGCCGCTGGCAAGAGTGCCGTTACCCATCGCCGTAGACCCGTTGCCCGTGGCGCTCGAGCCTAAGCCCATGGCTGTGGATCGTACCCCGGTGGCGTCAGTGTTCAGTCCAAAAGCAACCGAGTGTTCACCGACATTGGCTTCGTTCCACTCTTCTCGGGTGACTTCTCCCGCACGAAAGGCGGCTTTGGCCGGGTGCCACATCATGCGTGAGCCGGCCCCTTCAACGGGGATCACGCCGGTGCCTTCTTCCCCGTATGCCGCAAAGCCGCCGTCGTCGAAGACCGTCAGCACGGAGTCGCCTGCGGCATTCTCGATCTTCGTGACCGGCACCGGCTGGGCATGACCGTCATCGGGCATACAGACGAGGGCCAATATCAGAACCGCGAACGTGAGAAGGAACGGAGTGGATCGTGAATAGCCTGGACTCATGACGAGGCGGTGTCATTCCAGAGAGAAGGGGCGCGTTTACGGGCACCGGGCGGTCGCTCGGTGCGGGGGGCGATGCGAATGGAGCTGCGCGAGAAGCGGGGTGTGATGGAGAGGTAGATGCTTGCAGGCAGCGACCGTCTCGTGCGGCCAAGAGCCTCCTGCACGTCCCGAGACGGACGCAGAAGTACCGATACCTCCCTCACTATTGCATGCAAGAAATCACCGTCGAATGGGTCAGGCGCGACGGTCGAATTCGGAAACGCTGCGCACCCGTTACATGGTCGTATCATTATTCCTCTCAGATGCTGTGTGAGAGGGGGGTGCGGTCGACCCGTTTGTGCATTTGAGACCGATGCTTCGTTGTTTGCGCATTGTGCGCACGGACGACGGGCAAAGAGAGCCCGCACCATTCGCTGGTTTTCGAACCGCAGCCGTTCATCATGTCCAGTTCTCCCAGCGAGGTGACCCACCTGCTGGAGCGCCTTCGCGAGGAAGATCGCGAAGCACTCGATGCGCTACTGCCGCTGGTCTACGACGAGTTGCACCGACTCGCGCACCTCGAACTGCGCGGCGAAGGCCCCGACATCACGCTGCGCACAACGGCGCTGGTGCACGAAGCCTACAACAAGCTCGTCGATCACCATGCGGTGGACTGGCAGGGACGCTCCCACTTCTTCGGGGTGGCAGCCCGGGCGATGCGCCAGGTCGTGATCAACCGCGCGCGAAAGCGGAAGGCACAGAAGCGGGGTGGGGACGCCCCCCATCTTACGCTCGACGAGGGCCGGATCGCTGTCGACCAGCAAGCCGATCGTCTCGTTGCACTCGACGAGGCGCTCGACCGCCTCGCTGCCATTGACGAGCGCCAGAGCCGTGTCGTCGAATGCCGCTTCTTCGGTGGGATGACAATCGAGGAAACCGCCATCGCACTCGACGTCTCTCCCTCCACGGTCAAACGCGACTGGCGCACAGCCAAAGCCTGGCTCGCTCGCGAGATCACGCGCATGGAATCCGCGTGATGGCGCTACCGGCGTTTGCTTCTGCGTCCACGCCGTCACTAACCGGCAATTCCGAACTCCTGCAGTTTCCCAATTCCCACGTCCCATGACCCCCGATCGCTGGAATCGTGTGAAAGACGTCCTCGACGAAGCGCTCGACCGGCCGGCAGGAAAAGAGCGCGAAGCGTTTCTGGACGAGGCCTGCGCGGGGGACGAGGACCTGCGGGCGGAGGTGGAATCGTTATTGGCCGGTAGCGACGGGGAGGTCTCCCGTTTTCTGAGTGAGGGGATACCACAGGCGGAACGTGCCGATTCTCTGTTCGGGGGCGAGGTTGAGCTCGATGACGATGCTCGCATCGGGCCGTACCGCCTCGACGGATTGCTCGGCCGCGGTGGCATGGGGTCCGTCTACTCCGCCGTCCGTGCGGATGGCCAGCACGAGCGCGAGGTTGCACTGAAAGTGATTCGACCCGGCTTGTCCTACGAAAACGTTGCGCAGCGCTTCCGGGCGGAACGCCAGATCCTGGCCTCGCTGGAGCATCCGGGCATCGCACGCCTCTACGACAGCGGCCTTTCATCCGACGGCCGCCCGTACTTTGCCATGGAGCGCGTCGACGGCACGCCACTGAGTCGTTACTGCGAGGAGGCGGCATGTTCTATCGATCAGCGGCTACGGCTTTTCGAAAAGGTGGCCGATGCCGTTGCGCATGCGCACCGCACGCTCGTGGTGCACCGCGACCTCAAGCCGTCCAACATGCTTGTCACCGCCGACGGCGCCCCGAAGCTGCTGGACTTTGGCATTGCCAAGCTGCTGGACGATGAAGCGATCGTCGACGCCCCCGTGACGCGCACGGGTCGACCTTTGATGACGCCTGCGTATGCTGCCCCCGAACAGGTGCGCGGCGAGGCAATTACCCCGGCCACCGACGTGTACGCGCTCGGCGTCGTGCTCTACGAATTGGTCACGGGCCGGCGCCCCTATCGCTTTGAAAAGCGCACGCCGAGTCACATCGAAGAGGTCATTTGTGAAACGCGACCGGAGCCTCCTTCGACGGCGGTCACGCGGCAGGATGCGGCGGAGGACGCGCAGGAACCGTCCTCGTCTGCCCTTCCCCCACCCGCGCGCTTGAAGCGCCGCCTGCGGGGCGACCTCGACCGCATCATCATGAAGGCGCTTCGGAAAGAACCGTCTCGCCGCTACGCCTCGGCTGCCGAGTTTGCCGAGGACCTGCGTCGCTACCGAGAGGGGCTTCCTGTGGAGGCGCGCCCCTCCACGTGGCAATACCGCGCCAGCAAGTTCCTCCGGCGTAACCGCTGGCGCGTGGCCGCTGCCGCCGTGCTTGTATTGCTTCTGGCTGGATATGCCACGACCGTCACCGTGCAGTCGCAACGCCTTGCGACCGAGCGCGACCGGGCACGGACGAATGCGGAGAAAGCCGAGCAGGTGTCTGCCTTCCTGACGAACCTCTTCGAAGCCGGCAACCCGAACGTCGCCCAGGGGGACACGATCACCGCCCGTGAGTTGCT
>JAAAOT010000197.1 GCA_009908725.1 Bacteroidota bacterium | reverse complement strand
AAGAAGTAGATGACGGGGCCGTGCGCTGTCCAGGACATTTACAGCTCTGCCATAGTCTTTCCCGTGGGTTGTTGATACGTTGATCGTACTTGATCACGTATACATCCTCGGCCGTCCACTCCATCCTTTTCGATGCAACGATCTACCCGGCACTTGAACGTGAAGGCTCTCTACGTCGTGCTGGCGGCGCTCTTCTGGGGCATTTCGGGAGGGATCGGCGGCATCTTGATGGGGAAGGGATGGGACCCGTTCGTGGTCTCGCTCTACCGCGGTGGCATCGGGCTGGCCTGCGTGCTGGTCTGGCTGGCCCTGGGTCCGGGTGAAAACGGCCTCGCCAGCGGTCGGCTCTGGCTCTGGTCGGTAATTGCGGGACTGGGTGTGGCCGGAAACTTCTCGTTTTACTTTGTCAGCATCGCGGAAGGGAGCGTCGCGATCGCAGCCACGTTGATGTACTCGGCTCCTGTTTTCATATACCTCTTTTCGTTCGTGTTCGGGCTGGAGAAGCCCACCCTGCGCAAGGCGCTCGCGATTGCCGTCGTCATGGCCGGCATCGTGTTGCTGACGCAGATCTACGATATCGGGGCCGGTGGACTGACCATGCTCGGTGTCGGTGCCGGACTGCTCGCGGGCTTGTCTTATACCGTCTTCATTTTTGGATTCAAATACGCAGCACCTCACGGCAGCCCGCCTGCGATTTTAACCGTCGCCTTCACCGTGCTCGTCATCGCGCTGATGGGGCCAAGCGACACCGGGCAGGTGATCGACGTCCTCAGCACGCCGGATCGGCCGCTCTTCCTCGTGCTGGGCGTTCTCGGCGCGGGACTCTCCTTCCTGCTATACATCTTGTGGCTGCGCGATACGGAGCCCGCCGTGGCGTCCGTTGTGGCGATGATCGAACCCGTCACCGCGGCCCTGTTTGGCGTTCTGATTCTGAGCGAAGCGCTGAACGGTCTGCAGGTCATCGGGATGGGCCTCATCCTGGTGACGGTCACGGCGTTGAGCGTGCGGTCGAGTGCAGGGGAGGAAACGTCCGGGGTCATGGCGGGTTGAGCGGCGGCCGCCGGGCATGGATCGCGCGCTGCCACCGTATTTCCGGACCGTACTTCGAGCGACCATGACTCATCCCGGCGTATCCGACACGAAACCGTTCGTCCCGGCACTGGACTTCGATCTCTCGATGCAGTTCTATACGTCCCTGGGATGGAAGCGAAACTGGGAGGTGGACGGCTTGGCGGAACTCGAACTCGCCGACTCCAGGATCCTGCTCCAGGACTTCTATGTGCGGGAATGGGCCGAAAACTGGATGCTCTATGTCGTCGTCGACGATGCACGTGCCTGGTTCGAGCATGTGGATTCCCTGATCGGGAAGGGATCATTCGGTGACGCCCGTGTGCAGGAACAGCAGGAAGAAGCGTACGGAGCGCGGGTCACCTACGTGCATGATCCGTCCGGTGTGCTGATTCACTTTGCCGAATCAACGGATCAATAGGTGGTGATATCGGCTCGCGTGTATCAACCGCGTATATGCTTTCAACACGCGATGTCGCCGTAGGTGATGCGTCTATGAAACGATCTGCAGTTCGCGCTTTCGCCAGTACTTTTGCTGTCGCAATCGCTCTTTCGTCCTGCTCCATGTTCGGTTCGACGGGAGGCGGCGAGGTGACCCGGGGAGGCGGACCCGCCCGTTCTAATTCTCACGAACGAAACCGGCCAAATCGCCCACGTTGCCGCTTTGGCACAGCCGGCGGCATCGCGTGCGGACATTCGGTTTGGGGATTACCGTGCCTGGCCGGCGATCGAACGCGGAGGTACCCGGGAGATCCGGCTCGAGGACATTGCTTTCTACGACGAAACCAGTTCATCTGTGTGGGTGCTGTGGAAGACCCGCGACCATGACGGGTCCTTCGACGTGTCACTCCGGTAAGACCGGCAGGTATACGACAGCCTTCTGGGCGGTCCGGCATTTGATTGCGCCTTGGCGCGACTCAACGTGCTCCCGAGATGCTACGAAGATGCTCGCGCCGTACACCTCCGCCTCTTATCTTTAACGGATATGCCGCTCCGCACGAGTCGAAGGTCGACCTCTGCCTGGCGCGAGTAGAATGCCTCGTGGGGGCCGTGTTGAGTCCGCGGTGCCTCGTATATGCGGGCGACACCGGGTTTACAAACGATGCCACTTCCGGTCCTGGAGAGGAGACCGGCTCGTCTGGTCGGGGTGACGACCTGTTTCCATCGTTTACGAATCCCATCTGTTAATGCCGTGAAACCGAAGGACGTGGCGTTCCAGCGCTCGCTCGACGTACAGTTCGAGGCCTTCCGTCGCAACCGGTTCATTGCGATGCCCATCGCGCGTGCCGTCATGTGGTCCCTGATCGGTCTGGTTGGCGCGTTCTCGAGCACCTTTTATGAGGTCTGGGCACTGTACGTCGGAACGGGCATGATCTTTTTCGTCGGGCAGGGCGTCGCCCGGTTTACGGGAGAAGACCTGCTTGGAGACGCCGGCGAAAGCCGTTTCTTCGATCAACAGTTTCTACTCTCGGTCGGCATGGCCCTCCTGGTCTTCGCGATCGCCATTCCGTTCGCGCAGGTCGATATCACGTCGCTCCCTCTTTCGCTCGGCATTCTGAGCGGCTTGATGTGGGTACCGTTTTCGGGCCTGATCCAGCACTGGGTGGGCGTTTTCCACGGCGCGACGCGGACGGCTCTGATCCTTGTCGTCTGGTACCTGTTTCCCGAAGATGGATTCGTTGCCGTGCCGGTCGTCATCGTCGCGGTTTACCTGGTGTCGATCGTCGTTCTGGAACGTCGTGCTCGCCGATTCGGTGCGGAGGGATCGGCGTAGAAGGGGACGATCCCGCGTGACAGAACCAAATCTTTGATCGAGACGGTCGCGATGCGTCTCCCACCGTCGTCCCAAGATGCCGGTGCTGCCCGCGGACACCCGGGCCGGGTCGTCTTTCTTGTGGCGCCGCCAACTGTTATTCTTGGAGTCGATGCGGCACGCCACGACCTGCATGGGGTACGCCGGCTTTCGGTCGTGCATCGCTCGTCTATCCGTCACGTACGCACGAAGACTCTTCTCCGACGCTCGATGAACATCTGGACCCGACGCCTTCTCTACGCGATCGGCACCGTGACCGCAGTGGTGCTGCTGTACGCGGTCGTCTACCAGTGGGGAATGAGCGTCTTCGAGGCGGAGTCGATCACTTACGTGCAGGCATTGCAGGTGGTGGTTGAGGCCATCACGACGGCCGGATTCGGCGGGCATGCTCCGTGGCAGAGTACCACGCTGAACGCGATGGTGCTCGCGATGAACCTGACGGGGGTCCTCTTCGTGTTTCTCGCCGTCCCCGTCTTCCTCGTGCCGCTCTTCCGGGAGGTCGTGCGGTCGCACCCTCCGACGTCGACCGACACCTCTGGACATATCATCTTGTGCACGCACACGGCTCGCGGCGATGCGTTTATTTCTGAACTCACGGCGCGTAACCAGCCGTACGTGATCATCGAACCGGATCGAGATGTGGCGCGGACGCTGTACGATGCTGGGTACGAGGTCGTCGTCGGGGACCCGGAGTCTGTCGACGTGTTGGAGAAAGCAAACATCGCCGAAGCCATTTCCGTCGTGGCCGACGCAGAGGACGACGTGAACGCAAGCATCGCACTGTCCGTCCGCGAGCTGGATACGGACATCCGTGTAGTGACCCTTGTCGAGGATCCCGCGCTGGCGACCTACCATCGCCTCGCCGGGGCCGATCAGGTGCTTTCGCCCCGCCAGCTCGTCGGCGAGAGCCTGGCGCGCCAGGTGCCGTCCGTGATGCGAACCACCATCGCCGAGGGTGTGCCGATTGGTGATGCGATCGAACTCGTGGAGCTGAAAGTCGAACCCGACGGCGAGCTGTACGGCAAGACGGTGCGCGATCTACGCAACCAGGGCGGACACGGGACGGATGTAATCGGCGCATGGAAGGACGGTGAGTTCACGAGCCCGCTACCGGGTGCGTACGTTCTGGACGCTGGCGTACGCCTGCTCGTCGCTGGACCCTCCGCGCGAATTCAGGCGTTTCAGGAGGAGGCGGCGGCGACGCTCGGCTATGCGGCGCCGCGGGCGGTGCTGCTCGCCGGGTACGGCCGCGCAGGAAAGGCGGCAGCCTCTGTGCTGGACGGGACCAATACATCCCTGACCATACTCGATCGGGATGCGTCCGACGCGGTCGACGTCGTCGGTGACGTGCGGGACCCGGATGCGCTCAAGCGGGCAGGCGTGCGCGAAGCCGCGGCCGCCATTCTCACGGTCGATGACGATACGACGGCGATCCTCGCAACGCTCGTCATGCGCGACCTCAATCCGGACCTCTACATCATCGTTCGCGCAAACAAGGAGTCCGACGAGCACAAGCTCTACCGGGCGGGTGCCAACTACGTCCAGTCGCTTGCCACGGTGAGCGGACGGATGCTGGCCTCGACGGTCCTCGAGGATGAAGAAGTTCTGTCCTTCGAGCAGCAGGTCGAGATCGTTCGCCTGCCGGCGGGACGTCTTGCCGGTTCGACGCTCCACGCGGCCGATGTGAAGGGCGAAACGGGCGTGGTCGTGCTCGCCGTGCAGCGCGGGGAAGAGACGCACGTGGACATCGACCCCGCGTCGTTCGAAATCCAAAAGGACGACGCCCTGATCATCGCGGGGATGACGGAAAACATCCGGCGGTTTGAAACCTCTTACCTCGGATGAAGGATTCCCATGCTGCGCGTCAACTCTCTGCCATGTCCCAGCACAATCCATTCATTCATCCGTCCGATCCCCGATGATTCATGTCAGGGCGCACCGCCCGAATGATGCAGCCGCGATCGAGCATCTGTTCCACTCCACGTTTTCTGCGTCGGAAGGGGCGGCGGAAGGCCGTCGGATCGGCATTCTGG
>JAAAOT010000167.1 GCA_009908725.1 Bacteroidota bacterium | reverse complement strand
GTGACCGGCCTACCCACGCAGGGCGGACAGATCAAAGGAAACCTGACTTACCTGCAAGACAACGGGTACATCCGGATCTACGGCAAGTACATGAACGATGCCGCTCAGTTCTTTCTGCCGTTCTACTACAATACGGCGACGCAAGAAGCAGCGAACGGCATTGACGGTGCGGAGTGGACGACGATTTCGACACCGGACGCTGCCGACTTCAACTTCAACACGCCGGACGGCCGCTTCGAATCCCAGATGGAAGACGGTATCACCGCTCGCGGCGGCAACCTGATGATCGAGTTTTATCGCGATCTGGGCAACGGCTTTACGCTGGAGAACAAGACGCGGTACACCAGCATGGACCACGTCTTCAACATCTTCATCCCGGTCGGTGCACAGACGCCGCAAGAGTTCATCGCCAATCCCGGCGATGATGGTACCTTCAACACAGGCGACGACAACGAAGGCCCGCGGTTTGGCATCAACCCCGCCACCGAGCGGCTGCGTCTTCGCTACGCACGCGGCGCGGAAGGCGGATTCGGCGAGACGATCTACGGCTACAGCGCGACGCCGGAAGGTGTGAGTCGCGGTGCAGACGATCTGCTCATCAACCAGGGGGCATGGAACTGGAGTCGTCCGTTCACGGACATCGCCTCCCAGATCGAGATCAACAAGGCGGCTGAACTGGGCAACTCGACGCACAACATCACGTTCGGCGCCTTCTTCTCCCGGACGGATGTGGAGCAAACCGAGATCTACAGCTCCACGCTTGCGGAGTTTGCCGACCAGCCGCGGTTCCTGGAAGCCGACGTCGTATCGGCCGGACCGGACGGCGACTTCGGAACGGAGGACGACGTGGTCGAGCGGGAGATCACCCGCGATGGGCTGAGCAACGCTTCCTCCAACTACGTCAACAACCAGATCACGTCGAACAAGCTGGCCGGCTTCTTCGGCGACGAGATCGAATTTGAAAACCTCCGCGTCGACGTCGGCTTCCGCTACGGTGTTCGGAAAGCGGAGTGGGCGGTGGAAGGCACGGAAGCGATTGACACAGGCGACGAGCTCGCGCAACAGGGCATTCAGTGGGGCAACGGCGAGTTCACCCGGACCTCGCTGTACTCGACCGACTGGGCGGCCTCGCTTGGCCTGAACTACCAGGTCACGGAGACAACCAACCTGTACGCCGTCGGTAGCCGGGGCTACTTCTTCCCCGAGATCGCGTCCTTGACGACGGGAGACCCGGTCGGCGACCTCACCAACGAGAAGTTCTACCAGGGCGAGTTTGGCGTAAAGCTGGCCTCCCAGACGATCTCCGGATCGCTCGCGCTCTACTACACGAACCTGCAGGATCGCTTCGCGGCGGACCAGCGTGAAGACCCCGCCACCGGACAGATCCGTACGGTGGCCAACCGGGTCGGCGGTAGCCAGACGCTCGGTGCAGAGCTGAGCGGCGCCGTGCTCATCCCGACGATCGAAGGCCTCCGCGTCAATTACATGGCGACGTACCAGGATCATGAGTACACCGACTTCACCCAGCCGGGCGAAGACGGGACCCTCGGTACGGGCGACGACATTGAGCTCTCCGGCAACGAAATCCGCCGGCAGCCAAACGTCCTTGGTCAGCTCGGACTACAGTACAGCAGCACGACCTTCGACGGCCAGGTGAGCGCGAAGTACACCGGCGAGCGCTTCGGTAACGACATCAACACGCAGGTCCTCGATCCCTACACGATCGTGAACCTCGACGCCGGGTACACGGTGCAGTTTGCGGACGAGCAGACGATGCGCCTCGGCGTGAACGTCTTCAACCTGCTCAACAGCCGCGGCCTGACGGAAGGCAACCCGCGCCTCGCGCCCGGCACCGATCCGTCGGACCAGCCGTACTTCATCGCCCGACCGATCCTGCCGCGCCGCGTGAAGGTGTCGCTCACGTATAGCCTCTAACCTACGACCGGGCCTCGCCCGACCTCCCACTGACAGCACGCCCGGCCGTCCCGTAGACGCTGCCGGGCGTCGCTGTTTCAGTGCGCGTACCCACGCAGCGCCGGTTTTGCACGCAGAATCTGAACCTCGTGGTGGATGATCCGCCGTTCGTCCTGTATGTTCGGACGGTCCGGTTATCCGGATCTATGACCTCGTTCCGGGGACCGGCGCATCGACTTGATGGCGCACGTCCCGGCGGCACTGCCCTCACCCGCGTCCCTGCCCGACTCTGCCAGGCCCCGTATGTCTCCGAACTTTCCCATTGCGACACTCGACCTCGCCATTATCGGCGGGTACTTCCTCATCGTGTTCGCGATCGGTTACGTCATCGCGAAGCGGACGGAAAGCGGCGACGACCTCTTCCTCGCCGGACGTAGCCTCGCGTGGGGAGCGATCGGTTTTTCGCTTTTCGCCTCGAACATCTCGAGCACGACCCTGATCGGGCTTGCGGGATCGGCTTACCAGAACGGCATCGCCGTGTCGAACTACGAATGGATGGCGGGCGTCGTCCTCGTCTTCATGGCGATCTTCCTGATCCCGTTCTTTATCCGCTCACAGATCTCGACGATTCCGGAGTACCTGGAGAAGCGCTTTAACGTACAGTCGCGGAAATACTTCTCCGGACTGACGATCGTCACGAGCGTCCTGATCGACACCGCCGGCGGCATATACGCGGGAACGATCGTGATCAAAACCTTCTTCCCGGAGCTCTTTCCCGGTCTCGGGCCGGAGATGGACTTTTACACGGTCTGCTTCATCCTCGCGCTGATAGCAGGTATCTATACCGCCGCCGGGGGGCTAGCGGCTGTCGTGTACACCGATATCATGCAGGCGGTCATCCTGATCATCGGCTCCATCATGATCACCTACTACGCCTTTGCGGAATTCGACTTCTCGTGGGCGCAGGCGACCGCCCAGCTGCCGACGGGCCACCTCGACCTGATTAAGCCGCTGGATGACGAATCCCTCCCATGGCTTGGCACCCTGATCGGCGTTCCCATCCTCGGGTTTTACTACTGGGGCCTGAACCAGTACATCGTGCAGCGCATCCTGGGGGCGAAAGACCTCAAAAACGCGCGCTGGGGCGCGATGCTCGGCGGGGGCCTGAAGCTGCTTCCGCTCTTCATCATGGTCCTGCCGGGCGCCTTCGCCTTCACGCTCTACCCCGACCTGCCGCAGGGCGACATGGTCTTCCCGACCCTCGTCACGGACCTGCTACCCATCGGCGTCGTGGGCATCGTGCTCGCCGGGCTCGTTGCCGCCATTATGTCGAGCATTGACTCGACGCTCAACTCGGCGTCGACGCTAATCGTGATCGACTTCGTGAAACCCAAGCGGCCGGACATCACGCCGCAACAAACCGCTACGATCGGCCGAATCACGACGATCGTGCTGATGCTCTTCGCCGCCCTGTGGGCCCCGCAGATCCGCGAATTCCCCGGACTCTGGGACTACCTGCAGTCGATGCTCGCGTACCTCGTCCCGCCGGTCGTGGCTATCTTCCTTCTCGGGATCTTCTGGCAGCGCATGAACGGCCCCGCCGCCTTCTCAACGCTCGTTGGCGGACACGTACTTTCGCTCACGGTCTTTCTGCTCGCCACGGACGGCATCCTGTTCGAGTCGGCCCCGATCGACCTGCACTTCACCATCATCGCCGGCATCCTCACCTTCCTGTGCATGGGCCTGGTGGTCTTCGTCACCCTCATGACCGACACCGAACCCACAGCGGAGCAATTGAACGACCTGACGTGGAGCGGCCGTGCCGTCGAGATCCACGAGGACCTCGCCTTCTACCAGGATTACCGCATCCAGGCGGCCTTCGTGCTGAGCCTCACCGTCGCCATGCTGGTCGTCTTCTGGTAAAACGACGAGAGCAACCGGTCTGTAGCGTGCCGATGTCTTCGTTTTTCCCGCCCCGCCCGCTCTCCCGTGAATGCCGGGAACGCGGCGTCGCAGGTCGACCGCGACGACCCTTTCGCGTGCACCAGTCCCGCTCTTCCGTCTGGTCCAGATCCGTGAAGGCCGCTTGACCCCATTGCATTGTCTCGCCGAACGATGAAGCCCCCCCAGCGCAACGAAGCCGCTTCCGCCGACCTGATCGAATGGGCCCGCGACGTTGCGGTAGACGGGGACGCGTTTGCAACGGCGTCCCGCCTCGTCAAGCGCATGGGCGCACAGGTAACCGGGGAGCACACGGCGACGTTCGCGTTCTGGGCACCTTCTATCCGCCGCCTGGACGTGCCCGCGGACCGGGCTGTGATGGAAATCCTGACTCCGCCGGTCGACCTGGACCTCAGCGACCCGCCGCCCACGGCCTCCTTTCGCCGGGACACCGTCGCGCTCAATGCCGGACCAATGGACACGCTCTGGGTCGCCTGCGATGACGTCCGTGCCGGCAGCCGGGAGACGGCGGGTGTGTTCTACCAGGTCCGAATCCCGGCAGAGGACGGAAGCTGGCACATCGTTCCGGACTATCTCGCCGCTTCCGTCCCGTTCGGCGCGTTCGCTCCGGCCGAGCTCTACGACCTGGACGCCATGCAGGCCCGTCGCGCGGATGCCGGCTACTTTCAGTCGCTGGATACGGGTCGGACCCGAAACGGCCGCCCCCACACCGCACCGCCGGCGCACATCCTGCAGATCCACCCCGGCACCTCATCGGACGCAGGCAGCCTCGCCGGACTGACGCGCACCTTCCAGTCCATCGCCCGGAAAGTGGAGACGGGGGAACCGCTCACGCCCACAGAACAGAATTTCGTCGGGTACGACGCCGTTCAGCTCATGCCCATTGAGCCGACGATCGAGTACGAGAACGGGCCCGACTTCTGGTCGCCAGATGCGCCCTTCGACCCGGCGGAGCAGGCTGTCACGATCGAACTCCGGGAGCCCGACGTGACCAACTGGGGCTACGACATCCCGATCTCCGCCTCCTCGGCCATTAACCCCGTGCTCCTGGAAACCAGGCGGCCGGACGAACTCGTCGAACTGGCGGCCACGCTCCATACATTTCCTACCGGGCCGATCCAACTCATCTTCGACGTCGTGTTCGGTCACGTGGATAATCAGGCGATCGGGCTGCTGGACGACGACTTCTTCGCCGGGCCGGGGATGTACGGGATGAACCTCGACTACCAGAACCCGATGGTCCGGGCCCTTCTGCTCGAAATGCAGCGCCGCAAGGTCAACTTCGGCGCCGACGGCGTGCGCACAGACGGAGCGCAGGACTTCACGTACTGGGATCCGGAGACGCAGTCGTTACACCACGACGACGAATATCTGCAGCACATGAGCGATCTCGTGCAGGAGGTCGCCGGGACCGAATATCACCCGTGGATGGTGTTTGAAGACGGCCGTCCTTGGCCGCAGGACGATTGGGAATTGTCGTCCACCTATCGGGCCGTCATTGATCAGCAGCCCGACGTCTTCCAGTGGGGCCCTCTCACCTTCGCCCACAACACGCCGTTTCTGTTCACGTACTGGATCAGTCGCTGGTGGCGCATCCGGGAGGTGGCCGACGTTGGCGATCACTGGATCAGCGGATGCGCCAACCACGACACGCTTCGCCGCGGTGCACAGGTCGACCCGACCGAGCGCATCAACACTTTCCTCGGCGACGAGCTGCCGGACATCATCCGGAACGCCTACGACAATCCCGCGGCCAACCTGCTCACGTACGCCGTTCTTCCCGGCGTCCCCATGGACTTCCTCCACGCGTTCATGCGCGCACCATGGAGTTTCATCCGCAACACCGATGACCGGTACGGCGTGAAGGTCGTGTCGGAAGAGGCGCGATTCATGGACTGGCATGTGACTCCCGACCGGTTCGACGAACCCGCCCATTTTCGGCGGCTGAAGGCACTCGGGTTCCAGAGCTACGAGGGCCTCCATCGATTCATGCACGCTTTGGACCATGCCGTTCGGCTGACGGAGTACGACCTTCCGTCCATGGTCCCGGTCCTGCAGGCCGTCACGCCGCCCCTCGACGGCCCGGAGCTGTCCGTCGACAGTCTCAAAACGGTCGCTCGCGCGTGGATGGACGATCTACACGACTACTGTACGATCACGCACCACGCCGACGGACTGCAGCGCGACCGCACCACGTTCAACCGAGATCTGCGCGCCTTCCGCAGCAATCACGAATGGCTGCGAGAGGCGTTCGGCGAGGAGGACGTGCTCCGGTATCGGGAGCCTGCGGAGGGGACGATTCTCTTCGGTGCTTATCGCGTCCATCCGCGTTCCGGACACCGTGTGCTGTTCGTCGGCAACATGGAAGGAGCGTCCGCCGGCGTAACGCCCACGACCTTCGTCCCGGAGGCGGCCGGGCACGACTGGCAGCCCGCTCTTCTTTCGCCGAACGTCACGCCGGACCCCGCGGCGGATGCCTCGGTCGACCTCCCGAACGGCCGCGGCATCGTCTTCACGGCTCCCGCGTAGCAGGCCACACGCCTTGTTTGAGTCCGGACGCTGTTTTACGAAGCGTGTGCACTCTACGCCAACCCCGCTCGAAACCCAACAGCCCCGGCTCGCTCGACGGCGAACAGGGGCTGTTTTCGTTTGGATGAATCAGAGCCGGTCGGGGGACAGATCATCGGAGTTTGGGCCATCACGCGGAGAGGCGGCGCTCACGTCCGGTCCCGCCCGCCTCGGACGATCGATCGGACGCGCTCGACGCAGCGTCGGTGCGAGATCCCGTCTCCGACGCGGCGACTAGCGGATCGTTGCCACACTGCAGGCAGCGATAGTATCCGCTCATGACGCGCGCCATCCAGGGCGTCTTCTCCTCACAATGCGGGCAGTGGTCGAAGTGCTTCTGGAAATGGGTCGAAGATCCGGCCGAGATCGCCAGATATTTCTGGCGAAGGTGGCGAAACAGCTTCATGCGGCTATGTAGGGTCGTGGAGGGAATCCAACGAATGAGTGCGGAGACCGCTCGTTGCGCCTCTGACAACTCGTGCCCTCCAACAACCCCTCACGCGGCTCCGTTCGACGGGTAAACGCCTGAAAGGGCTTTTGATAACCGTTTCTTGGCAACAAACCGCTTCCGGAGCCCGGCCCGTTACACGAGCGTCACATCGCAGATTCAACGCCCGGGGGTTTAACGTCCGCCTGCCGCGGGAAACCGGTGTCCTTTGACCGGAGATTGGGCCTGTCCGAGTACGGATTTCTCGGCCTCACCGTTACGAATCGGGGTGTTTTCGGTCGTTCGGGTACACCAGCCCCCATTCCTCGCGCATCGCATCCATCGTTTCCATGATGGCGACGGATTCATCGAGCGGCATCACGGGGCTTTCTGTGCGGCCGTCGCGGACGCAGTTGCAGACGTGCGCCACCTCAAACTGATAGCCATTCCCCTCCGGCGCGGCTCCGACGGTCGAGGTTGAGCCATCGCGTTGTGTCCAGGTGAAAGGCTGCCCCTTCCACCAGTTGCGGTCGTTTCGGAGTCGGCCCTTCGTTCCGGCGATCGTGAGTCCGCGACCTGCGTCCGCGCGAAAGGAGGCCTGCCACACGACCTGCCGGCCGTCGTCGTAGGAGAAAATGCCGGCACACTGTTCGTCTACGTCGGTCGGCCCCATCTGTGCGGTGGAAAGCACGTCGTCGGGCGGTCCGAAGAGGTCGAAGGCCAGAGCGATCGGGTAGACGCCGAGGTCCAGAAGCGTCCCGCCGGCGAGGTCGCGTGCGAAGAGACGGTCGTCCGGGTCCGTCGGCCGCAGCGTGCTGATGTCTGCCAGAACCGTGTGAACGGAGCCGAGCTCTCCGTCCTGCACCATCCGCCGAATTCGGCTCATCGTCGGGTGAAAGCGAGTCCACATCGCTTCCATCAGGAAGACCCCGGCCTCACGGGCTACCTCGACCATGCTCCGCGCCTCGCGGGCGTTGACAGCAAGTGCTTTCTCGCAGAGGACCGCTTTGCCTGCATCGATCGCCAGGGCGGCGTCTTCGGCGTGACGAGAGTGCGGCGTTGCAATGTACACGACGTCCACGGCGTCATCGGCCACGAGCGCGCCATAGGATGCGTGCGCTGTCGGGACGTCGTAGGCTTCGGCGAAGTCGTCGGCCGAGGACTGCCGTCGAGAGCCCACAGCCGCGATCTCAGCGCCCGGGACGAGCGCAAGGTCGGAGGCGACGAGTCGGGCGATGGCGCCGGTACCGAGAATGCCCCATCGGACGGGGCGAGTCGAAGACGGGGCAGACATGAGGTCCGTGTGCGAGATGAGGGGAATGCGGAGCCGAGATGGTGTTCGCGCCGGAGCACGAAGCGTCGAGGCAACGTCCAACGCGCTCTCGGGTTCAGCGCCCGGCGGCTGCCGGCGCAACGACTAGGCACGGGTCGTGTGCCGCTTTGCGCTTTCCGGTGTGCCCGACGTTCTTTCGCCTTCTTTCGTCCGGGCCTCGCGGAGCCATCACGCTACGTCGACACGTTCATCTTTTCCCGGAGAGATGCCCGTACGCGATCGCGACGATCGGCGAGCGCTTCGCTGATGCGAACAGAATATGGCATGTCGCTCGGCTCAATGCGCTGGATCGCGTCCGGAAACGCTGAAATCTGGCGGGCGGCGTCGTCGCGGATATCGTCCAGCGCTCGGGGGCGGCCGGCATCGGTGCGCGTACCGTTTTTCATCACGAGCGACAGCAGCGGTGTGCCGTCCATCGACGCTGCCTCTTCGGCGGTGCAGATGACGTCCTCCGCCGCACGGCCCTGCTCGAACCGCCGGATCACCTGTTTTCGGCCGGGCAGGTTCGACTTGTCGGTTGCCAGCTTCATGCGCGGCTCGCCGTCGTAGCCGGACAGCTTGTACGCGCTGTCGAGGTAGGGCTGATCGGCCATCGTTCCCATGCGCGTACCAACGCCGAACCCGTCGATCGGAGCGCCGCGATCCAGCAACTCGGTGATCCTGTGCTCGTCCAGGCTGCTGCTGGCAAAAATCATCACGTCCTCCAGGCCTGCAGCATCGAGGCGCTTACGAGCCCTCCGGGCGAGGTCGGCCAGATCGCCGGAGTCGAGACGGACGCCGCGGACCTGGAAGTCGTCGCCCCACTCGCGGGACAGCTCGACGACCTTTTCAATGCCCTCCATGGTGTCGTATGTGTCCACCAGGAGGATCGTGTCGGGGTATTGCCGGGTGAAATTGCGGAAGGCGTCCATTTCCGCATCGTGGGCTTCGACGTAACTGTGCGCCATGGTCCCGGTGACGGGAATGCCGTACGCCTGCCCGGCAGCCACGTTGGAGGTGGCACCCACGCCGGCGATATACATGGCGCGCGCCCCTTTCATGGCTGCATCCGTTCCATGCATCCGGCGCATCCCGAAGTCGGCGACGAGACGATCCGCGCCGTCGGCCGTCGCCGCCTGCACTACCCGCAGCGCCTTCGAGGCGGCTCCGGTCTGAAAGGTGATCTGATTCAGGAGATAGGTTTCCGCCAGCTGCGCTTCCCCGATGGGGGCGACGACCTCCACGATGGGCTCGTCGGGAAAAACCGGCGTCCCTTCCGGCACGGCGTAGACATCACCCGTAAACGAGAAGTCGCGGAGCCATTCGAGAAACGCGTCATCGAACGTGCCCTGATCCGCGAGATAGTCGACGGCCTCGTCCGAAAAGGACAGCGACTCCAGGTACTCCAGTGCTTGCTCAAGGCCGCAGGCAAGGAGAACGTTGCGGTGCTTCAACCGGCGAACGAAGAGATCGAACACGGCGTCGGCGTGCATCTCCTCCGCCCAGTAGGCCTGCAGCATCGTCAACTGGTACAGGTCCGTGTAGAGCGGGGCCGTATCGGCACGCAATTGATCGGTGAAGGGCATACGCGTCGCGAAGTCGTAATGGGCGGGCGTGGACCGGCTCGTACTGCCTGCCCCGGCTCCAGTTTACCCGCCCCCCGCCAACTCAACACTTCGTTGCTTCACATCTCCGGATGTGGGTCGAATTGCGGATCGGAAATTGGGGATTCAGGATTGGGAATTGAGGATTGGGAATTGAGGATTGGGAGTTGACGATTTGGGATTGAAGAAGAACGTCGGCCCCATAGCCACCCCGCCCCACTGCACCTACACACATACACACCTTCACTTCTTCACACCTTCACACATTCAAACCGTCCTACAATCCCTTCACTCCCCTCGAAGACTTTGCGTTGGCTGGACGCGGGCGGCGCGGAATGCGTGGTAGCCGACCGTCACGAGCGCGACGACCACGGCCAGAACGCCGGCTAGGATGAACACCGACGGCCCCACGTCGACGCGGTAGGCGAAGTCCGAAAGCCAGCCATCCATGGCGAGGTACGCGACCGGAAGCGCCACGGTGAAGGCGAGAATCACCAGAACGAGAAACTCACGCGATAGCAGCGTCACGATCTGAGGGACGGAGGCTCCCAGCGCTTTCCGGATGCCGATTTCCCTCGTTCGGCGCTGCGTGGTGTACGTCGCCAGACCGAAAAGGCCGAGGCACGCAATCAACACAGCAATCCCGGCGAAGATGGTGAACAGGCGCCCGGTGCGCTGCGTGTCGCGGTGCAGGCTGGCGTAGCTCTGATCGAGGAAGCTGTACTGGAAGGGGTTCTCCGGATTCAGATCCGCCCAGTATGTTCGGATCCGGTCGATGGCGGAAATCGGGTCGCCCGGCGCGAGACGGACATAGACGCGCTCGGCCCAGCGGCGCGGCTGCAAGATGAGCGGCTGTACCTGGTAGTGCATCGACTGGTAGTGGAAGTCCTCAACGACACCGATCACCGTCCACTCCGTTTCCGAGCCGTCGGGCGACGGCTCCCGCAGCCGGTGACCGACGGGATCCGTCCACCCGAACCGATCGGCCAGTGCTTGATTGATCACGACCGCCGAAGAGTCTGTCATGCGTCCATCTGTGAAGCTGTGGCCGGCAACGACGTTCAGATCGAGCGCCTCGTCGACACCGTACCCTACCGTCATGTAGTTGATCGTCTGCGCGTCACTGATCGGGGCGTCGTCCGGGAGAAAAAGTGTGTTGCTCATCCCTTCGCTGCGAAAGATCCCGGCCCCGGCACCGGCGGCGACCACCCCGGGAATCTGGCGAACACGCTCGACGAAGCGGGGCTGATCGAATCGTAGCGACCACGCTCGATTGATGACGGCAACCTGCTCTTTCTCCAGCCCCAGGCGTTTGGTCTGAACGTAATCGAACTGATCTCGAACGACCAGCGTGCCTGCGATGAGCGCGATGGACACGGCGAACTGTAGGATCACGAGTCCCTGCCGGAGTCGGCGTCCGTGTCCGCCGGAGCTGTGTCGGTCGTCTGTCTTCAGTACCTGTGCGGGCTGAAACCGGGAAAGTGCGAAGGCGGGATAGCTGCCGGCGAACAGCCCGACGCCCAGGATGATCAGTAGACTGCCGAGGAGGACCTCGACCTGAAGGACGTCGGACACGTACAGGTCCGTCGCCGCGATACTGTTGAACAGCGGAAGACTCGCGAGGACCAGGACAACCGCTGCGATGGTCGCGACCGTAGTCATGATCATCGCCTCCCCGAGAAACTGGACGGCCAGCTGCGCACGGCCCGCCCCCAGTGCCTTCCGCATGCCAACTTCCGTGGCTCGCTCCGACGCCCGCGCCGTCGCCAGATTCATGAAGTTGATGCAGGCCAGAAGCAGGATGAAGAGGGCGATCGCCGAGAACGTGTAGACGTAGGTGATCGACCCGTTCGGTCGGAATTCGTAGGCCGTGTTCGAGTGCAGGTGGATGTCGGTCATCGGCATGGTATAGTACCGGTAGCGTGCTCCGCTTCCGATCATCTCCTCCATGCTGACGCCGAGAAACTGCTTCACCTGCGGCGCGACGAAGGTCGTCACCATCTCGTGGAGCTTCGGCTGGAGCGCCTCTTGAGTGGCGCCGGCGGCGAGCTGAATGTAGGTGTAGTAGTTATTCGACACCCACAAATCTTGCATCTGCTCACTGATCTCCATGGACCCCACTGCGTCGAACGCCAGATGCGTCGTTCGGGGAGGATCCTGGATGATCGCCGTGACCTCCTGAACCGCACCATTTAAATCAGCCGTTTCCCCAACAACATCCGTGCGCCCAAACAGACGCCTCGCGGTTTCGGCCGTGAGGACGATCACTTCATCCCCATCGAGGGCACGATCAAGAGATCCATGGAGGACCTGAAAGCCGGCAAATACATCGAAAAATGAGGTGTCGGCCCAGATCACGCGCGTGTCGGGAAACTCGTCGGCCCCCACCTGGAATCCCACATCGGCATCATAAATGAACCGGGTGGCCTGCTGTACCTCCGGCACGTTGTCCATCAGCGCGGGGCCGAGCGGAGCGGCTGTAATCGGCCCCCTGAGTTCCTGATCCTGCATATTCAGATCCAGGCCGAGGCGATGGATCCGCTCCGCGTTCGGGTGGAATCGGTCGTAGCTCAGCTCGTGGTTCACCCAGAGCCCGATCAGGAGGCAGACTGCCAGCCCGACCGTGAGTCCAAACACGTTGATGAGCGTCGGTCCCGGTCGTCGTTTCAACGCCCGACCGGCAATCTTCAGGTAGTTGCGCAGCATTCGGAGTCCTCGAGGTCAAGGTGTGGAGCGCCGTCTCCATTTCGGCGCTGGGGTAGCATCACGCATGACCGCGACGCGCAGTTACTCCGGCGTGGTCACGCCCACGATGATTTTCGCCTCCTCGAAGGGGATGGTGCTCGCGCATCGGGGACGCATTTCGACGCCGGCTCCTCTAATCGGTGAATCGGCGTCACAGAGCTCGGTATGGTCGCTATCGGTCGACCTCCGTGTGATCGACCCGGACGTCTCCGCTCTTCGTCGACAGCCGGACGGTCGGACCGCCCTCGCCGACGCGCGTCTCGAGCTGGTTGCTGATGGATCCTTCGACCATCACAGGAAAGCCAACCCGGATGTCGCCGTGGACCGTCTTCGCCTGCAGGTTGATGCCGGCCCCGGCGGGAAGGTGGAAGGTGATGGTACCGTGCGTTGAGGTGACGACGCGGCCGCCGACTACGCCTCGCACCGAGATCCCGGCGCTTTCAGACGTGATCGCGAGCGTGGTGCGCTCCGGGACACGGATCCGGTATGCGACGGACCACCACCCGTCCCCGTCCGGCCCCACTGCCTCCAGGACGCCGTCGACCTCTTTCAGCGCCATGCGGGAGAGGTCGGCAATCGCCTCGCGCGACGATGCGCGTCGTGCCACGACGATGGTTTGCACTTCGATCTGATTTCGATCCCACGCCTCCACCTCGACGACGTCGAACTTATCCTGACGGAGCAGCAGCGTGTCTGCCACCGGCCGTTCGTAGGTCCGGAGCGAGCACGCGGCTTCATCGCTCCCCTTCGGATTGTACAGCGCCGTGGACGCTGCCGGATCACACGATTCCGACGCGACGGGCGTCAGATCCTGTGCCGTCGCCGGGAACACATGCGTCGAGAGTAGGGCTGCGAGAACGGCGAGACAGACAACACGCGGGACGAATCGGTTCATGGTACCAGAAACGGTTCGAGAATCATTGGAAGCGGATGTGTACGGTCCCTTTTCAACCGACGTGCCGGACCGGCCAACACCCAATCGGGCCGTCATACGGGGATCCTGCGTCCCGCGAACGTGCGCTTGCGCACAGAAGCGCGCGAATCCGCACAGACCCCGTCGTTCGACTGCGAGCGCAACGGCCAGAACCGGCGTGGCGTGGCGCCTTGACCGCGGGGTTCGGAGGTGGGCGCGTAGGGCACGCAGGACCGTCGCAGGTCCGAGTCCACGCATCCCGAGGCCGACCCTCTACAGGTAAGAGAGACGGTGCAATGCCGCTACTGCGTGTGCGCCGCGTACTCCTGCGCGATAAAGTTCTCGCTCACGACCTTGCCGTCGAAGAGATGAATCGTCCGCCCGCTGTACTCCGCATCGGCCGGCGAGTGTGTCACCATCACGATGGTCGTTCCGGCTTCGTTGAGATCGGCCAGCAGGTTCATCACCTGCGTTCCGTTCGTAGAGTCGAGGTTCCCGGTCGGCTCATCCGCAAGGATCAACTTGGGGTCGGCGACGACGGCCCGAGCGACGGCCACGCGCTGCTGCTGCCCACCGGACAACTGCTGGGGAAAGTGGCCCTTCCGGTGCGTCATCTGGACACGATCGAGGGCCGCCTCCACGCGCTCCTGCCGCTCGGCAGACGGCGTGTTCAGGTAGAGCAGCGGGAGCTCGACGTTCTCGTAGACCGTCAACTCGTCGATCAGGTTAAAGCTCTGAAACACGAACCCGATGTTGCCTTTGCGGCGCTTCGCGCGCTGACGCTCAGAAAACCCGGATACGTCCTCGCCATCGAAGACGTGCGATCCCTCGGTCGGCGTATCCAGCAGCCCGAGAATGTTCAGGAGGGTCGACTTCCCGCAGCCGGACGGGCCCATAATCGACACGAACTCGCCCGACTCAATGTGAAGCCCGACGCCGTTGAGTGCGATGGTCTCCACCTCTTCCGCGCGGTAAATCTTTTTCAGTCCTTCGGTTTTGATCATGGTTGGAGTGTTCGGGTATTGAAGTGTTTTGGTGTTTGAGTGTCTTGCAGCTAGACTTTCGGATCGTAGGTAGAAGAAGATTCTGCGGCGGCGTTGCCTTTTGCTTCCAGTTTTCGTCTCACATGGCGGAGCAGTCCAAGCGCCTTATACCGAGTTTCAGCGGCCTGGTCTTGGATGGTTCGAATCTCGTTCGCGGGCGCCATTTCCCGGTCTAAAACGACGTAAAGCAGGCTCTGAACTTCTACAGCGGAGCTTTGAGCAATATCGAGAAACCGGATGAAGTCCCGTCGATGGTAGCGAGCAAACCCCTCGGCGATATTTGACATAACGGAGACGGCTGCGGACGTTAGCTGGCTTCGCAGCCGGTAGTCGCTTGAGATTGGCCCCTCGTCGCATAGATCGTACACCTGATTCACGAGAATGCGGGCGGCTTTCCAACACTCTAAGTCCTCAATCCTGTTGATCATATATTCACATACCCTCATCTATAATTATCGGACCTCATGGTACACACTTCATAATGTATACAATAACACACTAACACAACAACACAACAACACATTAACACATCAACCAACAACCCACCACGTGCGACCCACGAAATTCACCCCCTACTCCCCTCGCAACGCCGTCGCGGGGTTCGTTTGGGCGGCGCGCCAGGCCTGTGCGGTTACGGTGAGAGCGGCGATCGCGAGCGCTAACGCTCCGGCCAGGGCAAGCGTGGCAGGTCCGACTGTGATTCGATAGGCGAACTGGTCGAGCCATCGCTCCATGGCCAGATATGCAGCCGGAGCTGCGACCACGAAGGCGAGAACGACGAGCGCGATGAAGCTCCGCGAGAGCTGCAGGAGGATCTGGGACATGCTTGCTCCGAGCGCTTTGCGGATGCCGATCTCCTTGGTCCGCTGCTGGGCTGCGTAGGCAGCAAGCCCGAACAGGCCGAGGCAGGCAATCAGAATCGCGAGCACGGCCAGCGTCCCGAAGAGGTCTGCCATTCGCGTCTCACTCGTGTATTCCGCCGCGAGCTCATCGGCGAGAAACGAGTAGGTCATGGGCACATCCGTGAACGTGGCCCACTCATTCCGCACCTGTTCGATCACACGGGCTGTCTGCCCGTCTTCGACGCGCACGGCAACATATTCCGGCAGCCGAAACGCTTCGTGGAAAAGCAGCACGGCGCCAATCTCCTGATGCAGCGATTCGTAGTGAAAATCGTCTACCACACCGATCACTTCAATCGACATGTCCCCGCGCTGGACCGCCTCCCCGATGATGTCTTCGGGGGAGAATCCGAATTTCCGGGCGGCGGACTCGTTGACCACCACGGCCGCGGTGTCGGTGGCGATGTCAGATGAAAAGTCGCGCCCGGCGACCATCTTCAGGTCGAGCGTCTCGACGTAGTCATCGCTGACGAAGGTGTAGTCGAAATTCTGCGGTTCCGCGTCTGCGCGGTCGAGCGCCCACATTGAGTTGACGAAGATCGTGCCCGGGATCGACAGCCCGGAGGCGACGTCCCGGACGCCGGACACCTGGCGCAGTTCGTCCTTGAACGTGGAGAGACGCTGTCGAAACGCCCGGGCATCGTCCGGTGTGCCGATCGCGCCCTGCAACGTACGCGCCTGCTCGACGACGAGAACGCCGGTTTCATCAAAGCCGAGCCCCTTGCTCTGCATGTAGTCGACCTGATCTCGGACGATCAGGGTTCCGGCAATCAGCCCGATGGAAATGGCAAACTGAAAGACCACCAGCACCTGCCGAAGTCGCGGACTCCCCTTCGAGGAGGTTGATCGGCCACGGAGCGTCTCGACCGGTCGAAATCCGCTCAGGACGAACGCGGGGTAGCTTCCCGCGAGAAGCCCGACCACGAGGATCAGCACGGCGTACGCTGCGAGCGCTTCGGGGGCGACGAGCACATCAAGAGACATCGACTTTCCCGCCAGGTCGTTGAACGCAGGCAGGGACGCCGCGCTGATTCCAATCGCCGCGGCGAAGCCGAGGACGGTCAGGATAAACGACTCGCTCAGAAACTGGCTGGCCACGTGGCCGCGCCAGGCCCCCATGGCCCGACGCACACCGACTTCGTTCGCCCGCTCCGACGACCGGGCCGTCGAGAGATTCATGAAGTTGATGCATGCGAGAAGCAGGACGAAGAGAGCCAGCCCGCTGAAGAGCACGACGTATGCATAGCTTCCGGTCGAGCCGATATCCTCTGGGGCGCCGAGGCCGAGGTGGATGCCCGTAATCGGCTGCAAGGTAAAACTCTGCCGCGGTTTCCCATCCACACCCGCCGACGTAAAACTCTCCCCGAGTCGCGACGCGACCGTCTCGGCAAGTTGCGCCTCAAACCGCTCAACATCCGTCCCCGGCTGCAGCGTCGCGTAGGTAGTGAAGTAATTGTACCCCCATTGCGTGTCGTCCGCGCCGATCGAGGCGAAGGACGCGACCATCGTGTAGTCGAGATGCGTGTTCGACGGAGGAGATGCCAGAATTCCTGTTACCGTCAGCTCCCGTCCGTCGTGCTCAAGCGTCTGACCAAGTGCGGCCGACCGCCCGAAGTACTTTTCCCGAACGTCCGGCGTAATTAACACCGTTCCCGGCTCATCGAGCGACGCGGTCCCTTCGATAATGTCGAAGCCGAAGATCTTCGTGAAGTCTGCTTCGGCGTAGAGGATGTTCTGCTCCACGTCTTGCCGCTCACCTTGACGAACGAGTCCATCCCGGGTGGCGATGCGGGTCGAATGCTCGGTCGTCGGCAGGCTTTCTTCGAGCGTCGGACCCAGGGCCGCAGGGGTCTGCACGATCGAGGCCTGCACCTGCGGCATGTGAAAGGTATTGACGAACCGGTACGTTCGCTCCGCCTTCGGGTGGAAGTCGTCGTACGAAAGCTCATCCTGTACCCAGAGCCCGATCAGGATGCAGCACGCGAGCCCGGTGCCGAGCCCCAGCACATTCAGGAACGAATACCCCATCCGGCGGCGAAGCGAGCGGAAGGCAACAATGAGATAACTACGAAGCATGAGGGAAGGCGTAAGTCTATGGGTTGCTGATTGTCGGATACAGGTTGAAGACGTGCAGGCGCACAATCGACGATCGATAAGATCACCGGAGCGATTAGTCCGTCAAGACGAGGCGATCGGCGTCGCCGAACGTGTCGTAACTGGAGGTCACGACGCGGTCGCCCGGCTGGAGGCCGCTCTGCACCTCGAAGTGATTCGGATTCTGACGACCGAGGCGGATCTCACGACGCACGGCCTCGTCCCCGCCCTCCGTCAGCACGAACGCCCAGTTGCCCCCGGTCGACTGGTAGAAGCCCCCGCGCGACAGCAGAATGGCCTCTTCCGGGCTGCCCAGTTCCAGCTTAAGGCGTATCGACTGACCGCGGCGGACCGCATTCGACGGAGCATCCTCAGTAAATCGAAGATCCACCTCGAACTGACCGCTTTCGACCTCGGGATAGACGCGTGTGACCTCCATCTCATACTCGGTTCCACCGATCGCCTGCGTCGTCGCCACCTGCCCGCGCCGCACGCGCTCGATGTAGAACTCGTCGATCTGCGCCCGCAACTTGTAGCTGTCGACCTTGTCGACCTGCCCGAGTCGCGCGCCGGAATTGATGATCTGGCCGATCTCGGCGTCCAGCGCGGTGAGCTGTCCGCTGATGGGAGCGGTCACACGAAGGTTGCTCATGGACGAGCGCAGCACGTCGTAATTACGCTGCAGGCGCTGCTCGGTCTGCCGCATGTTCGCGAGGCGGCTCTGTTGCGCCAGCGAATCCTGCACATACGCCGAACGGGTCAGGTCCAGCCGGCGCTGCTGGTATTCCAGCTCGTCCTTCGTATTCAGGTATTCCTCCTGGGAAATCAGATTCTTCTCGTAGAGACGCTCCTGGCGGTCAAACTCCCGCGTCAGGCGCCGGATCTGGTATTCCATCTGTGCGAGCTGCTGCTGCAGATTGAGGCTTTGCTGCTCCATCTGCAGCTTCAGCTGCTCCATGTTGCTCTGCTGCTCCGCTACCTGCGCCTCGCTGTTCAAGACGCTGAGCCGCAGATCGTTATTCGACAGCCGAAGAATGGGCTGGCCGGCTTCGACCATGGCGCCCTCCCGCACGTACAGTTCTTCCACGCGCCCGCCCTCGACGGCATCCAGATACACCGTCCGCTCGGGACGAACGGTCGCCGTCACGCTGATGAACTCCTGGAAGGGTCCGCGCTCCACCGCCGAAATCGTGACCTTTTCGCGGTCCACGTTCAACGCCTGTCCGCCCGTGGCCGTCGTCCAGACCAGGTAAGCCAGACCGACGACCGCCAAAAGAGCTATCGACGCCAGGACAACACGCCGCGGGGTGACGAGCTTCTTTTCAATCCGACGATCGACGCCTTCACCTGTTGTGCCTGCGGACCCGGACGGGGCAGGGTCGGCAGGGCCGCTTGTCGGGGCACCATCGCCCGAGCCTCCGTCGCCGCCTTCCTGCCGGCGGCGGCTCGTGCTCAGTAGCGGGCTATCACGGCGGTCCGCCGACCCGGAGGATTCAGAGGAAGAGGATGTATCGGTCATGGAACGGAGCGGTTGGTGGGAGACGGCGCACCGGGCACCTCTCGGCGGCGAGGTCTCGATCGTATGGTCACGGGAAAGAATTGCAAAGGGAGTTCCACGCCGCGACACCACCGTTCTTGGGGTCTGACCACGGGTCCGACGCCTGCAACTGTGCGATTGCGCACAGTGTACGTGCGTTAGCGCCCGTTCACATCGGTCGCACGACAGCCGTACGGCACCTCACGTGGTCTGGGCAATCTTCCGTCGCGATCGATTGCGTTGGAATGCTTTTCGTTCTGTACACTGTATGTGTCGTGATGCACGTGCAGGCTCGCGAGTCTCCGAGCGCGCGACGCGCCCGCAGCGTCTCTCGCCCCTCCCCGCGCTCCCTGTCCGTTTCTGTCTGTCCGCCCATGCCTTCCTCCGTCATGCCCTCCGACGCATCCACGCCGAGCACCGAGACCGACCAGGGCCGCATCCTGATCGTCGATGACAAGCGCGACGTTCTGACCGCCCTGCGGCTTCTGCTGAAGAATTTCGTTGCAGAGGTGCACACCGCGACGGATCCGGGCGCCATTCCCGCCATGCTTGAGGAGCAGACCTACGACACGATCCTGCTCGATATGAACTTTACGCAGGACGCTTCCAGCGGGCGCGAAGGGTTTCTCTGGCTTCAGCGCATTCTCCAGAAAGACCCCGGTGCGGTCGTCGTCATGATCACCGCGTACGGCGGCGTCGAAAAGGCCGTCCGTGCCATGAAGGAGGGAGCGGCCGATTTCATCGTCAAGCCCTGGAACGACGCGGACCTGGTCGCCAGCGTCCAGGCCGCCATCAAACTCCGTCGTTCGCGCGACGCTGCCCGTCGGCAGGAAGCGAAGGAGGACGCCCCGGCAACGAAGCGCACGTCGAAACGCAGTACGCGAGGGCGTACGGCCGAGCACGCATCACCGGGCGACTTCGACGAGATTATTGGGGAGAGCCCGGCCATGCAGGAGGTGTACCGGACCATTGAAAAGGTGGCGCGTACGGATGCCAACGTGCTGGTTCTCGGTGAGAACGGGACGGGGAAGGAGCTTGTCGCCCGGGCGGTGCACCGACGCTCGCCGCGGAAAGACGGTGCGTTCGTCAGTACCGACCTCGGGGCACTCAGCGAGAGCCTGTTCGAGTCCGAGCTGTTTGGGCATGTAAAAGGCTCCTTCACGGGGGCGGACGAGGACCGGACCGGTCGATTCGAGGCGGCCGACGGGGGGACCCTCTTTCTTGACGAAATCGGCAACATCCCGATGCCGCTTCAGGCGAAGCTGCTGACCGCCCTTCAGCGCCGGGAGATCACCCGTGTAGGGGAAACGGCCCCGCGCAGCGTCGACATCCGCCTGATCTCGGCGACCAACCAGCCCATCTACGAGGACACCCAGGACGGCGACTTCCGGCAGGACCTGCTCTACCGGATCAACACGGTGGAAATTCAGCTCCCACCGCTTCGAGACCGCGGTGACGATATCGCCCTTCTCGCCCGCCATTACCTTGAGGAGTACGCAGAGCGGTACGAAACCGACGTCGAGGGCGTGAATGATCCCGCGTGCGAGAAGCTGAAGGGCTACCACTGGCCGGGCAACGTCCGCGAGCTCAAGCACACCATGGAACGCGCCGTCATCATGGCCGAGGGACGCATCCTCGCGCCGTCGGACATCGTTTTCAGCGCCCCCAACAGCCCCCGCCCGTCCAGCGGCACCCTCGGCGTCGACACCCTCAACCTCGACGACATCGAGCAGGCGGCCGTCCGCAAGGCCCTCTCCAAGCACGGCGGCAACATCAGCCGCGCCGCCGACGAACTCGGCATCTCCCGCAAGGCCCTCTACCGCCGGATCGAGAAGTACGGGTTGTGAGGTTTGGGGTGTGGGGTGCGGGGTGTGGAGAAAGGGAGAAAGGGAGAAAGGGAACTGAATCTATTTATAATACTATTTTATGCATACTATGTAAAACACATAAATTACTTCATGTTGGGTGATGGCGATTCGCGAGGTTACGGACCTTCGGGTGTACCGGTCGGCGTTTCAGTGGGCCGATAAGATCTTTCACACGTCACGGCACTGGCCTATGGATGAGAAGTATGCCTTAACCGGACAGATTCGGCGTTCATCACGGGCTGTTTGTGCGAATCTGTCGGAGGCCTGGCGGAAGCGACGCTACCGTGCGCACTTCATCAGCAAACTGTCAGACGCGGATGCGGAAGCGGCCGAGACCCGGACCTGGCTTCGATTCGCCCGATCCTGTGGTTACATAGATGGAGAGACGTTTTCCGAATTCGACCAATCCTACGACCGGATTTGCGGGGGCATCGTTTGTATGATGAACGAGCCTGAAAAGTGGTGCGGGCCGTCAAATCACGCTCCCAAGCCAAGCCGACGATAGGAACTCCCACCCCCCTCCCTCTCCCCCTTTCGCCCCTTCCCCCTTTCTCCATTTTCCCATCCCCCCCCTCACCGCAATGCACAAACGCTTCCGAATTCAGATCATCGTCCGGCTGGTGGCGATTGTGGCGGTGCTCGGGGGGGCGTATGGGCTGGCGACGGAGGCGGCGATGTATGAGCTGGCGCTCGTGGCGGTGCTGACGGCGGTCTACCTCGCCTGGCGGCTCATCCGGTACGTGGAGAAAACGGCGCGGGACCTGACGCGCTTCCTGGAATCGGTGCGATACGCGGACTTCTCGCAGGGCTTCACGTCGGACGGGCGTGGCCCGCCGTTCGACCGGTTGCGCGATGCCTTCCGGGACGTGACGAGCGCGTTTCGGCGGATCCGGGCCGAGAAAGAAGAGCAGGTGCGGTACCTGGAGAACGTGGTCCAGCACATCGGCATCCCGCTGATTTCTTTTCGGGACGATGGAACGGTGGAGCTGATGAACCGGGCGGCCCGGCGACTGCTTCGAACCGGGCCGATCCGCAACGTCGAAGCGCTGAGCGACCTCAGCCCGGAGCTGGTCGAGCACCTGCGCACGCTCGAGCCAGCACGGCAGGCCATGGTGCGCGTCACCGAAGACGACCGGACGATGCAGCTGTCGGTGAGCGTCAGCCGCTTCCGACTGCGCGACGAGGCCCATGCGATCGCTACCATCCAGGACCTGCGCAACGAGCTCGAGGAAAAAGAAATGGAGGCCTGGCAGCAGCTCACACGCGTCCTCACCCATGAGATCATGAACTCCGTCGCGCCGATCTCGTCCCTCGCCTCCACGGCGCACCGGCTCCTCGCCGAGGTCCCGGCCGGCGACGGCGCCGACCCACCGCACGACACCGGAGAGGTCACCGCCGATGCCCGCGAAGCCGTCGAGACGATCGAGCGCCGATCCCGGGGACTCATCTCCTTCGTCGACTCGTACCGCAGCTTCACGAAGATCCCGAATCCCAAATTCGAGGTACTGGAGGCGAGGGAGATGTTCGAAAACGTGCGCCGGCTTCTTCGCGTGCAGATCGAAGAGCACGACCTGCGCTGCACGGTTGAGGTCAACCCCGACCCGCTGGAGTTCACCGCCGACCCGGAATTGATCGAGCAGGTCCTGATCAATCTCACGCTCAACGCGATGCAGGCCGTCGAAGGTCGCGAGGAAGCACGGATCGAAATGCGGGCACGGATCGATCGTCGCTCGCGGCCGGTCCTACAGATCGCCGACAACGGTCCCGGCATCCCGCCGGACGTTCAGGAACGCATCTTCGTCCCCTTTTTCACCACCAAAGAGGATGGCTCCGGAATCGGCCTCAGCCTCTCCCGTCAGATCATGCGCCTCCACGGCGGCACGCTCACCGTCCGTTCCGAGCCAGACGTGGAAACCGTCTTTACGCTTCGGTTCTAAGTTTTCGTTGGGACGTTGGATCCTTGGGTTTTCCGCATTACGGATCGGGGATTGCGCATTCAGGATGGGGCGGTCGGCCGGACGTTGACAAACCGGTAAATCGTCCTCCCCTCTCCCTTTCCCCCTTTCTCCCCTTCCCCCTTTCTCCCCCTCTCCCTTTCTCCCAGTCCCCTTCCGCCCAACGGCCGGACCAGGACGGAAGCCGCGGCGTTTTACTCTTATCGATCTCGCCCCACCAGCCACTCTCGCCATGGATACGCCTTCAACCCGCGATTCGATTGTCACGCTCGATCCGGAGCAGCCGTTCTGGGATCGCTTTCAC
>JAAAOT010000166.1 GCA_009908725.1 Bacteroidota bacterium | reverse complement strand
GTGGTACCACGCAGTCATTTATCGATGTGTATCGCTCAGCGGTTCGGGCTCAACTTAACCGTCGTCATCGTGACCCGAAACTGCCCGCCTTCCACGTTCGGCGCGCGTAGCTCGCCACTCACGGAGATCGGACCCTGTTGTCTATCGGTGCGACGTCGTGTCCCCGTAATAATGCCCGGCTCTTCCCGGCAGGCGACCGGCTCATACGTTGCGACCCGTTTCGTCCCTGAACCCCGGAGCGCAAACGTGCCGACGATTTCCGTGTCCGTGACATCGGTGATGGTCACCGTTCCTGAGAGGGTCCCGCTGACCTCCTCAATTGTCCCGCTAAACGAGCGAAGCCCCGCCTCGATCTCACAGTCCACTGCCTCGGCGACATCTCGTTCTAACATGTTCGAGAACGCCGGAATCTCCGGACGAAACTGCTCCGGCGCGTCTTTCATCGCCTCATTCATTTTCCCCTCGGCTTCTGCACCGATGGCATCGATCCGTTCTTGCATCTGCTCCATGCGTTGTTTTGCGCGTCGACAGGCTTGCAGCATGTCCCTTCGCTCGCCGTCGGCACCGGGACATTCTGGTGTATCAATGACCTGACCGTTCCATCGACTGTAGAATCCCCCGATTGTCGGCACGACACCGCTCCCTTCTGCATCTCCGGCAACCGCTCGCGCAGAATACGTTTTTCCGGGTTCCAGGTCGGCCGGGCGCGTCTCCGGCAGGTGGATGTTCAGAAGAAAGGACGCATTCGGCGCCCACCCGGCGCTTCCACCGTGCGCGACCGCCCGGGGATCGTCGAGACTTCCCGTCTGCCAGATGACCGCCGTGGGGCTATACACCTGAAACACGACGTCTTCGACCCGACCGTCGGACGGCTTCGTCGCGCCCTGAAGATCTCCCATCGCATCCTGCACGGCCTGTCCCGGCGCTCGCCCGGTCTTCTGCAGGCTGTCGAGGCGTTCGGCTGCTCTCTCCATCGCCTCAACCCGCGCCTGCACTCCGGCATGGGCCTCGCCACCGGAGATCAGTCCCGCCATCCGAGCGCCTTCCTCCCCGATGACCCCGACGTGATGCGAGCACGCGACGCCCCCGGTCATGCCCAGCCCGGACACATTTAATCGAACCGGATGCGGCGTTCTCGTACCCCGCGAATCGAGGTAGTCGGGATTGAATACGGGACCTGTCGACGCGTCTTCGTTCACGGCATCTGCCATCACGTCTGGATCACAAAGCCCGGCGATCTGCTCGGGACCATCACCCAGGTGCGCCTCTCCCGAACGTTCTTTCGATGCGCTGAGCAGGTGACTTCGATCCGCCGTGCTTCGCGCTTTGACGACGACCGTCCCATCCAACGGGTCCGGCATCGTCACCTCCACTTCCTGTCGGTTTGGATCGCTGCGATGGCGCCCGGTTCGCTTCAAAGACGCCTCCCCTCGCACCACCGTCCACTCCAGCGACGGGTCTTCGGCATGATCGACGACCGAATTCAGGGTCACCGTCTGCCCGGCCTGCACAGAGGCGCGCGCCGGAGAAACAGCGACGTCGATGGGTTCGACCTGAACGACGGGACACACGTGTGCGCCCTCTCCCCCAAACCGGACGTCATCGTAGGATGGCGCAGCCAGGGAAATCTTGAAGCGGGTCTTGCCCACGTTCACCGGCTTGTAGGTGTACCAGTCCACCGTTTCGACGGACGCACCCTCCACAATCCGCGTGTTGTTCCATTCCTGATCCCAGACCGACACCGTGTAGCTCTGGGACGGCACGCAGGCGAGCAGGCCGGTCGACTCGCCATTCTTCGTTGCACCATCACCGACCGCTTCCCCGAAAAGAGTACTGAACAATGCATTGATCGGCGCCGCATCGGATGCGAGAGCGATATCCGGCACGCCCATTTCCTTCATCTGCAACGATATTCCCTTTACCCAGTCGATGTCAACGGTCGAAAGTGCTGCCGCGATAAGCGTTCGATCCAGCTTCCACCCCTTGCTCACGACCCGAATTCGGATATCCTGAATCCGACCGGTTCGATCGTCATCCTCGTCGTAGACGGCCGGATTCATTCGAGCCGACATTTCTGCGATGTGCCGGGGCAGGGTCTTGCTCTCTGCCTCACGCATCAGCTTGATGATTTTCAAATAGACGGCCTGTCCGAACATCGTGGACCCAAGCGCGGCCGACCACTTCTTCGCCTGCGCCGTCGGCATGCTGGCCGTAGCCCATCCATACGCCGCCGTAGAGGCATCAAGCGTCGCGATCGCCCGATCCAGATGCTCGACAACGCCTTCGCTCAGGCTCAACTCTCCGCGGAGCGACGTACCCATCAGGTTGCTCATCTGCTCGGGCGTCGTGACCGGGATCGTCGGAGGATCGATCCGAACGAGCGAGTTTGCGCAGTGGACGAGGTTACCCGGAGGCCTCACGGCAGCCTCATCCGGGCACTGATCGGTCTGCGTGGCCGCCCGAGACAACGGACGCGTCGGAGACGGGGAGGAAGGCACACGACGTGTCGCCGGTGCAACCGCCGGGGGCGAGCCCCGACCCGCGAGGGACGCAAGCGTAAACGGCAACGCATTCGCACGCCGGTCGTATCCGGTAAGCGAACTCGACGACACGACCGGCTCAGTGGACCGAATCCGGTCCAACTGAGCGGAAAGCACGGCCCGCGCACGGCCCTTCGCCAGGATGGCATCCAGAACGGCCACGTCGAGCGTGTCCATGGCCGGCACAGATGAATCGGAGCGAAGGGTCTCCAGCGCACGGAAGGCGACGGCCATGGGAATGACTGGACCGGGGAGTCGATCGATCGGGGCCGAGCGGAGCGCCGTCTCGTCGACGCCGAAATGGCGTGCGTGCAATTCCGCCAGCACGCGACCTGTGTCGAGCACCGCCGCCGTTTCGCCGTCCGCGGGTTCTAGGGCCTGAATGCTGAACGAAGCGGAGGGGCAGTCTACCTGGCCGTTCGAGAGCGTCATTTCTACGTCGCCTCCCTCGAGACGAAACGCCGGATGGATCGGCACCTGCATCTCCGCGGTCGTGGCGTCGACTCGGCGCGCGGGCGCAAGCGTCCGCAGCGAATCGTCCGCAGCGACGACCTTCACGAAAAGCGAGTCCCCCATGACCATCGGGACGTTTCGAACACGAACGCGGTCGACCGGCTCGGCGCTGGATGTGGAAAACTGTGCATCCACACACGCTGGTGCCGACCTGGCGCGTGGACCCTCATCGGATGCGACCGATTCCGCCGGCTCATCGTCTCCACCACACCCGGCGAGAAGTCCTGCAATCATCAGGAGCGTGGAGATCGCGCATGTAAGGATCAAGCGCATGGGTCGAGGACGGCCGTAGACGGAACGAAAGAACCGGTAGGTGACGCCGGCGTGGCGGCCCAAACTTAACCGCTCCGTCACAAATGTGCCACCGGTCGCCTTCTTTGCCTGTTGACGCGAGACCGGGTAGGGATGGGGCGCCGAGTCGAAAACGTGCAGCTACGCACATCGGGACGTGCGATTCCGCACGCCGATTCCGGACCTTACCGGTGTAGGCGCTCGCATTCCCACGTTGGATGGTTAGGATCAATGCTTGCGCGACCGTAACGTGACACCTTCTCGACCCTGCCCTTCTTGTTCGCCCCGCCGATGATGTATTCGACTCCGAAACCCGAGTCCATCCCTCAGCGAAGCCTCAGCGTGTTACTCGCACTCTTCACGGTGTACGTCGTCATCGGGTGTGCGTCACCCGACGACGCTGAGGAGCCCCGCGATCCGGCATCCGACGACGACACCGCGCCCGATGCGAGCGCGATTGATCCAGCTCGTGTAACAGGCGCAGACTTCGACCATCTCCAATGGCTTGACGGTGCCTGGCGCGGAACGGGAGGAGACATGGACAGGCCGTTCTTTGAAGCCATCGACAGGGTGAATGACTCGACGATGCAGATCCGTGTTTATTCCGACTCTGCCCTGACGCAGTTGGAGTCGACGGGGGAGATTGTTCGCTCGGGAGATACGCTGCTCCACCGGTCAGGAAATAGCACGTGGATCGCGACGGAGCTCGATAGTGCGCGTGTCCATTTTGAGCCGAAAAAACATGCTACGAACAACTTCACATGGGAGCGAACGTCGCGGACCGGCTGGACGGCCGTCCTTCGATACCCGCAGTCCGACGGCGCGACGCGAGATGTGGTTTATACCCTCGAGCGGATCAGCGGGACGCCAGAAGGACCAGCGGCGCAAAAATGAGAGCGCCGGTCGACCCTGCGTTGGGCACGTGGGGGCCACAAACACCGTCCTGTTACCGCCGCGATGTTCATAGCGGCGTAAACGAGTGGCAAAAGACGACGCACGATCTTTGTCCGATAAAATACCGCCGGGTCCCCGGGCCCGTTGTGCCTCCCGCCGCCTTCCCCTTCAACCGATCCCTCCATCGTGATGACCCGATTTGCTTCCGCCATCCGGCGAACGCTCACGCTTCTTGCCCTCACTACCGCGCTCGTCTTCGCCGGCTGCGACAGCTCCGGCAGCAACACGGAGGACGCACCGCAACCGATCGAGCCGGCCGCGTTTGACGTCGACACCGAATCGTACCCGACGACGCAGTCGGCCGACGCCTCCGCCAAAGCCGGGACGCATGTCCTCGCCGGCGTGACGACCGTCAGTGCCCTCACGTTCGCCGTGGAGGCAAACCTTGCCCTCCCCAAACTCGTGACGGCCGCCGCGCTGCAGTCGGACCCGGTCATCGAGAGTGGCACGTGGGTGTGGGAGTCGACAGCGCAGACCGACTCGTCGACCGCAACGTTCCGTCTTGAAGGCACGCCCGACGGGCAAGACGTTGTGTGGGAAATGTTCGTCTCGGCTACCGGCCCGACGGGCGGACTCCAGAACTTCTCCCTCTACACGGGTCGGTCGTCCTTCGACGGGACGAACGGTTCCTGGTCGCTGTTCTACCCGATCGACGGCGTCCGCAGCAACGTTC
>JAAAOT010000014.1 GCA_009908725.1 Bacteroidota bacterium | reverse complement strand
CGGGAGAGGGCAGCGCGAGCCAGGCTGTCGAGGGTGGCAGGGGACAGGTTCGCCGCGGCGGTGGCCGCTGTGTCGGGAGCGGCGGGCAAGTCCGATGGGCCATCGCCGGTGTCGACCGTCGCAAGGTCGGAGAAGGCGAGCAGGGTGAACAGGATGAAACTCGCCACCAGGTACAGCCGGAGCGGCCGCACGTACCGCACGCGCCGGCCGCGGATGTACTCCTTCGTGAGCCGTCCCGGCTTGAAGAAAAAGGTCGGCAGCGTCCGGAAGATGCGGAGGTCAAACTCGAACAGATCCTCGACCCACTCCTGCGTCATTTCGTGAAGTGGAACGATGCGCTCGGCGGCGCGCTGCCCGCACTGCGAGCAGTACGGACCGACGAGCGGGGCCCCGCAATTGGCGCAGGAGGAACGGGGTGGGGCGTCCCCCATCGCCTTCAAATCTTCGGCGGTGGTGGGCCCTGTCATGCCTCGATCCGCGGAGTCCGTGTCTCCAGCCGCATGTGCACTCTCCCCGGCATCCGACTGCGGCACACCCGGCGACTCACGCTGCGACTCACCCGGCGTATCATGCGCTGCATCATCCGGCGAGTGATCCGATGCCGGCGTTTCGGGCACCGCCTCGTCCGGTGTCGGCGTCTCTGACGCAGGCTTCTGTGCGCCGTCCCCGGCCGTGTCGCGGGAGGCATCCGCAGCGTGTTCGGACCGATCGGATCCGTCCGCCGCGGAGGCGTCCGATGGGTCGGGAGGGGATGTGGGTGGTGAACTCATCACGCGAACGGTGGGAGGCCGGTCGAACGGCAGTCAGAGCGGGCGCCCGCCGGCATGGATACGGCCGAGCGGGCAGTCACAGATCCGTAACGTACAAAAAAGATGTGACGCCAGCACGTTTCGCGACCGCTCTTCGGCGCATTCGGGCGTCGCTGTCGGCTCACGCAAGGATCAGGGTGCCGAACAGGTACACGACCAGGCCGCCGGCGAAGACGAGGCCGTTCATCACCAGCAGAAGACCGCCTTTCCACAGCGTCGTCCGAAACGGTTGACCGTACACCCGCCGGAGGCTTCGGAAGCCGTACCACAGAAGTGTCCCGACCGTGGTCAGGGCGGCGAGCGGGATCAGCACCTCTGCGGTTTGCGCGGCGTCGATCGTGCGGATGACGTACGTGACGGTCAGGTACGCGCTCGCCAGTAGGAACAGGAAGGCATGCAGGTGAAGCGCGTGGATCACGTGCTCTGTATAGAACCGGCCGCCAAACAGCAGCTGGAGGAGCACGGCGAAGGCGGGCAGCAGCATCGCCGCAAGAATGGACAGGCGTTCCTGAAAGACCCGGTTGACGCGGTCGGGGTTTTCCCCGGCCTTTGCCGCACCATCGATGAAGACCGCTTCGACCGAGCCCGCGAGTGTCCCCCGTGCACGTGCGGAGTCCGCCTCCGCGTACATTCTCTGGATCTCGTCTCCCGAAATGAAGACGTTGACGGCCGGTTTAAGCATCGGCACGCCGCGTGAGTCGGTCAGGCTACGCCCGAGGCTGGTGACGAGCAGGACAAGGATGCCGGACACGACGAACAGCCGGAAGGGGCGAAGGTAGGGCACGCGTTGTCCCCCGAGATACGCTGTCGTGAGAGCGCCCGGGCGGGTGAGAAGGTGCTTGATCGTGCGGACGATCCGTCCGTCCAGCGAAAACAGCTCGTCCAGAACGTCCGCCAGCAACTCGCGCAGAGGCCCGATCCGATCCCGGTTGTCCTGCCCGCACCGCGAACAGTAGCGCCCGAGCAGCGGCGACCCGCAGTTCATGCAGGACCGGTCAGCAGGCTCGGACATGACGGGCTGAGGTGTTCGGGGGCTTGACGTGTTCAGGTGTTCAGGTGCTCGGGTGTTCGAACCGTACCGCTCGGCGAGAGGCCATCCCCGCACCCTGGATCTTGAACCCTGAACCTTGAACCCTGAACCTTGAACCCGCCTCAATACGCTTTTGCAAACAGGACGCGTCCGCTTGACGGCTTGCCGGTGATCATGTCTTCGCCTCCTTCCTGCTCCTGATCGAGCGGGATGCAGCGGATTGTGGCTTTCGTTTCATCCTGGATGCGCTGCTCCGTTTCGGCAGTGCCGTCCCAGTGCGCGCGGACGAAGCCGCCTTTCTCCTCGAGGACCTCCTTGAACGTGTCGTAGTCGTCCACGGTCGTCGTCATTTCCTCCTGACGGGCCAGGGCGCGGTCGTAGAGCGACGTCTGGATGTCGTCCAGCATCGTCTTCACGCGGTCCGCGATCCCTTCCTGCGGTACGATGTTCTTGTCTTTCGTGTCGCGGCGGGCGACCTCGATGTTTTCGTTTTTGACGTCGCGCGGACCGATGGCGAGGCGGACGGGGATGCCCTGCAGCTCGTACTCGGCGAACTTCCAGCCCGGCTTCTGATTGTCGTCGGCATCCAGCTTCACGCGGACGCCGGCATCCGCCAGCTCCTTCTTGATGCGCTCGGCTTCTTTCAGTACCGTGGCGCGCTGATCATCGTTGAAGTAGATCGGCACAATGACGGCCTGATCCCGCGCCAGCTTCGGCGGCAGGACGAGACCCTGATCATCCGAGTGCGTCATGACGAGTCCGCCGACGAGGCGCGTCGATACGCCCCAGGACGTGGCCCAGACGTGCTCAACCTCGTTGTCCTCGTTCGTGAACGTGCAGTCGAACGCCTTCGCGAAGTTCTGCCCGAGGAAGTGGCTCGTGCCCGCCTGCAGCGCTTTGCCGTCCTGCATCATCGCCTCGATGCAGTAGGTATCGACCGCGCCGGGGAAGCGCTCGCTTTCGGTTTTTCGCCCGCGAATGACCGGCATCGCCATGTACTCCTCTGCGAACGTCGCGTAGACGTCCAGCATGCGTTCGGCCTCCTCGATGGCCTCATGTTGCGTCGCGTGCGCGGTGTGGCCCTCCTGCCAGAGGAACTCGGCGGTGCGGAGGAAAAGGCGCGGTCGCATCTCCCAGCGGACGACATTGGCCCACTGGTTGTAGAGCAGCGGCAGGTCGCGGTACGACTGGATCCACTTCGAGTACGTGTCCCAGATGATCGTCTCCGAGGTCGGGCGGACGATGTAGTTCTCGCCCAGCTTCGACTCCGGGTCCGGGATGAGGTCGCCGTCCTCGTTCGTTGTCAGGCGCGAGTGCGTGACGATGGCGCATTCCTTCGCAAACCCCTCCACGTGCTCCGCCTCCCGGGCCATGAAGCGTTCCGGGATGAAGATCGGGAAGTAGAGGTTCTCGTGGCCGGTGGCCTTGAACATCCCGTCCAGTGCATCGCGCATATTCTCCCACAGCGCCATGCCGTTGGGACGAATGATCATGCATCCGCGAGCGGGCGAGTTGTCGGCCAGCTTCGCGTTGCGAACGACGTCGAGGTACCACTGCGAATAGTCCTCTTCGCGGGGCGTAACTGCGTCTGCCATATGCGGCGGGAGGGGGAAACGATGGGAGCGAGGAGAAGAGACGGGTCGGCGGCGGGTCGCGAGCGCACGACGAAAGCTCACAACAGGATACGTGCGGGCCGATCAGCGAGCGACGACGCAGCGCATGGCGGGGGCCGGGCGGCACCGTACGCCGAACCGACGTGCAATATACCGGCATCACCCGCGCAATTCAATGGATACGGCATGTCTTCACAGGGTGCGGAGGGATGTGATGGCGCGAGCGGTCCGGCGCCGGGCGGGTTTACTGGAGGGACCAGGCGGTGGAAAAAGATGATCGTTCCGGAGATCTCCGGAACGATTCGTGAAAGTCCGTCTTCTTCAGTAAGTTATTGTAGATAAGATGTTGGGTGTTACGTCAAGCCATTTGACATGCGTTCAACGTATGTGCACTCACAGACATCTGAAAGAGTAAATCGTCAATTCCTACATCAGGCGCTCTCTACTTATTTCTATCGGATAACCCGTAACAACTGATTGTTTTACATGGTGTCGAGCGAAAAGAAGCAGGTTAGTCTCAAGCGTATCAAAGGGGTCGTGTACTTCTTTTCATCTTTCTTTCTGGCTCTTTTGGCTATAGCTGCATACTTTGAAATATACCAATATCCAGATAATGAGGCCTACTTAAACCTTGGGTTTAAAGGAGTCATTGGTTCCCTGTTAGCCGTGGGATTCCTTAAGTTAGCACAAGCTATTACAGGCGATGGTGCATCGATTCTGATGCGTCTGTTTCAAGGATCGATCTTTCTCTTATGCCTGTGTGCAGCACTAGGTACTGTCGGGTTCTATAGCGTCGAGATCCTGGGACTTTCTGGAGGTTTGTCTCTACTCGGGTACGGGCTTCTGGCCAGTTCTATGATTCTCATCTTGACCGGCACGATCAAGCTGGGCGAAGCATATGCGACGGTGTGTGTGGTGGGCTGAATTCGAAGTAATCTCCGCATATCCTCAGGAAGTGACCTGCCATGCCCCACATTCTCCGTACGTTTCCCGCCGCCTTTGTCCTGCTGCTCCTGCTTGCGGCCTGCGACCGGTCCGACCCGGAGTACAACGCGGAGGTCGTCCCGTACACGGGCGCTACGATCACGGCGGCGGATGCCACGGTCACCGATCCGTCCGGGGAGAAAGGATGGCAGGTGCGACGAATGGATGACCGCGTGGTGATTTCACGCTCGATCCTGTGCGGAGATGAATGCTCGGAGACGATCCAGCTCTCCCTCCGATCGCGGGGCGACGGGGCACTTCCGGCCTTTGCGGGCCTGATACGGATCCGGCGGAACGCCCTGCCCGACCGCCGAACGCAGGAGACGCTGCCCGCCCGACGTGTTGAGGTTCAGGACTGGGACGTCGACGGGATCGTCAGCGGCCAGATCATCGGTCCGGAGCCCATTGTGTTCTGGGTTGATCTGGCCGACGCCGTGGAGGGTTGATCGTTTTCGAAACCGTCCTTCGCATTACGCCTGCATGATGACGGAACGGCGGCCGTCGATCGGCAATTCGATCTTCTCACGTCGCCTCAACGGACGGCCCCGCGGACTTCGTTCGAACGTGGGGC
>JAAAOT010000091.1 GCA_009908725.1 Bacteroidota bacterium | reverse complement strand
GTGAAGGTTTGAACGTGTGAAGGGGGGAAACCGGTTTGGCGGACAGCCTTCGGCCATCCCAAAATACGGACCTCCCGATGGTCGGTCCTTGCGACGCGTATGACACGAGGCCTGATTGATTCTGTGCGCCGCGTCTACCGCGTCATTGCGACAGGATAAGCGTAAGGGTACGATAGAAATGCACTGGCGCGTCTAGTCTTCGCGATTCATCCGCCAAACAGGTTGTGAACGTGTAAACGTCAGAAGAGGCGTCTGAACGAAATCCCTTCCCCAATCCCCAATTCGACCTTCGCCCTTCGAAATTCGAAATTCCGAATCCCCAATCCCCAATCCCCCATTCGCCCTTCGAAATTCGACCTTCCGCATTCCAACTCCCCCATTCGACATTCCCCATTCACCATTCGAAGTTCGCCCTTCGCCCTTCGCCCTTCGACCTTCCGCATTCCCAATCCCTCTCATTCCTCAGCGGGCAGGTAGACGCGAAATGTCGAGCCTTCGCCCGGGGTGCTGTCGACCATGACGCGGCCGTTGTGTGCATGGATGATGGCGCGGACCAGGCTGAGCCCGAGCCCGAGCCCCTTCTCCGAGCGGCTGCGATCGCCCCGGTAGAGCCGGTCCCAGATGCGGGGCACCTCGGCGTCGGGGATGCCTGTCCCGGTGTCGGAGACGTGGATGCCGATGGCAGGCGTCCCGTTTTCCGGACACGTGGTCCGCTCTGCCGTCACGTTCACGCGACCGTCGGGCGGCGTGTACTTCACTGCGTTGTCCAGGAGATTGGCGACCACCTGCCGCATTCGCCCGGGGTCGACCATCACGGACAGATCCTCCGGGACGCCGACGGTCAGCGAAACGTCCTTTTCCTCCGCGACCATTCCGTAGGCATCCGCGACATCTCGAACGAGGTCCTGCACCCGCACCGTTGATTTAGAGAGCGAAAGCGTGTCCGCCTCCGCCTCTGCGACGTCCATGATCCCGTCGAGCATGTCCAGAACGACGTCCGACGTATCGACGAGGTCGGCTAGCGCGTCACGAAGGGCCTCCGGGTCATCCTCTTTCTGAAGGGCGAGCTCAGCCCGGGCGCGGAGTCGCGTCATCGGCGTGCGCAGGTCGTGCGCAACATTGTCGACCGTCTCCCGCATGCCGCCGACGAGTCGCTCGATGCGGTCCAGCATCCGGTTGAACAGGTGGACGAGCGTCGCGAACTCACCGGCCGCTTCGTTGGCAGGGGCCCGCGTCTGGACATCCCCCGTCTCGATCACGGTATGGAACGTCTGGACGAGGCGGCGGACGGGGCGGAGCGCCCGGTAGGCGAGGAACGTACCGCCCAGCAGGGCGATCAGGATGACCGGCAACAGGATCGCGAGAAATGCGGACTGCATCGATCGGAGCACATCCGCGCGCACATCGGCGTCGATGCCGACCTGCAGGACACGCGTCGGGGATGCCCGTAGCGCCAGAGCCGCGAGGGGATCGCCGTCGACCGCCGCGTCCAGCGGGACCCAGTCGCGGTCCGCGGGTGCCGGATGCCGGGTGAGCGGCTCGATGTCGTCCCGCAGCCAGTCATCCGGGTTGTAGAGGTAGAGCGTGCGGCCTTCCGTATCTGCGAGGCGCACGAGCAGTTCTTGCTGCCGCTCGTCCCCGCGGCTGTCGTTCAGCACGGTGCGAAGCTGCTGGACACCGCCGGTCTGGTAGGCTTCGACCAGCTCCTCCGCCTGGTCTTCGATAAACGAACGGTCGGGTTGCTGCAGAAAATACAGCAGGAGCCCGTACGTGAGCCCGGCGAGAACCGCGACGCTCGAACCCCTCGTCGATTTTCCCGCGGAGGCGGTGGACCAGCACCTCCACGACGTTCGTCTGCGGGGTGAAGTTAAAGTCCCACACGTGCTCCAGGATCATGGTTTTCGATACCACCTTTCCCTGGTTTCGCACGAGAAACTCGAGCAGGGAAAACTCCCGCGGCTGCAGGTCAATTTCTTCTCCGCCGCGTGTAACGGTTCGAGACATGCGGTCGAGCTCGATCGGGCCGGCGGTGAGGGAGGACCCGTCCGCGGTCCCGGTGTTGCGGCGGACGAGCGCCTGCACGCGGGCGAGAAGCTCTGCGAACGCGAACGGTTTGGTGAGGTAGTCGTCGCCGCCGGCCTGAAGGCCCTCCACCCGCTCATCGACGGAGCGTTTTGCGCTCAGGATGAGCACCGGCGTGGCGTCTCCTCGCTGGCGCCATCCCTGGATCAGGCTGAGGCCGTCGCGCGACGGAAGCATGAGGTCGACCACGGCCGCGTCGTAGTCCTCGTTAAGCCCCATTCGAAAGCCCTCCTCGCCGTCGCCCGTCCGGTCCACGACGTATCCCGCCTCCTCGAGTCCCTGCCGGACGAATCGGGCAATCTGGTCGTCGTCTTCTACGAGCAAGAGCCGCATAAGAAAGGTGGGGTCCGGTCCGGATGAGGGCTGTGCGGACGCACTTGTGGACGGGGGTGAGGTTCCTGCCCGTGAAGGGGTCATGGGCGAATATCCTGGAGCTGCTCGGCGTCCGTGATCACCTCGCGGCTGAGGAGCAGGCTGCTGATCATGCTCGTCAGACCGCCCGCAGCGAAGATCATCGCCATGATGACGAACTGGTAGAGCGCGGCGTAGATCGGGTTTTCGCCGGCCAGGATCATGCCCGCCATAATCCCGGGAATCCAGACCCATCCCAGGCTCTTCAGCGAGTCGACAACGGGAATGAGCGAGGCCCGGACACTGTCGCGAACCCGCTCGGCCAGCACCGCCTGCGGCGGGCCCCCGAGGGAGAGGCCGACCTCGATGACATCGCGATGGCTGTCGATTTCCTCCCGAAAGCGGTCCAGCGCCAGCCCGTTGATCTTCATCGCATTCGCGATCACCATGCTACCGACGGGGACCAGGCTGCGGACGGTCGCTTCGATCGCGCCTGCCCATGTCATCAGCACGATGACGATACCTGCCCCGACCCCGATCGAGAGCAGCGAGATGCGCGTGACGCCGGGCAACCCCTCGCCGCGCTGTCTCGAAATCCACGTGGCGCCGCCTACCATTCCGAGCAGGATAACGGCGCTCCAGGCCAGTGGCACGGTCAACAGGACGCCGATGAGCAGACCCATCGCGACGATCTGAACGAATCCGCGCACGAATGCGATGCCGAGCTCGGACTCCAGGTCGAGGGTTCGCCAGCGCGACAGAGCGACGACGGCCACGGCGAGAAGGGTTGCCGCGGCGACCTGGAGCAGGCCGTCGAGGACGACCGGCTCCTGGGCACGGGTCCAGAGGTCGGCGAAGGCGGAATCGGACATCGGCAAACGGGTTGAGTACGGTATGTGCCGGCAATCGGTGCTGCAGGGCTACGTGTCGAGGATGTCGTCGATGGAGCCGCGGCGGGTGACCCGGCCGTCCTCCATTCGGATGCCACGCGAGCCGAGCCTGCGCGCTCGCTCCGTGTCGTGTGTCACGAGAATGGCGGTGATCGACAGGTCCCGCATGACGTCGGAGAGAAGCGTCTCCACCTGGCGGGCGGCGTCCGCGTCCAGGCTGGAAGCAGGCTCATCCAGGAGGACGACGTCGGGTTCGTTGTAGAGCGTGCGTGCGATCGCGACGCGCTGCGCCTCGCCGCCGGACAGGTCGCCGGCTTGCCGGTCCGCAAACCCGCTGAGACCGAGGCGATCGAGCAGGTTGTTCACACGCTCGCGGTCGACGGGTTCGCCGCGAAGGCGCGGTCCCCACGTCACGTTCTCTGCCACCGTGCCGTCGATCAGTGTCGGCTGCTGCGGGACCATGCCGACCTGTTTTCGCAGCCGCTGTGGCGGGATGTCCCGATAATCCTGGTCTCGGACCCGGACGGTGCCGCTCGACGGCTCGTCCAGGCGGTTGAGCAGCCGCAGAAGACTCGACTTGCCGGCGCCGGACGGACCGAAGATCACGAAGACGTCCCCTGGCTCCACCTCAAAGTCGACGGTGTCCACGATGGTTTCTCCGTCTACGAACCGGCATAATTGATGGGCAGAAAGCATCGAGTAAGCAGCAAGTCGAAAAGAGGGCGGTGTGGAGGCGCATCGAACGTTGCCTGCCGGGAGGCCTGGTGGGGCCGAATGCGCTCCGATGCGCGCCACCGCGCTCAACCCGGTCCGCGAAGGCCTGTTTCGGGCTATCGATGAACGGGCGTCTGCTGTGCATCCCGTCGAGTCCGGCGGCACAACACGTAAGCAGATATTCCACATCCGCGTCGGCGTCCGACAGGTATAACCCGCCGATATAATCGAAAAGCAGAGATGGGGAATGGATGTGATCGACCGGTACGACCTGACGGAGGAAGACGTCACCCGCCTGATCGGGATGGCGTGGGAAGATGACGTGCCCTTCGAGGCGATCGAGCAGCAGTACGGAGTACCGGAAGACGATGTGGTCGCCCTAATGCGCCGCCGGCTGAAGCGGTCGAGCTGGAAGCTCTGGCGCGAGCGGGTGAGTGGACGCCCGACGAAGCACGCGCATCGGACCCGGATGAGTGAATCGACGAGTCGGCGTCCTCCAAACGCGCGGCCGGTCGATCGGAGGGACCGGGACGTGTAGCGCTTCGCAACGACTGCTTGTGTCGGCCTACCGGTACCGCACCTTTTAGCGGCGCATCATTTCGCCGCTCGCCAGACGTACAGACTGCCCGTGCTACGGTGCGGAGCCCAGGCCGATGCGATGTCGACCATCTCTGCTCGCGAGACGTCCCCGTAGAGAGCCATCATGCCATGGCGAATGCCGAGGTCCTCGACGGGAAAGACGTCCGGTCGAGCCAGCGCGAACATGAGAAACATCTTGGCGGTCCAGGTGCCGACACCGCGGATCTCGGTGAGGGCATCGATTACGGCGCTGTCCTCCATACCGGCGAAGGAGGCGCGGGTCCATTCCCGTTCGTGGAATGCCCGGGCGACGTTGCGGACGTATTCGGTTTTCTGCCGGGAGAGCCCGCAGTCGCGAAGGGTGTCGGGGGAAGCGTTGAGGAGCGTTGCCGGGGT
>JAAAOT010000228.1 GCA_009908725.1 Bacteroidota bacterium | reverse complement strand
GCCCGCCAGGCTGGGCGCGTTGCAGAGCAGAATCGGGTGGTGATGATCGCGCCCCTGGCGACCGACGAGAGCGTGTCCGAGGGCCGGCAGTTCGTCTTTCAGGCAAACCCGACCATCCCGATGCGCGGCCGCCTGATGGCGCGCTTCGCGGCGGAAAGCCTCCTCATGAAGTCCGTCGGCATCATCCATGAGTCGGCCGATGAGACAGCCCGGCAGATTGCGAGCGGCTTCCGGGAAGAAGCGCGGCAGATCGGCCTTTCCGTGCCCTACACGTTGAACCTGGAGTCGCGCCGTGACTGGTCCCGGCTCCCCGGTGCGTTCGCAGCCGACTCCACCGTGACCGACTCGATGCGGGCGGCCGCCGAGGCAGTCTACCTTCCGATTACGGGCCGGGATGCCCAGGGCAAAATCCAGGACGCGATGGTCGGCCTTCAGCGCTTCGGAACGGACGTACGGATTCTCGGAAACTCGCAGTGGCACGATCTCTCCGTGAAACAGGAGGCGAGCAAGGTCCGCGCGACATACGGCAACGACTTCTACATCGATACCTCTCGCAATGGTGTGCAGTCGTTCATTCGGTCGTACCGTATGCTGACGGGAGAAACTCCGGATGACCTGTCCGTGACGGCGCAACGGATGGCGTACACCGGCCACGACGTGACGCGCTTTCTGCTTCAGTTCGTTGAGGCGGGACGGACCCGTCCCTCGCCGGACGCCCTGCGTTCTCCTCCGCGCTACAACGGCCTCGGGATTCGAATCGACTTTCAGCCAGGGTCGAATGTGAACCGGGCGCTGTATTTCCACCGGTACCGCGACGGCCAGATTGAGTTGATCAACTGACGCCGGCGGTGCTCGTCCGCTCGCAAACGAATCTCCATACAATACGCACCGGGGCGGCTGCGTTAGCACCGAACGGAGGAACAGGCAGTTTCCCGCCTCGTACCGCTCCCGGATCATCGGGGCGGCCCGGTGTACCCACGTCCCATCGGCGAGGCCCTATCGATTTCCGATTCACACCCGCTCGTATTCATGCGATTTCGCTTCTTCCCGCTCGTTGCCGCCCTGGCGGCGCTGATCCTCTTTACGGCCTGCTCCGGTAACCAGCGCCTGCGATATTCCTCGGCCGAAGAGGCGTACGAGAAGGGAATGCTGGAATTCCGGAATGAGGATTACCAGACGGCCGTGAAGTTCTTCCGCGGCGTGTTCCAGTACGGGCGCGGCAATGATTACGCAGAGGACGCGCAGTTTCGGATTGCCGAAGCGTACGAAAAGCAGCGTCGTTACCTGCTGGCCGCGGCAGAGTACCAGCGATTCGCAAAGCTCTATGCCGGAAGCCAGCGCGTCCCGGTGGCCGAATACCGCAGGGCCAGGATGTATTACCTGTCCTCTCCGATGTACCAGCTCGACCAGAGCGACTCCCGGAAGGCGATCGAGCTCTACCAGCTGTTCATCGAGCGCTATCCGCAGCATGAACTTGTTGCCACCGCGCAGGAGCACATCGCCGAGCTTCGCGGGAAGCTGGCGCACAAGAAATTTGAAGCTGCGGAGCTGTATGAGCGCCGACAGATGTACGAGGCCGCGGCGAAGACCTACGAAAGCCTGTTCGACCAGTACCCGGAAACGGACTGGGCCGACGACGCACTCTACGGCGCGGTTCGCTCCTACGTCGACTACGCGGATAACAGCGTTCGGTCGAAGCAGGACGAGCGATACCAGAAGGCCGTGGACAACTACCAGCGGTTGACGCAACTCTTCCCCGAAAGCAATAAGACGCGGCAGGCGCAAAGCCTCTTTGAACGGGCCCGCGCACAGCTCGACCAGCTGCGGGAGCAGGAAGAGTCGAGTGAGTCCATCGCCGAAGGGGACTCTACGGAAAGCGCGTAGCCGCGTCCGAAGTGCCACGGACAACCGAAAACGGCGTCTCCCTCCGGAGGCGTCGTTTCCTCATTTCTTGCGAGCCCTGATCTGCCGATAACCGGTCTCTACTGCCGGTCAGCTCCTCACGTCACGTTCGATCGATCTGTCTCATGCCCGACTCCGCTTCGTCCGATGCCACTCCGCGCGACCGAGAAGACGACGCTTTGCGTCGTCCTGCGTCTCCGATCGACGTTGGGCTGTTTGGCGGATCGTTCAACCCGCCCCACGTCGCCCATCAGGTGATCGCCAACGTCGTGCGGGATCAGTTCGCGATGGATGAGGTCTGGTGGATTCCGAATGCCCAGCCCCCGCACAAGCCCGATAGCGAACTGGCTGCGGCCCATCATCGACTCGCGATGACCCGCGCGGCCACGGATGATGACCCCGCGTTTCAGGTGTCCGACATCGAAATTCGGCGCGACGGCGTGTCGTACACGGTCGATACGGTCCGCGCACTGCAGGAAGAGCATCCATCGATCCGCTTTGCCCTCATCATCGGGAGCGACAGTCTCGATAGCTTCGCGAGCTGGCACCGGCCGGATGAGATTGCCTCGCGGGTGCCGATGATCGTTTACAAACGTCCGGGCCCCATCGAGTCCGTTGCGCCGCCGCGGTTTGCCAACCACGTTCGTTTCGTCGCAGCTCCCGTGATGGAGATTTCCGGGACCGAGGTGCGCAAACGGAGGGAGGCGGGGCGGTCGATCCGGTACTTTGTCCCTGAACCCGTGCGGCGATACATTGAGGAGAATGACCTCTACAACGCATCGGAATAAACCGGTGCGCTACGAACGTTTGTGGCCCTCGTTTACGAATTAGCCCGTGTGCCGGCATGACGAGACCAACGAGCCTCCGGGAGCGTGCAGCCCAACTGCTCATGATTCGCCTCGGCTCCAACGTGCCGCCGCCGACGCCTGCCGAAGCGGATGAGTCCCGCGTTGCGAAGCTACTGGCGGAGTGCCCGGTCGGAGGGCTCATCGTGTTTCGGGGTACCTGTCCGGATCTTCGAGGCACGCTCGACCGGCTCCAGGGAACGAGTCCGATTCCGCTGCTCGTCGCGTCCGACCTGGAGCGGGGACTGGGGCAGCAGGTTCGCGGGGCAACGCGCTTCCCGCATGCCATGGCGCTCGGACACGCGCCGGACGCCGACGACGCGATCGCGGCCCTTGCACGCATCACCGCACGGGAGGCGCGCGCGGCGGGCATCCATCTGGCGTTCGCTCCCGTGGTCGATGTCCATCTCCACGAGGAAAACCCGATCATCGGTCCGCGTGCATTCGCATCGTCACCGGAGCACGTCGCACGATGTGCCGAGATATACATTGGAGCCGCGAACGCCGAGGGCTTGCTCACCTGCGCCAAGCACTTCCCCGGCCACGGCCGAACCGTTTCCGATTCGCACGACGGCCTTCCCGTCGTGGACGTTTCGGCCGACCGGCTCCGCGAGAGCGATTTACTGCCGTTCCGCCGGGCGATCGAGGCGGGGGTTGATACCGTCATGACCGCGCACGTGGCCTATCCGTCGCTGGACTCGAGCGGTCGCCCCGCCACTGCGTCGGCGCCTATTCTTCGCGATCTCCTGCGCGATGAGATGGGGTTCTCCGGATGCGTGGTCTCCGACAGCCTGCTGATGGAGGGCATCCGGGACGACGCCGCAGGGCCCGGCGCCCGGGCTGCGGCACTTGTGGACGCCGGCGTGGATCTTCTCCTCGACCCGCAGGAGCCGCGCGCCGTCGTCGATGGACTCGTTGATGCCGTCGAAAGCGGGCGACTGTCAGAAGAACGCTTCCACGATGCCTTTGAGCGGGTCTGGCAGCTGAAGGTTCGGGCGTTCTCAGCAGAAGGTAAGGAAACTGATCCGCCGAGCGTCGAGCAGGTCGGTTGCGACGGGCACCGGCAGAAGGCTCTGAACGTGGCCGCGCGCGGCGCGAAGATTCGGCAGGACCTGGGAGAGATGCCCGATTATGGGAGGGGAGAAGGCGTCGTTCTCGTGCGGTTTGAGCGAGGAACGACGCCTGAAGCGCAGCCGATGGAGGCGCTCCTGGCGGAGGTTCTCCCGGCCGCTGAGCTTCACGTTCTTCACCCCGCCGTACCCGCCGATCAACGCTCCGCCGCCGAGCGAGCCGCGGAGGACGCCGCGCTACTCGTTTGCATCGTGGCAGCCGAACCCGCCGCGTGGCAATCGTTCGGATTGCCGCCGGATCTCGAAACCATGGCGGCGAAGATGCTGGAGCGGCGGGTCGCTTCGAAACGGAAGGAGGCCCTTCTAGCCGTCCTCGGTAGTCCGACGGCGGGCGATCGCGTCGGGGCACGCGTCTCAGCCGGGGGGCACCTGGCTCGAGTTGACTTCTTCAGCGACGAAGCCGTGAGCCGCGAGGCGTTCGTTCAGGGCCTCGCGCGACGGCTCGGATCCGGGCCGCTGGAGAGGGGCTCTGCTGAAGCGAAGGTCTCGGAGTGGTAACAAACACATCACCTCCGCGTTCGAACCCGTCATTCACCCTTTAGTTGGGACGGTGGATCGGTAGCTTCGGATCTTATCCCGGGCTCATCCAGCGTCCCTGGATGTTGCGCTCAGAATCTCTATTGTCGCATGGGCTTATTCGATCTCTTTTCCGACGACCGCCCCGCCCTCGTAGCGGAAGCTTTCGGGCACGTTCAGCGCATGCTGGACACCGGAAACCTCAAGCTCGTGAGCATCGTGCACGAAGCAGAACGCATCGGCGATCTCGCAAAGTCGATCGTAAAGGCCGGCAAGCTATCGCATCGCCCACGGATGGGTCCTCAGGTTGAGCCGCTCCGCGAGATGCGCGACCGTGTGCTGGTGATGTTTGAACACGCCCGCGACGGGTTTGTCGAAGAGGAAGCGGAGGCCGCGCGCGAGCTGATGTCGATGCACGAAAAGATGAAGGACGACGTCACGACGTACCTTCAGGACCTCGCGGATGACGACCGTCTTACCGCGAATGAGGGCATCGTGCTTGCGCTAATAGCACGGCTGCTTAGCCGTGTGAGCTCGCACCTGTCGAACATCGCCTCGGCCGTCGTGTCCCCCTTCGACCAGATTCGTCGTGCGCCGACGTGGGAGTCGCCGTGACGTTGCGCACACCCGGATGACGGGTCCTGAACAACT
>JAAAOT010000315.1 GCA_009908725.1 Bacteroidota bacterium | reverse complement strand
GACTTTCTCTCCCGGCTGCGACATCGGCGTGTACGCGAGGATGGCGTCGTCATCGGGAACGTATGCATTTGCCGATCCGGCCGTCATGCCACCCTCTCCGATCCGCTGAAACACATCGCGGGACGGCGGCTCATTCAGCACCACGACGTTGTGCTGCATCGACGGGGCCGTGGCGGTGTTGTCGAACACAAGGCGAATCGTCTCTCCCGGCGCGACACTGAACTCGGTCTCGGCATATCGCATCTGATTGCCTTCCGGCGTGATCGTCACCGTCCGGTCGACCGTTTTCGATGCCGTCTCCGACTCGGAGGAGCCGCTTGCAGAAGAGCCGGTGTCGTCCCCGGATCCGCCGCACCCGATAAGGGCGATGGACATGACAAATACGAGCAGGAGGTTGCGCATGGCGATTCGGCACTGAGAGAAATCAAGACGGACAGTCATTACAACCGCAAACGTACCGGCACCCGGAGCGCATCTCCTTGACTTAGATCAACCAGGACACCCCTTCACACGACCTTCGCCACACCAATTCATCGCCATTATATAAACGGTGTTTACCGTTTTTAATAAAATAAAGTCGCACTGAGTGCCTCACAACCTTTCGTAGGCCTCCCCGTGCAGCCTTTCCATCCCGTCCCCTCCTGCGTCACCGACACATGCTCGACTGGATTGCATCGGATTCCCGCCGTTCGCTGCTCCTCGCGATTAAGCGTTCGGGGCCTCTGTCCGTTGACGAGGCGGGGGCTGCGATCGATCGGTCGACATCGACGGTTCGCGAACACCTCGCGGAGCTGCGGGATCGAGGGATGGTCGAACGGGTCGCCGACGCACCGAGCGGGCGCGGACGTCCCCGGCATCGGTATCGGCTCACGCCGGAGGGCGAGGCCCTCTTTCCCGGTCGTGATCGTGAACTTGCCGGGCGCCTCATCGCATTCCTGCTTGAACGCGGCGAGACCGACCTGCTCGAGGACTTCTTTAACCGGTTCTGGGCCGAACGCACCGAGCGCGTGATGCAGGAATTCGAAGCATCCGACGCCACCGATCGCGCCGAACGGCTCCGCGTCCTCAAGCAGATCCTTGCAGAAGAAGGATTCATGCCGGACATCAACGAATGTGACGGCGCGGTCGTCATCCGCGAGTGCAACTGTCCGTTCCCCGAGGCGGTCAAGCAAACGCGCTTGCCGTGTCGGCTGGAAGCGGCGTTCCTCGAGACCGCCCTGGATACGGCACTGGAGCGGGTGCAATACATCCCGGACGGCCACGATGCCTGCACGTACACCTTCGCCGAGCCGGCGGCCTGTGCCTGACAGCACCCCTCAGACACCGACCGGTCCCGACTTCTTCCAACCGACGCTGATCGCCCATGCTACCGGCTTCCCCATCCCGCACTTCATCAGACGCTTCCGACAACCACAATCCGAGGGACATCGAGGGGCGCGGCGACGTCGAGACGATTGTGACCGCGTTCTACTCAAACATCGCGTCAGATCCGGTCCTCGGCCGGTTCTTCGACGACGTCGACCTTGACGCGCATATTCCAACGCTTGTCGACTTCTGGTCCTCGGTGCTCTTTCACACCGGAACGTATCGCGGCCGACCCTTCGATCCGCATGCGGCACTCGACGGTCTTGAGGCCCGTCATTTCCGTCGGTGGCTCGACCGGTTCACGTCGGTGGTCGAGTCGCGCTACGCCGGGCCTCGCGCCGATCAAATTCTCGCTCGTGCCCGGCAGATCGCGACCGTATTCCAGACGAAGCTCGACTGCATCGAGGAAGCGGACATCGCCCGCCGTTTCCCGGACGCAGCCTGATCGAGAGTGGCTCGAATCGAGAAGTTTCCCCCTTCACACTCGACCCTTTCTCCAACCCTTACGTCGCCATGCCATACGTCGTCACCGAACCGTGCATCAACTGCAAATACACCGACTGTGTTGAGGTCTGCCCGGTCGACTGCTTTTACGAGGGCCCCAACTTTCTCGCCATTCAACCGGACGAGTGCATCGACTGCAATGCCTGTGTGCCGGTTTGTCCCGTCGAAGCCATCTACCCTGGCGACGAAGTCCCCGAGGAGTACCAGCACTACGCCGAGTGGAACGAGTACCTGGCCAATCAGTGGCGTGATCTGGGATACAACATCACCGAGAAGTCGCCGCCGCGCGAGGATGCGGAAGAATGGGAGACGCGGGACAAGTCTGAGGAGGATATCCTGACCTGGGACGTGTAGGCGAGGAGATACCGAATCGACATTCCGTAGACGAAGAGTCCATACGGATACAACGCTCCTGATCAACTCCCTAGAGGTTTTCGGCCCCACCGTCGCGCATTGATGCGACCGTGGGGTCGTTCGTATGCGGGCCCCCTGGCTCACGATCTTAACGCAATCCCGATATTTCCGCAAGTCTCATCGAATCGCCACGGGATCGGCCTTGTCCTCCGCGTGCTGGCTTGTATCTTAGGGGACTGCGCCGCTGGCATCGCGCGTACCGCCCTCCTCCCCGCACCTCCCTCGCTTTGTCTGCATGCCTCTTTCCGTCGCCTTGCTGCGTGGCCTTATCGGGCTGGCCGTGTTCATCGGAATTGCCGTGCTCTTTTCCACGAACCGTCGGGCCATCAACTGGCGACTCGTTGCTGCCGGCATCGGCCTTCAGATCATCTTTGCGCTTCTGGTGCTGAAGACCACGCCCGGCGAGGTGCTGTTCGACACGCTGGCGACCCTGTTTCGCGACCTGCTGGCCTTTACGTACGACGGTTCGTCCTTCATTTTCGGCGCCCTGGGCAACCCGGAGGAGGGCAACAACTTTGCGTTCCAGGTCCTCCCGACCATCATTTTCTTCGCGTCGCTGATGGGCGTCCTCTACCACCTCCGCGTGGTGCAGCCGCTCGTTCGCGGAATGGGCTGGGTGATGCAGAAGACCCTCCGCATCTCCGGCGCCGAGTCGCTCGCCGCTGCCGCGAACGTGTTCATCGGGCAGACGGAGGCCCCGCTTGTGGTGAAGCCGTACGTTGAGCGGATGACGAAAAGTGAGTTGATGACGCTGATGAGCGGGGGAATGGCGACGATCGCCGGGGGCGTTCTGGCTGCCTACATCAGCTTTCTGGGAGGGGATACGGAGGCGGAACAGGTTCTCTTTGCGAAGCACCTGCTGTCGGCCTCGATCATGAGTGCTCCGGCAGCCATCGTGATGGCGAAAATCCTGGTCCCCGAAACGGAGGAGCCCGCAACGCGGGGCATGGCCGAGATCGACCATGAAGAGGAGAGCGACAACGTCATCGAGGCGGCCGCCAACGGAGCCGGGGAGGGGTTGAAACTGGCTCTGAACGTGGGCGCCATGCTGCTGGCATTTATCGCGTTGATCGGCGCCATCAACGCCGTGTTCGGCTGGTTCGGCAACCCGACCCTGTTCGGAACCGAACTGTACGACCTCAACAGCGCGGTGGCCTCCGCTTCCGACGGACGGTTTGAGGCGCTCTCCCTGCAGTCCATCTTCGGATTCATCTTTGCCCCGCTGGCCTGGGCGATGGGCGTGGAGACCGCCGACATCCTGAGCTTCGGTACCCTTCTCGGCGAAAAGGTCGCGGTCAACGAATTCGTCGCGTTCGCGTCGCTGCAGGACCTGAAGTCGGTGATGACGCAGCGATCGGTCGTGATCGGCACGTACGCCCTCTGTGGCTTCGCAAACTTCAGCTCGATCGCCATTCAGATCGGCGGCATCGGAGGCATCGCCCCGTCCAGGCGAAGCGAGATCGCAGCCCTCGGCCTTCGTGCCGTCCTCGGCGGCGCCCTCGCCTCCTGGCTGACCGCCACCATCGCCGGCGTCCTGGTGGCTTGAGGGGATCCGGAATGGGGGAATGACGGATCGTGGATGGTACGACGTCATCAAGGGTGACGCGCTGGCCGTTCTTCCCGATCGCGCAGAGCCGAACCTCGTCGCCTAAGATACGGGATAAGGTTTACAGATCCCCGCCGCAACCTTAACACCTTAACACCTCAACACCTTAACACCTCAACACGTTAACACCTTCACACCTCCACCTCTACTCCGTCGGAGTGGGCTCTCCCGCCTGGTCCGGCTCCAGCGTCCCGGGAAGGGTGCCGTCCTCCAGTCGGGACCGCATCAGACCTCATCCTATTGAGGGAAGCAATTCGCGATATGTCCCGCACCCTCGTTTGTCTTCGGGCAGACACCGCCGCACTGTTGAAACTCGTGCTCTCGTACGGTGCAGGCCCGTGCGTTTGAGAGTTGCTGTTTCAGTCGGCAAAGGCATGAAAGCTGGTGCCAACCGCCAGCGGAATGTCGAATCGTCGCGCTGTCTCAAGGCGCAGCATTGTACGCTTGCACCTTCTGGTAACGACGGACTCAGCCGACGCTAACCACCAGCAGCACCGTTACCCGTTGTGGACCCGTGGGCACGTGCGATTTCGATCGTCTCGAATATCTACTTATAGTTTTTTACGGCAACTGGCCCTAGTTCTCTGCACGACACCTCCAATGTGCGCACATTTCCTCATCGAATGCGCGCAGTCAAATCAGTGCATGTCACACGAAAGCATATAAGACACTTAATATTTCTGAACACAGATCATTGACTAGTATTAATTTATATACTATACTAGTAGAAGCGTAAGTTAGACGGTGGAATGGCTACCTACTGTGCCACCTTCTCGTGTTTAGTAAAAGCCCTGTCTTCGCCTCTCGAAGTTGTGAACGATAAATCTCCTGCGGATGAAGGTGTGCTCCCGGCGTGCACCCATCTCCCGACATTCCTGCTCGCAGTCCTTCTGAGCATCGTTGCCGTCGCACTTTCCGCTTGCGACGGCTCCGGTCCTGATACGGGTCCAGGGGCGGAGCGGCCCTGCTCCACCTTCGAGGGCTGCCGTACCCTCGACGGCATCTCGCAGGTGCGCGACGAACCCTTCGTCGTTAGCGATGCCCTCGTCTCCTCCTCCAGCGGTACGCCCCGCCTTCACGTGGCGATGACCGCTATGACCCGCCGCTTCGACTCTGTCCGCTTCAACCCCGACGAGATTCTGGTTCTCTCTCGCCCGCTCGATCCGTCTCGGGC
>JAAAOT010000246.1 GCA_009908725.1 Bacteroidota bacterium | reverse complement strand
TCCTGATCACGGGCGTGAGTGCGTTTATATACGCGATTTTCGGCGCGATTGGCGGTGCAATTGGCGCCGCCCTCTTCAAGAGAGGCGAGGGCACCCTGGAGTAACCGTGCGTCAGACCGGGTCGACGGTCGAACCGGGGGCCGACGACACGCTCAGCCACGTTCGCGGGCCGTTGTTCGTCCAAAAGCGTCCAATCCCCAAGCCCTCAATCCGCAATCCAAAATCCCCAATCCTCAATTCCCAATCCAATCAGTCGAATAGCGACGGGGCATCCTGGCGACGGTCCAGCTCTTCGATCAGCTTGCGATTCGCGCGGGGGAAGGCGTAGTCGTCGAGCTCCGACACATCGACCCAGCGGATCGGCTGTCCCTCCTCAGAGGTCGGCTCACCTTTCACGAGACGGCACCGGAACGCGTAGAGCGTGATCTTGAAGTGCGAGTAGGCGTGTGAAAGCGTGTAAAACGGCGCGTCGACCTCGACCTCGATGCCGAGTTCTTCGCGGAGCTCACGGACGCACGCTTCATCCATCTCTTCCCCCTCCTCCGCCTTCCCGCCCGGGAACTCCCAGAGTCCGCCCAGTAGGCCATCCTCCGGCCGTCGCTGAATGAGGATGCGACCGGCATCGTCGAACACAAGCCCGACAGCGATGTCGTGGTGCGGGACCGGCTTCGACTCCGGCGTCACCGGATATTGCTCCGGATCGCCGTCGTCGTACGCCGAACACGCACGCTGAACAGGGCATTTCTCGCACGACGGGGACGTCGGCGTGCAGATCGTCGCCCCCAGCTCCATCATCGCCTGGTTGAAGTCGCCCGCCCGCTCGGGATCGAGCAGTTCTCCCGCCAGCCGACGAAAGTGACGCTGCGTTTTCGCCTTCTTGATGTTTGCATCGGAGGCAAAGATGCGACTGATGACGCGCATCACGTTTCCATCGAGAACCGGATGCGGCTCGTTGTAGGCGATCGAAAGGACCGCGGCGGCCGTGTACGGGCCAATCCCCTTCAGGTCGCGGATGGCATCATAGTCGCGCGGCACGGTCCCGTCGTGTTCGCGCACCACCTGCCCTGCCGCGTGATGCAGGTAGCGAGCGCGGGAATAGTACCCGAGGCCTTCCCATAACTTGAGAACGGCGTCCTGCTCGGCATCGGCGAGATCTTCAACGGTAGGAAAGGCGTCGACGAAGCGGCGATAATAATCCCGAACCGTGTCGACCCGCGTCTGCTGCAGCATGATCTCCGACACCCAGATCCGATACGGGTCGCCGGTCTTGCGCCACGGCATCTCCCGCTTGTTGTCATCGTACCACTCCATAAGTGGGCCGCGGAAGGCCTGAATCTGCGCATCAGACGCGGAAAGCGTGTCGAGATCGGGCATAGACGAGGAACAGGTCGTTACAGAGTGAGGGCAGTCGCCAGCCGTTAGCATCCGACAACGAATTCCGGCGGGGCGTATTACTCCACGGAAATCTCAACACGGACCGTGTCGACAGGGGAGCCGTCGGCCTCCGCAACAAGATCAATCTGATGCCGTCCGGTATCGCCCCGTCGCGTGACCCAGAGCAGGGAGCGGCCGGCGACGCTCGACAGCGCAGGTCCGCGGATGAGCTCGTAGCGCGACACCGGCCGGCCGTTAACTTGCCCCGGAAGCGTCAGAATCAGCGACTCCCCGGCCTGGACGGTCTGCCTGAGGGTGTCTCGGTCTGCAACCGCGCGAGAGAGGGGACGTTCAGGGACGGGGCGAATGGCATCAGCTGGTTCGACCGTGAAGCCCAGAATCAGCATACCGACGGCGGAAGATATCAACGTCAACAACATCTTGTGCCGCACCGGTGTACCGCGCATAGACAGAATGACGGGTTCGCAGATCGGGAGACGACGATTGAAAATGAGGACCGCTTTGCAGGACCACAGGCTGTACTCGACGCGCCGGGCAGTGTTGCTGTTCGTACTCGGGACGGTCCTTCTTCAGGTCTCTGCGCTCCCATGTAACGCCCAGGACGAATTATCGGCCGCCGCGGATACGACGGGCACATGGTTTCTCGTCGTGGACGGCGACACGACGGCGTGGACGAACGCGATCTCGGATGCGGAGCGGCCCAAAAGTCCTGCAGACATCTTGTCGTCGGTCCGCACCTCCGGGTATTATTCGGCGCGACTCGATTCGGTGACAGAGGACACCACTGCGTCACCTCAGCAGCGATATGTGCACATCCATCGCGGGCCGGAAGTCGTTCTGGGTCCCCTTCAGGTGGATGCGCCAGACTCCATCCTGGCAGAGGACACACGCGCGCTGCTCGACCTTCAGCGGGGAGAACCGCTCTCCACCTCGAACCTCAAGGCGGCGATCGATAAGGTTCTCACCGCTTTCGAAGGCGAGGGATATCCGCTCGCCGAGGTGCGCATCGACAGCGTCTGGATGAATGAAATGGCCGATCCGCCAGAGATGGGACTCGGTCTCGAGGTTCGCCCCGGCCCTCGCCTGTGGCTGAAACGGGTCGTTTTACCGCCCGAAACGCGAACGTCTCCTCGCTTTGTCGCGCGGCGTGGCGGCCTCCAGCTCGGGGAACCGCTCCGGGACTATGACCCGGGGCGCCTCCGCTCCGCTCTTCAGCAAACCGGGCTGTTTGACAGGGTCGGTCCGCCCGAGCTTCGCGTCGATGCAGACGGTGGTGCGACGCTCTTCATCCCGGTCCGCGACGTGTCTCCCGGTACGTTCGATCTTGTGGTAGGATACCTGCCGGGCACCGACGGCGGACAACTGGTCGGCAATGGGCGGCTCGCCCTCCGGAACGTATTCGGCGGCGGGCGGCGGCTTACCCTCCGGCTCGACCGCCGCCCGGGCCAGGTCAGCATGCTCGACGTGCAGGCGGTCGATCCCTACGTCGCCGGACGCCCCATCCGCACGGAGGTAGCGTTTTCGGGCGAGCAGCGAGACTCCACATACGGCCATCGACGTTATCGACTCGCCCTTGGGCTGAACCCGAAGCCCACATGGAGCGTGTCGGTCACCGGAAGCCGAGAGGTGGTCCGGCCCGGGCAGGGTGGAACGGCGATCGTCCGAAACGAGCAACAGATCCCACGATCGTCCGCGTACTTCTACGGCATCAGCGTCACGCTCGAACGCCTCGACGACCCGGTCAACCCGCGCCGGGGAGTGGAAGCGTCTGCCCGCCTCGAGCAGGGGCGCAAGCGACGGTCCCTGCGACGCGTGGTGGCTGGCGACACGCTCACGGAATCCGAGACGCTTCGGCAGGAGCGCGTCCTAGGGTCTGCCCGGCTCTACCTGCCGACATTTAGCCGACAGCTGTTCGCACTTGGAGCGGACGCCCACCTTCTTCGAAGTGATGCCTACGACGAAAGCGACCTGTTTCGGCTGGGCGGTGCACAGTCCCTTCGCGGTTACGACGAGGACCGCTACGCCGGTCGCATCACGCTCCGCGGGCTGGTGGAGTACCGCGTGCAGCTCGACCCGGTATCGTATGCGTTCGCTTTCGCAGACCTGGGATTCGTGGAAACGCCGGCGACGGCCGAATTCGTGGAACGGCGGCGTGTGCTCCCCGGCTACGGCATTGGACTCCAGTTCGGAACGCCCCTCGGCGTCGTCCTTCTCAGCTACGCCCTGCAACCGGAGGAATCGCCCGCCCGCGGTCGCATCCACATCGGTCTCAGCCTCGGCCTGTAGCCGGTCGTCCCGCTCAATGTCGTCCGGTGCTACGCCAGAGGCAGCACCCCTTGTTCTCCGCCACTCTCACCGCTGATTCTACCCGACATACCGCCATGACGACGCAGTTTTATGCGCCCCCATCCAGCATCCGCGGGCAACGCGTTATACTCGACGGAGATGAGGCAAAGCACATCGCCCGCTCCCTGCGCAAGGAGCCGGGCGACGTAATATATGTCGTAGACGGTCGTGGACACCGCTTCGAGGTGAAACTCAATCACGTGAAGCCGAAGCAAGTCGTTGGCAGCATTCGTAAGACCACAGACAAGGCCGGGGAGCCGCCCTATCACCTGACGGTCGCGATCGGTCTGCTGAAGAATCGGAATCGATTCGAGACCTTTCTGGAAAAAGCCGTGGAGTGCGGTGTATCGAGCATCGTCCCGCTGGAAACCGACCGAACTGAGGTTCAGAGCCTGCGAGAGCAGCGTGCGACGAACATTTTAACCGCCGCCATGAAGCAGAGCGGCCGATCCGTGTTGCCCGAACTGACTGAGCCGACCCCGATCGCACAGGTCATCGAGACCCGGGGTCCCAGCGCGGATGAATCGTGGATCTGTCATGAGGCGGCAGACGCCGAACCCCTGTCGACTGCAGTGAACGCTTCGCCGGCGACGTCCGGAAAGCGACCCCGCCTCTTTGTTCTCATCGGACCGGAGGGCGGGTTTACGGAGTCGGAGGTCCAGGCCGCACGAGACGCGGGTGCGGAACCCGTGCGCCTGGGTCCACATCGTCTCCGCACGGAAACGGCAGGCATCGTGGCCGCCTCGGCCATCTCGCTTGCCTACGCGACGGTCAACCCGAGGGATCGCGCCCCTTTTCTGTGAAGATCCACAAAACGTCGACGGCGAAAGGAGCAACCATCATGTAAACATCGTTGCCTTGATGCTATGGCATCAACGGACCCATACCTGAACGGACCGGATCTCCGCGACCTGAGTGAAGAGGAATTATCTTCCGATCAGTTGGTCGACGGCGTGCTGCTGGACGTGTACCGCGATCAGGTACGCACCCCGGACGGAGACACGGCCCAGCGAGAGTGGATCGATCATCCGGGTGCGTCTGCCATCGTCCCTTTATTCGCGGACGGCAGCACGATCTTGATCCGGCAGTTTCGGTATCCGGCACGACGGACGTTCCTGGAGGTGCCGGCCGGGAAGATCGACCGCCCCGGCGAGGATCCCGCCGATGTAGCCGCTCGTGAACTCGAAGAGGAGACGGGGTGGGCTGCGGCGTCGTTCACCCACCTTGCATCGTCCTTCCCCTGTATCGGATACAGCAACGAGGTGATTCACTTTTACCTCGCGACGGATCTGACCAGGGGCACGCAGGACCTCTCGGACGGTGAGTTTGTTGGTG
>JAAAOT010000161.1 GCA_009908725.1 Bacteroidota bacterium | reverse complement strand
ATCGAGCGCGCCGTGGTCGACACCGGCGCCGTGATGACCGTCTTGACCACGCCCAACAACCCCACCGGGCTGGCGATGACGATGGACGAGATCGAACAGATCGTCCGGGCCGCGGAAGGGATCGTTGTTGTGGATGAAGCCTACGTCGAGTTCAATCCGGCCGGTTCGGCGACGGATCTACTGGAGACGTATCCCAACGTGGTCATTCTTCGCACGCTGTCGAAGGGGATGGGACTCGCGGGCGTTCGTCTCGGCTACATGATTGCGCGGCCGGAGCTCGCGCACGAAATCATGAAGTCGCGCCTCCCCTTCATGGTGGATCGTTTCTCCGAGAAGATCGCGCTGGCCCTCATCGAGCGCGAGGATCTACTTTCCGAGCGAGTGGCTGCCCTCAAGCAGGCCACGCAGTCACTCATCGCCGCGCTGGAGGAGATGCCGGGCGTCGAGGTGGTTCCGTCGGATGCCAACTTCTGCATCTTCCGGACCGACCGAGATGCGGATGCGCTGCAGGCGGATCTGGCAGCGTCCGGCGTGCTTGTTCGCAACATGGGCGGCTACCCTGAACTCCCGGGGTATCTGCGCGTCAGTGCGGGCACCGAAGCGGAGAACAAGGCGTTTCTGACCGCGTTGGAACGGTCGCTTACACGCGTCGACACCGCCTGACAGAGGCGCTGCGCGCCGTTTACGGCGATCGGAGGCATCCCTCCGGCAGTCAGCGCCCGGACCGAAGCGGCATCCCGTGGCGTCCTTCACGGAATGATTGCATCTAACGGGGCATGATCGCGCTTCGGGCGCGGATCACGCAGCATGCCACGGCTCCCCACGACCACTTTACGGGTGAGCGGCCGAGTATGGCTCGGTCGGGCTCACAGTTTTCGAATATACTACGGTTGCAGACATCGCGATGGATTTTACTCGGGTTGACATCATTGGCCTTTCCACGAGTCCGTCGAGCGGCGGCGCCTATGCGCTCGTTCTAGGCGAGGTGGAGGGTAATCGCCGCCTGCCGATCATCATCGGTGCCTTTGAGGCGCAGGCGATTGCCCTGGAGCTGGAGAAGATCCAGCCCCCGCGGCCGATGACGCACGACCTGCTGCGTGACACGTTCGAGTCGCTCGATATCGATGTCGATGAGGTCGTTATCGACGAGCTGAGGGAAGGGACGTTTTTCGCAAAAATCCGCTACACGGTCGACGGCGACCAGCGACAGCTGGACTCCCGCCCGTCCGACGCCGTCGCACTCGCCGTCCGCGTCGACGCACCGATCTACGTCGCGCCCATGGTGCTCGACGAAGCCGGTATCGTAGCCGACGACGATGAAACCGGCGTTTCATCGCTCACGGAAGGGGAAACGTCCGGGGCGGAGGAGGAGATCTCCGGCGGTACACGCCTCGAACGCATGCAGAAACAACTGGAAAAAGCGGTCGAGGAGGAGGATTACGAAAAAGCGGCCGAACTGCGCGACGAAATCGAGAAGCTGCAACAGGAGCAGAACAAAAATTAGCTGGAGCAGCGATGACGGCAGCACCGAAGCCTCGGGATTTCATCCCCGGGGCTTTTGCATTGGCCCCGACAGGGGATCGCCGCTTGTAACAGCCGCCATTGAATAGCCGCCATTGATAGGACTGTTGCACTGTAGCCGGCGCAAATCGAGGTCGCCGGCGTAGGCGTTGTACCGGTGTGGTACCCGGGACGCGCCAGCCGGCCCTCGATAATAGCCACTTGCTTGCATCCATCCGATCACGCATGTCCACGCGCACCCTTCCGACCGTCCGCCGCGTCTCCCTCGCCGACCTTCATGCGTTCCCGGACCTGTTCGTCGATGTGGCGAATCGCCGGGACGCGGCACTCCGCTTGTACGACGGGGACTGGAAGGATGTCGAGGTGCGCCGGGAAAAGGCGAAAGCCGCAGCGGCGCAGCCGGCAGACCGGGACGTGCTCGCCGATGCCCTGATGGAGCACAACGCGTTGTGGTCGGATGCAGGGGCTGTGCCGGACGCTGTCCGGGCCAACATCGACGCGCTCCGGGACGAATCCTCCGTGGCGGTCGTGACGGGGCAGCAGGTGGGGTTTCTGTCGGGGCCGCTGTACACGATCTATAAGACGATCACGACGCTGCAGTTGGCGGAAGAAATCGCAGCGGACACCGGCCGGCCGGTCATCCCGGTGTTCTGGGTGGAAGGGGAAGACCACGACTTTGAGGAGATTGCCCGCGCGTCCGTTTTTCACCGCAACGACGTGGTCGATCTCGAGTACCCGACCGACCCGGACAAGGCGCGCAGCAGGGCGAACGTGGGACCCGTAGGCCGCCTCACGCTCGATGAGCGCATCGATGATTTGCTCGACCGTCTGGACGACGCGCTACCTCCGTCGGATTTTAAGCCCGACGTGATGGCCTCGCTGCGGGACGCATACTGTCAGGGTACCCGGATCGAAGACGCGTTTGCCCGTCTCATCCGTCACCTGTTCGAGGGAACGGGGCTCGTGCTCATGAATCCTGACGACGCCCGCCTGAAGCGGCTCGTCACGCCGCTCTTTCGAAAGGATCTGACGGACGGAGCCGAGGCCGTAGAGGCCGTTCAGACTGCCGGCGCGCATCTCGAGGAAGCGGGCTATCACGCGCAGGTGCATGCCTCGCCGACAAATCTCTTTTTGCTGGATGATGGCGGCCGGCTCCCGATCGACGTTGACGAGGACGGTGGCTTTCGCTTGCGGGGAACGGAGCGCCGATTTTCCCGGGATCAGCTCCTCGAGCGGCTGGAGGCGGAGCCGGAGGCCTTCAGTCCGAACGTGGTTCTGCGACCGCTGATGCAGGACGCACTGTTGCCCACCGTGGCCTATGTCGCCGGTCCGGGCGAGGTGTCCTACTTCGCGCAGTACCGAGACGTCTACGACTGGGCCGGTCTGACCATGCCGCTGATTCACCCGCGAGCGAGCGTGAGCGTGGTCGAAAGCAAGGTCCGGTCGGTGATGGAAGACTTCGACCTGTCGGTCGCGGACCTTACGGGCGACATGGAGCAGCTCTTCCAGCAGATCGTCGTGCAGCACATGGAGGTTGACATCGACGCCGTGTTCGGTGAGGCGCTTGCTCAGATCCACGGTGCCATCAACGACCTCAAACCGTCCGTCGAGGAGGTGGACCGCACGCTCGTCAAATCCGCCGAAGCTGCCCGTGCGGCGATCGCGCAGGAAATCGACGAGTTGAAGCAGCGCGTTGTCCGCGCGGAAAAGCGCCAGCACGACGAGCTTCGCGCAAAGCTGGAAAAGGCCCGTGTGAACCTGGTGCCCGGGGGACTGCAGGAGCGCCGGATCAACGTGCACTACTTTCTCAATAAATACAGTCCGGACCTGCTCGACGATCTCCGGCAGGTCCTGTCGACCGATACGTCGGCCCATCAGGTCGTCGAGCTTTAACCCATCTCCGTCCGCTCGTTTGACTTTCGCCGGTACCCATGAGCAACGACATGCCTGAATCCGTGGGCGTTCAGCCCGGGCTCGATCCGTTCTCGCCTCTGATTGAGCTGGCGATCGAGCTCGCGTCCGAGTGGCACCAGGGCCAGCACCGCAAGGGACGCTGGCGGCCGCCGACCTTCGAGTACGAGGCGGACGAGGCGAGTGTGCGCGTACCGGTGATGGCCCATCTAACGTCCGTTGCCTCGATCGTGCAGCGGTGCGGCTGGCCGGATCCGGTCGTAGCAGCTGCCTACCTCCACGATATCCTCGAAGACAAGAATCGGGAGGGGTCGTACCTGCCGTGGGACATGCGGAAGAAAGAGTACATTCAGCAGATCCGTGACGGATCGCCGGGAGCCGCCGGCATCAGTCTCGCGGACAAGCTGCACAACCTGTGGACGATGAACCAGAGCCTGGATCTGGGCATCAACATTTTTGCCGACGCGGAGGGGCGGAAAGGGCTCAGCGCCGGACCGGAGCAGCAACACTGGTTTTACCGGTCGGTGCTCGATGCCACTCGTGATCACGAGGATCCACGCCTTCCCCCGATGCGCCGCCGTCTCGAGTACGAGCTCGAGCGGTTCGACGAGTTCACCGAACGGTAGGATGAGGTGCCGCCGGTCGGACGCACCAGCCGCTCAATCGCACCGTCCTTCTCAACACGAACCACCCAGCGTATGACCGATCCCACTGAAGGTATTGTTCTGGTGACCGGCTCGAATCGAGGGCTGGGGCTGGAGATGGTCCGTCAGCTAGCGCCCTCGGCCCGGGCCGTCATCGCTACGTGCCGGCGGCCGGCAGAAGCCAGGGAGCTGAACGCGCTCGCCAACGCGCACCCGGAGACGGTGCAGGTCGAAAAGCTGGAGGTGACGAACACCGACCAGATCGATCGCCTTCGTTCCGTCGTGGAGGAGCAGTACGGGGCACTCGATCTGCTTCTGAATAACGCGGGCATCAACGGAGGCGGCACGGCCGATACGTTCGACACGGTGGAGATGGAGACGCTGGTGCAAACCTTTCGGGTCAATGCGGCGGCTCCCCATCTCCTGACTCGCGCGCTAGCACCGATGCTCCGGTCCAGTGCGGCGGACGGGTCGAGCGCGGTCGTGAACATCACCTCCCAGCTCGGCTCGATCGCCAATACGAAGGGGCGTGGGACCTGGCAGAGCTACAAAGCGAGCAAGGCGGCGCTGAACATGCTGTCGCGTCTCGAAGCCCACGAACTTCGGTCCGACGGCGTTGTAGTCGTCGCCATGCATCCCGGCTGGGTTCAGACCGACATGGGCGGGTCGAATGCTCACCTCACCCCCGAAGCATCCGTCGCAGGGATTTTGGATGTGGTGCGATCCCTGACCCCTCAGGACGCCGGCCGCTTCCTCACCCACGACGGCGGCGAGTTGCCGTGGTAACGGCAGTGCGAAAGTGTTAAGGTGTTAAGGTGTTAAGGTGTGAAAGTGTTAACGTGTTAAGGTGCTTGGGCTTGAACGGGTTGCAGCCTATTCTCCAGCCCCGTACGTACGCCCTCTCTGGGTCGTCCCACACGGCCGGTCTGATCCCGCGCGACCCACAACCCACGACCCACAACCCACAACCATCCACCACCGACCCATGTCAGGCCCCGCCGG
>JAAAOT010000020.1 GCA_009908725.1 Bacteroidota bacterium | reverse complement strand
TGAGGCTGGCATCCGACGTCTCCGCATCTGACGCATCGGCATCAAAGGTCGCGGCTTGGGTCGCCGGGGGGCGTGCGGAGACAAGGTTGAGCGGATAGGCGAGGCGGAGTGCGTCGAGTCCGGTTTCGTTCAGCACGTAATAGGCACGTCCCGAACGCGCGGTCGCGAAGGTATCTGCCTCGGCATAGCTACCGTCCCATCCCCAGAGTGGCGAGTCGAATCCATTGAGTGCCTGCACGTCGGCCCACAGAAGGTCACGGTCGAAGGGGTTCGAAATGATATTCCAGCCGTCGTTAAGCGGGATTGCATATGTGCCGACCTCGTCGAGTTGAACGGCCTGGATGTTTTCGTCGTTAACGCTCCGCGGTTCTGCACTCACCAGCCAGAAGCCACGCCCCGGGCGGTAGAAGAAGGCGTCCGAGCCGTCGAACTCTGCCAGAATGTCCTCGCCCGTGCTGCCGGTATCCCGAAAGCCGCGCCACGTCGCGCCCGGCTCGCCGAAGATGTGCGTGCCGAGGATGCGGTCCACGTCTCCCGGGAGCGCCACCAGGCGGTAGTTTGTCGGGTCATCCAAATCGCCGAAGAACTGACGGATGCGCACGCCGAACACCTCCGGTGGAGTCAGGCCGCGCGAGAACCAGTTGCGGTCACCGAGCGGTCCGTCATCGTTCGCAGCCGTTGCGATCGGCAGGTTCAGGTCGTAGCGAAAGTTGTAGGGCGGCGGAGGGGACGTGAAGTTGTAGGCATAGGGGAAGCTGCCCGTCACGGGCTCGGGAGGCTTGAGAAAGTCTGCCGGCATGTCAACAACGCCATCGTCGTCTCCGAAGTCTTTGATCGTCACATCCGTCCCTGTTGCGTCGACGATCTGCGTTGCGTCCGCGTCCAGGAGACGCGGGGGGAAGCGTCCCGGGGCGAGAAGATCGGGGTCGAGTGTACCGAACAGGTTCCCGATGGTGTAGCGAAGCGAGTCTGCGGGAATGTCGAGTCGGATGAGAGGATTGGCCTCCTCCGGGTCATCGTCGATGCTGCCCTCGTATCCCACATCTACGAAAAGGCTGTTCGTGATCACGGCTTCTCGGACTTGCCCCAGGTCGAGCACTCCCTGTCCGAGGAAGAAAACCGTCACGCGGTCGAATTCCGCGTACTCGATGCGGCTGAATCCACCGTCACGCAGAATGCGGCTCGTGATGCTATGGAACGTCGAGTTGCGGATGACGAGCGAGTCGAGGTCGTTGCCCCGATCATCGATTGCGCGTCCTTCGTCCGTATTGCCCTGCGGGTCTCCGAAGTCGCTGAAGATGCTGTCGAGGATGAAAATGGAGATGTTATCCTCTTCTACACGAATGGCCTCACCCGCATCCCCTGTGATCTCGCAGTCTTCGATACGCAGCGTGAGATCCGGTGCCTGCAGCCGCATCATGCGGTCGCGCCGGGTGCCGTTCTCGTTGACATTCGTCATGAAAATCCCCCGGAGCGTGGCGATGACGCCCGGCGTCTCGATCTCAAAGGGGCGTGAGGAATCACCGCCCGTGACGGCCGTGGGGATAATGCGCGGTCGAGGGAGAGCCGGGTCCCCTTCCGCAGCAATCACCACATCGACCGTCGGTTCGATGGTGTCGACGATGCGGTAAATCGCCCCGCGCTCGAGCAGGAAGACCGTTCCGGGTGTGGTGGCTGTGTTGACAGCCTCGGCGAGCGCATTCGGTGCGTCGGGCGCGACTCGCACTGTGTCCGGCGCCTGCGCATGCGTCGGCCCCGGCATCCGTGCGACGAGGAGCGCGAAGCCGATCAGCACGAAGGCGATCCGTGCAGCGTGGATCCGTTCGGAAGGGAAGCACACATGGAGCATGGCGAAAAGAACCCGATTGAAAAGTCGAGACTGTGAATGGGGCGGCCGGCGCGATCCGGCATTCCATGCACTCAGAAGCTATACGTCACCCCGACGTCGATGCGGCGACCAAAGAATGCCTGGGACTCCCGGACGGTGCCCACGAATGACGTCTCAGGCTCGTCGATCAGGTTGTTCGCCTCTGCACGCAGGCGCAGACCGTCGAGGAGGAATCCGAGTCGCTGGCTAAACGATGCGTCTACACCGATGTATGTATCCGAGAAGCCACTCGTGCTCGTGGCGTTTTCGTCGATTTCGGCCTGTGTCGGCGGTTGAAAGCTCGTCAGGAAGTTGTCCTGAATACTTACCGAGACACGCCCGGAGAAACCGCCTCGCTCGTATCCGAGCGAGATGTTGGCCACGTGTCGTGCCTGGTTCGGAAGGCGCCGCTCGATCGTGGTACGTCGCGGCTGCGGCTGGCTGCCGTCGGGGTTGCGTGCCTGCGGAGCGATGCTCGGGAATACCGCCTCGGAGGTCGCAAAGGCGTAGTTCGCGTTTACCACGAAGCCGCTCAGAGGGCCCGGCAGGAAGGTCAATCCGGCCTGGACGTCTACCTCTACACCGTAAACCGTCCCGGCCTCACCATTCCGCGTCTGCTGGACTTCGAAGAGTTCGTTGCTAAAGCTTGGGACTTCAAAGAAGATGGTGTTGTACTGGAAGTCCGTCAGCCGCTTGTAATAGCCGCCGACGGAAAAGAGGCCGATGTCGTTGTAGACCGAAAGCACAAGATCCAGATTCCACGCCGTGGTGGGCTGGAGTGCAGGGTTCCCGCGTGCGATCTCGTTGTCCGCGTCGTTAATTTGTTCGAACGCCACGAGGTCGAAGTAGTCCGGGCGTGCCAGGGAGCGAGTGAGGGCCGCACGGACGTTGAAGGCATCGGTGATGGCATAACGCGCGGTGATCTGCGGAAACAGGCGCCCGTAGTCCTGCCCCCCGGTCGTGTCGCGGATGGCGACGGGGATGCCGAGTTCTTCGTTGTTGCGGGTGCGGACGACGTCGGGCTCGAGTCCTTCGCTACCGACGCGCGACGTGAAGTCCGTCCACGTATGCTCGTAGCGCAGCCCACCCACGAGAAGGAGACGCGAACCAAGGTTGAGTTCGGTCATGAGGTAGCTGGCAGCCACCTGCTCGCCCGCCTCATAATCTGAAAGATCCTCGAAGGCGTTGCGAAGGAGGGCCCCGTCGGATTGTGTGTTGAACGTGCGGAGTGGCCCGGCGGCGAGGCCGGGGCCAAAGGCGAACTCGTCGTCCAGGAAGTTACCTGCGTCGAAGCCCGTGTCCAGAAACTGCTGAATGCCGACGCGGTCCGGTGCGTAGAAGGTGTATCCGTTCTGCTCAGCCACGACTTCCAGCGAGTCGTCCGTCAGATCGAAGCGCACCAGATCACGGGTTCGGTTCTTGTCTCGCACCTTGGCGCCGGTCTTCAGGCGTCCGGCGATCCGGTCGCCCGCACGAAAGGGAACCTCGAGGTTGACCGCTGCGGTCAGGTCTCGGTCCACACCCCGCTCCGATTCGCGTCGGGCGTCCTGGAAGAAGGTATCGCCCAGGTTGGGTGTAGCGGCGTCGACGACCTCACGCGTCTCGTCGGCGTCAGGTACCCCTCCGGCAAAGCCGCCAAGCTGGCGGAATCGGAAACGCAGGCTCTCCGGCGTCTTACTGAGGGTGCGGGCAAAGGTGGCCTGGTAGTCCAGTGTGAAGCGCTGAAACGCATGCTCGCCGCTGAGCCCCGTTGAAAACAGCTGTGTGAAGCGCTCGCGGTCGCGCAGGTCGCGTTCGATCTGGTTGTCGTCGACCCGGTACCGCTGGCGTCGACGAAGCTCGTCTCGATCCGTATGGCTGAAAAAGGTGCGCCACTGCAATTCGCCCCCCGACAGGTCGTAGTCGAAGGTAAGGCTTCCGCCGACCCGGTTTCGCGTCTCGATCTCGGAGGCCAGGTTCGTGTTTCGAATCAAAATGGCGCCGCCGGTCGGCGTTACGTCGTTTTCGAGCCCCTCGCTGTCACGTTGCGCGCGCTGAAAATTGCCCGTCGCGATGACGCCGAGACGTTCATCGAGGAAGCGGTTGCTAACGGACCCGCTGACGCGGGCGTCACCGAGCTCGCCGGCAAGACTGTTGTAGCCGTATTCGCCTCGAAGTCTACCTTCGAAGGTCTCCGGTGCACGTTTGATGACCAGGTTGACCGTGCCACCGATGGCGTCTGCGTCTTTATCGGGCGTGAGGGCCTTGAAGACTTCAATCCCTTCCAGGAGGTCGGACGAGATCAGGCTCAGATCGACGGAGCGGTCTTCAGCGTCCGTGGCCGGGATGCGCTCGCCGTTGATGGTCACGGACGTAAACTTTGGCGAGAGGCCCCGCACGATTACCTTTGATCCCTCGCCTCCATCTCGCTGGGCCGCCACGCCAGGGAGACGGGCGACGGACTCGGCGGCATTTTCGTCGGGCGACTCGGCTATGCGATCCCGCGCGACGACATTAACAATGGTGTTGGAGCTTACCTGTTGGTTGAGGGCGGCTTTTTGCCCGGCCAGTTGAGCCGTCACCGTGACTCCCTCACCCTGGACCGTGGCAATAGATAGGGCCACGTCCACCTGGACGGTTGTGCCTGCCTCGACCGTGAGGGGCACGCGCTGTGTTTCGTAGCCGATGAACGTGACAATCAGCGTATCAGCAGTGGTCGGAACGCCGAGAATGCGGTAGGATCCGCGAAGGTCGGCGGCGGCACCTAGCTGAAGCCCGGCGACGCGGACATTGGCGCCCGGCAGGGTTTCTCCCGTCGTGGCATCGGTGATTGTGCCAGCCACCGCGCCGGTTGACGCCTGGCCGCGCCCCGCGTCTTCCTGCGCGAGCAGGGGAGAGGGTGCGCCCAGGCTGAGCATAAGGAGCCCCAGGAAGAGACTTCCCAGCATCCTTGAGATGGAGGAAAACGTCGTCATGGCATCAGCCATCGTGAAGAGTGTCGGCCACAAGTCCCGGTCGTCAATCGATCGACTTCGTATCGAGACGAATAGATTAAACGTTTAAGTAGACATCGAAAGACGAGTGGGTTGTGCGGAAAGCGCTTCCAGTTGATTCCGCGCGCATCGGGGGATGCGCCGTTGTCCGAGCGTGGGCACGAGAAGAAGGATCAGGGGGTCGGTGCGCGGGTCGATCCCCGGACGACGAGCGTCGCGTCGAACATGTGGCGGCTGGCGGTCGTCGGGCGGCCCGTCTCGATCTGCTTGTGCAGCAACGTGGCCGCCGTCGTGCCCAGGGTGTGTTTCGGCATGGCCATCGTAGTGAGTCCGGGCGACGTAAGGCTCGCGAGCGGGATGTCGTCGTATCCCACGAGCATGAGGTCATGCGGAAGGTTGCGCCCGGAGTTACGTGCAGCTTCGAGGGCACCGAGGGCCATCATGTCATTGGCGACGAAGACAGCGTCCGGCGGTGTGGGGAGGGACAGAAGGCGATTGAGAGCTGCCTTGCCACTCTCGTACCGAAACGTTCCCTGCTCTACGAGGGCCGCGTCGAATGTCAGTCCCGCCTCGTTCAAAGCGCGCCGGTAACCCTCATACCGTTTCGCGCGCCCGTATGTCGTGCTCCCTGCGCCTTCTTCCGGACCGTTGATCATGGCGACCCGCGTTGCACCGTTCTCGATCAGGTGTCGGGTGGCGCGGTAGCCGCCCTCCTCCGAGTCCACCAGTAAGCAGCATACGCCATCGAGGTCGTAGGCCCGCTCGATGGCGATGACAGGCACCTCGGGGGCCTCCTCTAGGAACTTCGCCAGGAGGCGGGGACGGACGGTGTCGCCAATCACGATGAGACCGTCGACCTGCTTATCCTGCATCATACGGAGGTTCGTGGCGCCGAGATCGAACTGATGATCCGAGTCGCACAGGAAGAGCGATCGGTCGTGTTGGCGCAGTGCATGGCTGAGACTGCGCACGACCTCGGTGAAAAAGGGGTTCGTGAGGTCGGAGACGATCGCACCGATGGCGTACCCGCGTCGCGTTTTGAGGCTTCGAGCGACGTGATTGGGGCGGTAGTTCGTCGCTTCGATTGCGCGTTGGACGCGGGCCCGCGTCGAGTCGCTGACCCAGTCCGCGTCGTGGATGACGGCAGATACCGTGGCGACGGAGACGCCGCTACGTGAGGCTACGTCCTTCATGGTGGCCATGCAACGGAGGAATGAGCAGGTGAGGGTACAAATTCGAACATTGTGTGGAGACACAGTAACTTAAACGTTTAAGCTTGTCAAGTCCGAGCGGGGTTTTTCTGCATCAAAGCTTGACATAGTCCGCTCTGGATCGTACTTAAACGTTTAAGTAAGTCAGTTACCGGGTTTCACTCTGCCGCGCGCTTCAGGTCTTCCCGTTTAGCGCATTTCCTCTTATGACGATTTGGAACCGCTTTCAGATGGGGAGCAAACGCTCTCGGGTCTCGGCGCCCGGCGGACGCCGAGGTCTGGGGGGCCATGCGCTGGTCCCCACGCTCCTGGGCGCCGTCCTCGTTGCGTCCGTCCTACTGGGGTCCGTGCTGTCCGGCTGCCAAATCGATCGCTCCGTGACGACTCTCCGCCTCGGACACGGCCTCGACGTGTCACACCCCGTTCACCAGGCCATGGCACACATGGCCGACACACTGGAGGCCCTCTCCGACGGGACCCTGCGCTTGGCGCTTTATCCCAGCCAACAGCTTGGCACCGAGCGTGAATGCCTGGAATTGCTGCAGATTGGGAGCCTGGGCCTTACGAAAGTCTCCTCGAGTGTACTCGAAGGGTTCGCCCCGGCATACCAAGTGTTTGGTTTGCCCTATGTCTTTCGCGACGACGCCCACCGGTTTGCCGTCCTCGACGGCCCGATCGGAGACGACATTTTGCGCTCGTCCGTGCCCCAGCGCCTGCGGGGACTGACCTATTACGACGCTGGAAGCCGGAGCTTTTACACGCTCGAAGAGCCCGTTCAGACCCCCGCCGACCTGGAAGGGAAGAAGATCCGAACTCAGGAAAGCCCGCTCGCGATCGGGATGGTGAGTGCACTGGGTGGTGCCCCTACACCCATCGCCTGGGGGGAGCTGTACACTTCGCTTCAGCAAGGGGTGGTGGATGGGGCCGAGAACAATCCTCCGTCGTTTTACCTCTCCCGCCACTACGAGGTGGCCCAGTACTACTCGTTGGATGAGCACACGGCCGTGCCCGACGTGCTGCTTGTGAGTACTTCGGTCTGGGATCGCCTCACGCCGCAGCAACGCACATGGTTGCAGCGGGCTGCAGACGCCTCCGCGAAGATTCAAAGACGTCTCTGGCGGGAGGCCACGGCCGAAGCGATGTCTGCCGTCGAGGCCGCAGGTGTGACGATTATACGCCCGGAGAAAGCGCCGTTCGTGGCCAGAGTGCAAGCAATGTATGCTCCTTTTCGCGATGATCCGACGGTCGGCCCGCTCTTGTCACGCATCGAGGCTCTGCGCGATTCCCTCGCGCCCCGCCTGCATTCGAGCGAGCGCCGCGCAACGGATTCGGGGTCGAATGCGGCACGCCGAGCGGATGTTGTGAGTCCTGCTGCCGACAAAACGGTTTTGGGTCCACCGCACGCCGTTCGATGACGCCCCGGTCCATCCTCGAGAGCTGTTTGTGTCCTCTGCCGCTGATTCTACTCGTTCGCCGCTGATCACTCGACCCTCGCTATGCCTCGCCTGAAAGCCCATGTGGACCGCGTCCTCGGAGCCGTCGTGGCTACGCTCATGGGGCTGGCCGTCGTTAACGTTCTGTGGCAGGTCTTCACGCGGTTCGTGCTGAATGACCCGAGTGCGTTTACGGACGAACTGGCTCGCTACCTTCTGATCTGGGTAGGTCTCCTGGGGTCGAGCTACGCCACCGGGCAGCGCCTGCACCTCGCCATCGACCTTCTGCCGACGCTGCTCACGGGTCGTGCGCGGCAGATCCTCCAGCTCGTTATCGATACAAGTGTCCTCGTGTTTGCGCTCGGAATCATGGGGGGCGGTGGTGCCCATCTCGTCGGACTCACGACCGCCCTCGGGCAGTCTTCCGCCGCCCTCGGCGTGCCGCTCGGGGGAGTCTACGCCGTGCTTCCCCTCAGCGGCGCCCTTATGGCCTTCTATGCAATCCATTTTCTCATCGAACATGGCCGCGGTCTCCGAAGGGGTGACACTGTGGGGGCGTCCCCGGACGGGGCTGCGACCGTCACGACCCCTAACGCGAACGCGCCCGACGCCGCTGTATCCGGGGAAAGTCCTTAGCGCCCCGGTTCGTAGTGCCTTCACCCAACGCAACCGCTGACCTACACCTGCGATGCTCCCCACTGGCCTCATCGTGCTGATTGCCGTCTTCGGCCTCTTGCTGCTCCTGGGCGTACCTGTCGCGTACGGACTGGGGCTGGCTACGGCGGCGGGGCTGCTCGTGACGCTTCCCCCCGAGCCCGCGCTTACGACCGTCGCCCAGCGCATGGCAACGGGGTTGGACTCGTTCACGCTGCTGGCGATTCCGTTTTTCATTCTCGCAGGTCAGTTGATGAACAAGGGTGGCATCGCGACGCGGTTGATTGATTTCGCAAAATCACTCCTCGGGACGCTTCCCGGCGGGCTCGCGCACGTCAATATCGTTGCCTCCATGCTCTTCGGGGCCATCAGCGGGTCCGCCGTGGCGGCCGCCTCGGCCATCGGGGGCGTCATGAACCCCCGGATGGTTGAGGAGGGCTACGGGCGCGACTTCAGCGCAGCCGTCAACATCACGGCCTCCACCACCGGGCTCATTATTCCGCCCTCGAACATCCTGATCGTGTATTCGCTCGCCTCGGGCGGCGTATCGATCGCAGCGCTCTTTCTGGCGGGCTACCTGCCGGGGCTACTGGTCGGCCTCCTGCTGATGGGCGTGGCTGCCTTTACCGCCACGCGCCGCGGTTTTCCGGTAAGCGAACGCGTGCCGTGGCGCAAGGTCGGGCGGGCATTTCTGGAGGCCCTGCCGAGTCTTCTTCTTCTCGTGATCGTGATCGGAGGCATCATCGCGGGCATTTTTACAGCCACCGAAGCTGCGGCCGTCGCTGTTCTCTACGCGCTCGTGCTGGCCTTTATCTATCGAGAAATCGGTGTGGGCGACCTGCCGGATATTCTTCTCGATGCCGCCTCGACCACGGCTGTCGTGATGCTTTTGATCGCAACCTCGATCGGGATGGCGTGGCTGCTCGCGTACGAAAACGTCCCGCAGGCCGTTACCGAAGGCCTCCTGGCGGTGACGGACAACGAGCTGCTGCTCTTCCTGATGATGAACCTCGTGCTCCTGGCCGTGGGAACGTTCATGGACATGACGCCCGCTGTTCTCATTTTCACCCCCATCTTTTTGCCCGTTGCTGTGGAGATGGGCATCGACCCGACCCATTTCGGTATCGTGATGGTGCTCAATCTCTGCATCGGTCTCTGCACACCGCCGGTTGGAAGCGTCCTGTTTGTGGGTGTAGGGGTCGCGGAGACGCGCATCATGACGGTGGTGCGCCCGCTCTTGCCCCTCTTCATCGCTATGCTGGTCGCGCTGGCGTTCGTCACGCTCGTGCCCGGACTCACCCTCTGGCTCCCCGGGCTCTTCGGCTACTGACGCCCAGGTCGGCCCTATGCCCACAACCGGGCCAGCAGGACCGTACAGCGAACACGGGACCGAGAACCCATTGCCTTTTTTTGCTGAAACGTGTACGCCACCAGCCGCCCGGCCTTCTGCACGCCCACCGACACTCTGCTTTTCGACACCAATCTGTTCTTCGACACACGGAACGCATCGATGACTACGCGACGAGGATTTTTGAAGCAATCGGCGGCTGCTCTCGGTGGGGCGACGCTCGGCACAACCCGCTGGTCGGCCGATCCGGCCGTGGCGTCGGCTCGGCGAGGTCTCGGAGCCGTGACAATCACGGATGTGACGACCTTTTATGTCGGCGCAGCACTCTTCGTGCGGGTGCGAACCAGCGAAGGCGTCGCGGGCTGGGGGGAGGCGGATCGGGCGGGCGCGCCGGGCGCGGTTGCGCGTCTCATCGCGCAGTTTACCGAAGCCGTCGTCGGGCGCGACCTCTTCGACGCCGAACCCATATGGACAGACATTTACTTTCGTGCGGACGATATGGGCCGGGGCGGGCTCGTGACCTCCGCCATCTCGGGACTCGATCTCGCGTTCTGGGATGCACGCGGCAAGATCCTGGGACTTCCCTGCTATCGCCTTCTGGGCGGCGCCTACCGGCACGAAATACCCGTTTACGGCTCCTTTAGCCGCGACGATGGCGAGAACACGCCATCGGACATGGCGCGCCTCGCAGAGCAATTCGTGGACATCGGGTTCAAAGCCGTCAAAGCACGCATGGACCTTCGCCAGTACGGCGTAGATCCCGATCCCGACCCAACTATTCCCATCGTTCGCGAGATTCGTGCCGCCATCGGCGACGAGGTGCCGCTCTACGTAGACGCCAACAACGGCTACTCCGCCGCGCGCGCCATTGCCATGGGGCAACAGCTGCGCGACACCTTCGGCGTTCAGGTCTTCGAGGAGCCCGTCGGCTATACGAACTACGCCGACCATGCCGAGGTGGCGGCCGCGCTGCCAGGCATTGAAGTAGCAGCGGGCGAACACGAATACACCCGGTGGCAGTTTCGTGACCTCATTGTGCACGGTCGCCCGGACGTGGTCAATCCCGACCTCCTGCGCGCCGGTGGCCTGACGGAAGGGAAGAAGATCGCTGCGCTCGCCGAGGCTTTTGATCTCCCGATTGCCGTGCACTCTACCCGTCCAACGCTCGGCACGGCGGCGCATCTGCACTTTGCCGCCTCAGCTCTCCGTGCGGACCGTCCTCAAGAACACCCCGGACCCGACAAGGCACCGGAGCTATGGGACCTCTTTGAAAATCGACTCGAACCGGTCGATGGCGTCGTCTCCGTTCCCGAGGCACCGGGAGTGGGGCTGACGGTAAATGAGGCCGCCATGGAACGTGCGGCGCGAGATATTTAGGCGCCTCAGCGGGACGAACCGAAGACGCAGGATGCACAGCGGGGGAAGCAGACAGATGATGCGGAGGGGAAGAGTGCGACGTGCTGACTTCGAACGCATGGCCTGATGGAGACTCAAACGCTACTCACATCGCAAAACGAGGCGCCGGATAAGGTCCCGCCGGGCCGGACCGTGTCGGCCCCTTCGCGGCGGCGAAGTCTTGGGCTGATCGCGGGGCTTATCGTTGGCACAGGGATGCTCCTCGCACCCGCGCCGCCGGGGCTGAGTCTGGCAGCGTGGCACGTTGCCACCGTCGGGCTCGTGATGGCCGTCTGGTGGACGACCGAGGCGCTGCCCATTGCCGCGACATCGCTCCTTCCGCTCGTGGCGTTTCCGCTGCTCGGCGTGCAGGACTTCGAGGCCACCGCTGCGCCGTACGCGCATCCGCTCATCTTCCTTTTTATGGGCGGCTTCATGATCGCGCTGGCCATGGAACGCTGGAACCTGCACCGCCGCATCGCGCTGATCGTGATCCGCGCCGTCGGTACCGCGCCGCGTCGGCTCGTGGCGGGCTTCATGCTCGCCGCAGGGGGGCTTAGCATGTGGATCAGCAACACGGCTACGGCCATGATGATGCTGCCCATCGGGCTATCCGTCGTCACCCTCGTCCACGAGAAGACCGACGACGACGGCTCGCGCCCGGACGGATTCGGGGTGACCCTGATGCTCGGTATCGCCTACGCGTGTAGCCTCGGCGGACTCGGGACGCTCATCGGCACGCCCACCAACGCCTTTCTGGCTGCGTATGTCGACCGCACGTACGGCTTCGCGGTCTCGTTCGTCGACTGGATGCTCGTCGGCGTCCCGCTCGCGCTCTTGGGAGGGATGGTCGTGTTCGCCGCCCTCACGTGGATCATCTATCCTCTTGATAGCGGGGCACAGCCCGTCGGCCGTCCGGCCCTTGACGCGGCGCTCGACCGCCTCGGTCCCGTGGCTTACCCTGAGCGCGTAGTGGGCGGCGTTTTCGGAACGGTGGCGCTGCTGTGGATGACCCGCTCGCTTCTCGCGCCGGTTGTCCCGGGTCTTTCCGACGCGCTCATCGCGATGAGTGGTGCCCTGGTCCTATTCGCCTGGCCGGCTCGGCTCGGCGACGGAACGCGTGTGCTCGACTGGAGCGTGATGGACCGCCTCCCGTGGGGCGTGTTGCTTCTCTTCGGCGGTGGCCTCAGCCTCGCCGATGCCGTGCGCAAAACCGGACTCGCGACCTGGATCGGGGAGTCTCTGACTGCCCTCGGTGCGTGGCCGCTCGGCATCGTCGTCGGCCTCGTGGTGCTCGTCATCGTGCTTTTGACCGAACTAACTAGCAATACGGCTACGGCAGCGGCCTTCCTTCCTGTCCTCGGTGCGCTCGCGCTCGGCATCGGAGAAGACCCGCTCCTCCTGATGGTGCCCGCGACCGTAGCGGCAAGTTGCGCCTTCATGCTACCCGTCGCTACTCCCCCGAATGCCATCATCTACAGCAGCGGCGAGGTCACCATCGGGCAGATGGCGCGCGCGGGGGTTGGGCTCAACCTGCTGTTCGTGCTGATCGTGACCGCTCTTGCCTTCACGATCGTTCCGCTCGTCTTCGGCGTCGAACTCGGTGTCGTCCCACCCTGGGCTCGCTGAACGCCGTCGCAATACTTCCTCGCAAGTCTCTCAATCTCATGCAGGCGATTCAGATTCATCCACGAGACACCGTCGCCGTGGCCGTCGAAGACCTCGCGGCTGGCACGTCCGTGAACGTAGGTGGCCGAACGAGAACGCTCGTCGACGCCATCCCCGCCGGCCACAAATTCGCCCTCGGGCCGCACGACACAGGGGACGTCGTCGTGAAATACGGCTATCCAATCGGGCGCGCGACCGCTCCGATTGCGCCGGGCGTGCACGTGCACACTCAAAACCTGCGAACGGCGCTTGCAGGAGACGAAGCCTATCGCTATGACGCTTCCTCGGCTCCCTCGGTGCCCACGGGGGATGGCGGCGGGCCCACATTCCAGGGTTATCGTCGCGCCGATGGCCGGGTCGGGACGCGCAACGAGATCTGGGTCCTCAACACCGTCGGCTGCGTGAACCATGCCGCACAGCAGGTCGCCCGCCTGGCTGAACGCCGCTTCGCCCACCGCCTCACGCCTCTCGCACGCGCCGGCTACGGCGACGACCGGACCGATACCAATCGGGGGGATTCCGGCACGAAAAACGGTGCCGTCCTCGACGGCGTCCACGCCTTTCCCCACCCGTTCGGATGCAGCCAACTCGGCGACGACCTGCAGTACACGCAGCGCGTCCTCGCCAGCCTCCTGCGCCACCCCAACGCCGGCGGTGTCGTTCTCCTCGGCCTTGGTTGCGAAAACAATCAACTCGACGCCCTCCTCGATGCCGCCGACGACCTTTCGGACGGGCCCTTCGACCGATCGCGCCTTCGCACGCTAACCGCACAAATGGTCGGCAATGAGATCGAAGCAGGGCTTGATGCCGTGGCGGACCTGCTCGACGTGATGGCCGACGACCGCCGCGAGCCCTGCCCGGCATCCGACCTCGTCCTGGGTCTCAAGTGCGGGGGATCGGACGGCTTCAGCGGAATCACGGCGAACCCGCTGGTCGGCCGCATCGCGGATCGGCTGACGAATCTAAAGGGCGCCGCCGTGCTGACGGAGGTGCCGGAGATGTTCGGTGCCGAACGCGTTCTGATGCAACGCGCGGTGAGCCGGGCCGTCTTCGACGACGTCGTCGCCATGATTAACGACTTCAAAGCCTATTTCCGTGATCACGGGCAGCCGATCTATGAAAACCCCTCGCCCGGCAACAAGGACGGCGGGCTGACGACGCTGGAGGAGAAGTCGCTCGGTGCCATCCAGAAGGGAGGGACGGCTCCGGTGACGGAGGTGACCCGTTACGGCGAGCCGCTCCGGGCGGGCGCCTCCGGTCTCACGCTCCTCGAGTCTCCCGGCAACGATGGCGTTTCGGCCACCGCCCTCACGGCAGCGGGTGCGACGGTGCTGCTGTTCACCACCGGACGCGGTACGCCGCTCGGATTTCCGGCGCCAACCGTCAAGATCGCCACCAACACGGCCCTGGCTGATCGCAAACCCCACTGGATCGACTTTGACGCTGGACGCCTCCTCGCCGGCGACGCGTCGGACGGTCTGGCGGCTGAAACCAGCGAAACGATCGATACTCTCGCCGACGCGCTCTTCGAGCAGATTCTTGCCGTGGCCTCGGGTACCGTCCCGACCAACAACGAACGCTACGACGTGCGCGAAATCGCCATCTGGAAGCACGGCGTCACATTGTGATCGGGCGCCGGCCTTTTCAGAAGAGAAACGCCTGAACCGCGGGTCGAACCAAGCCCGTCCTCACCTTCGAAAATGCGGTTATCCACCGAACCTCACCGACCCTCGCGACGACCATGCAGAATCTTTCACGTGACGTGGTGCTTGCGTCCGAGATGCAAGAGCGAACCGACCTTAGCGTACCCCCGCCGCACGTTTTCGACAGACCCGAAACGGTTCTTCAGTTCGGCACCGGCGGCTTCTTGCGCGGCTTCGTTGATGCCTTCCTCGACGCGGCACTCCGCGACGGACGCTACGGCGGCCGCGTCGTCGTCGTCGGCTCGACGGGTAGCGGACGCACCGCTTTCCTGAACGCTCAAGATGGACTCTATACCGTTCGCGTGCAGGGCCTCAGTGATGACGACACTCCGCTGCAGACGACGCGCGTGATGGGCGCCGTGAGCCGTGCCATTTCGTCGCAGGACGATTGGGGCAGCGTGCTGGACCTGGCAAAGGCGCCCGAATTGGATCTTGTCGTTTCCAACACCACCGAAGTCGGCATCCGCCTGGATAGAGACGACCGTCCGGACCGCGATCCGCCTCGGTCGTTTCCGGGCAAGCTCACGGCCTTTCTCTTCGCGCGCGCTCAGGCCTTCGACTATGGCGCGGAGGCGGGCCTCGTCGTCTTGCCGTGCGAGCTCGTCACCGACAACGGTGACCGACTCCGTGAGATCATCCATACGCTGGCCGAACACTGGGGCTACGGCTCCCGCTTTGCTGCCTGGATCGATGAAGCCAACCGGTTCTGCAATACGCTCGTGGACCGAATTGTCCCTGGTGCACCGCCGGATGACGTTCTCGCGGACTGGCAATCTGAACTCGGGTACCGCGATCAGCTACTGATCGCCGCCGAGACGTACCGTCTCTGGGCGATCGAGGCCGATCCCGATGATGAGGGCCTGCGCGATCGACTGGCCTGGACGGACGTCGACGACGGCATTGTGCTCACTGACGACATCGCGCCCTATCGCGAACGCAAGGTCCGCATCCTGAACGGCACGCACACGATTGCCGTCCCGGCGGCCTATCTGGCGGGCGCCGACACGGTCCATGAAGCCACGCAAGATCCCGTAATTGGCACGTTCATGCGGCGCGTTATGTCTGAGATCGCACCGACCCTCGACGCGCCCGGCGCCGAGGACTTTGCCGACGATGTGTGGAGACGATTCTCGAACCCGTTCATCGAGCATCAGCTTCTGGACATCACGTTTCAAGCGACAACGAAGCTCGGCGTGCGGGTGGTGCCCACGCTGAAACGGTACGCTTCGCTCCACGACGACGTACCACCGGCCATCGCCCTCGGGTTTGCCGCCTACCTGCTCTTCATGCGAGGAGGGACGTCCGACCGCAACGGCTACGCCCTTCGCGACGACCACGCAGCCACGCTACAGCGCTACTGGAAGGGAGTAGACACCCAGGATTCCGCCGCTCTCCGTACGTTCGTGGAGGCCGTCTCTGGCGACGCCGATCTCTGGAACATGCGTCTCGATTCGCTGCCGGGGTTCGTGGAGGCTGTGGCCGATCACCTCGATGCCTGCTTTACCGTGGGCGTGCGAGGAGCCCTGCAGCGGTTAATGGAGGGTTCCAGTTCGCACTCGACAGACGGCACGATGACGCATGCCGATGACGGGGACCCGTCTGATCCCTCTCGTTCTTAAGCTTGACCTTTCTTTTGACTGCTATGCCTTCAAACGCCACGCCCCCGGACTCCACGCCCCCGGATGACACGCCCCCGGACGCCACGTCCGCCTCGGGCGCCTCTACGTCCGTACCCTCGACGGAACGCCTCACGATCACCGGCGCCGAGGTCTTCGTAACCTGCCCGGGCCGCAACTTCGTGACCCTCCGAATCGAGACCGATGAAGGCCTGTACGGGCTCGGCGATGCTACGCTCAACGGACGCGAGAAGGCCGTCGTGAGCTACCTCGATGAGCACGTCATTCCGTGCCTCGTGGGGCGCGACGCGAGCCGGATCGAGGACCTCTGGTATTTCCTCTACCGTGGGGCGTACTGGAGACGCGGCCCGGTGACCATGACCGCCGTGGCGGCGGTAGACATGGCGCTCTGGGACCTGAAGGGCAAAGCCCTCGGCGTACCCGTCTACCAGCTACTGGGCGGCGCGAGCCGGACCGGCGTCATGGCGTACGGCCATGCCAGCGGTGAGACGGTCGACGAGGTGGTGGACGAGGTTGGGCGATACCTCGACCGGGGCTACCGCGCCGTTCGAGCGCAAAGCGGCGTCCCGGGATTACCGAGCACCTACGGGGTGGGTCGCGGGAAGCTGTTCTATGAGCCGGCCGAGCAGGGCCTGCCATCCGAACACGTTTGGTCAACGTCCAAGTATCTTGACCACGTTCCGACGCTCTTCCGCCGTCTGCGCGACACCTACGGGTCGGACGTCCACCTCCTGCACGATGCTCATCACCGCCTTACGCCCATCCAGGCCGCACGACTCGGACAGGAGCTGGAGCCTCATCGTCTTTTCTGGCTCGAAGACGCCGTCCCCGCCGAAAACCAGGAAAGCTTTCGGATCATTCGGCAGCATACGACCACGCCACTGGCCGTGGGGGAGGTCTTTAACACCATTTATGACGCGCAGACGCTCGTGACCGAGCAGTTGATCGACTACCTTCGCACGTCGCTTCTGCGTGGTGGCGGGATCACCCATATGCGCAAGGTCGCCGCGCTCGCGGAACTCTACAACGTGAAGACGGGCTTCCATGGCGCAACGGACCTCTCACCGATTACGATGGCCGCGGCGCTCCATTTTGATCTGTGGGTGCCCAATTTCGGCATCCAGGAATATATGCGCCACACCGAGGCTACGAAAGAGGTATTCCCGCATGCGTACTCGTTCGATGACGGCTATTTGCATCCCGGCGACGCTCCTGGGCTGGGGGTGGACTACGACGTAGAGAAGGCGGCCAGCTACCCGTACGAGCGTGCGTACCTCCCCGTGAATCGCCTCGAAGACGGTACCCTCTTTCACTGGTAGAGTGGCGGAACCACCATTCTCCCATAAATCCCCATCGACCGACATGATGCGCCACGACATCGTTTCTCGCCTGCTCGAAGAGGGGGCCATCGCCGTCGTGCGAATGGCTGACCCGGACCGTCTCTTGCGCGTCGTCGAAGCGCTGCGCGCGGGCGGACTCTCGGCCATCGAGATCACCATGACAACGACAGATGCCCTCCGGGTGATCGAACATGTGGCGACGGAGGCACCGGACGCGCTCGTTGGCGTCGGTTCTGTGCTCGATGGCGAGACGGCGCGGCAGGCGATCGAGGCCGGAGCGCGCTATGTCGTTAGCCCCATCCTCGCCGCTGACGTGATCAGAACCGCCCATCGCTACGACGTGCCCGCCATGCCGGGGGCCCTTACACCCACGGAGGTCCAGCACGCCCACTCCCTTGGCGCCGATGTCGTGAAAGTATTTCCTGCCAGCACCGTCGGCGTGGGCTACTTTCGCGCTCTCCGAGCACCGATGCCGCACCTCAAGCTCATGCCAACGGGCGGTGTCACGCTCACCAATGCGGGCGACTGGCTTCGGGCCGGGGCGTGTGCCGTCGGCGTCGGCTCGGCCCTTCTCGACAAGCACGCCATCGCGAAGAACGACTACGCCAAGCTCACCGAAAACGCTCGCACCCTTCGCAATCACATCTCGGAGGCCCGGGCTGACCTCACTGACGATACCGAAGCGGACGACGTGGAGTGACAGATGCTGCGTCGTACATCTGCGTCCAGACCAACGAAATACCCACTCTCCCAAACCTGAAACCAACCCATGCAACCTCGCGGACCTTCCAACCCCCCGAAAGTCGTCACCTTCGGCGAGATCATGCTTCGCCTCTCCACACCCGGCCATACGCGCTTCGTGCAGGCGCAATCGTTCGACGCCACCTTCGGCGGCGGCGAGGCCAACGTCGCTGCCTCGCTGGCCACGTACGGACTCGACGCCTACTTCGTCTGTAAACTGCCCGAGAACCCGATCGGCCAGGCCGCCGTCAATCACTTGCGCCGCTTTGGCGTGCAGACCGACTATCTCGTGCGCGGAGGCGATCGCCTGGGGATCTACTTTCTGGAGACCGGTGCGAGTCAGCGCCCGTCGAAGGTCGTCTACGACCGCGCTCGAAGCGCAGTGACCACGCTCGAGCCGGATGAGGTGGATTGGTCCACCGTTTTCGAAGGCGCCCACTGGTTTCACTGGACGGGCATCACGCCTGCACTTGGCACGATTCCGCGCCGAACGCTGGAGAATGCCTGTCGGGCGGCGCAGGCGGCGGACGTAACCGTAAGTTGCGATCTGAACTACCGCTCGAAACTGTGGACGGTCGCGGAGGCACGCGCCACCATGCGTCCTCTCATGGAATACGTGGACGTATGCATCGCCAACGAGGAGGATGCCGACCGGAGCCTCGGCCTCACCGCAGGAACGACGGACGTGGAGGCTGCCGATCTGGACGAAGAAGGGTACTTCGCCCTTGCCAAAGAGCTTAAGTCCGCCTTTGACTTTGACTCAGTCGCCATTACGCTGCGCGAAAGCTTCTCGGCTTCAGAGAACGGATGGAGCGCCGTGCTTCACGACGAGCGCGATTGTGCCGAACCCGTGCGCTCGCAACGCTACACCATTCGCCTCGTGGATCGTGTGGGCGGTGGCGACTCGTTCGCAGCGGGCCTCATCTACGGGCTTCTTACCAAAGAGGATACGCAGGCCGCGCTCGAATTTGGCGTCGCTGCTTCTTGCCTGAAGCAGACTATTCCCGGTGATTTTAACCTCACGGAAGCTGACGAGGCCGAGAAACTGGCTACGGGATCTGGTGCGGGCCGGGTAGAGCGGTAGTGGGAGAATAAACCCACGTGGGTTCGCTCAAAATAGCGTCAGAGGTACAGAGGGTGTGCTCGACGGCGCATCGCGATTAATGGGAGGAGGGGACGAGCCGACGCTTCGTCGGCCGTGATGCTGGCTGCATAGGTCCCGACGGCTGTCGAGTTCGGGGGCGATGCTGCCGGGTATCGCGCGAGTGGGTGGCCTTACTGTTATATCCGTCGGGACCACGCTCGTGCTGCTGTCGCATCGTGGGCTGGATAATCCGCGCGCGTTCCGCGGACACGGCTACTCGTTGATCATGCAGGGCGCCGGTCTCTTCATTTTGGACGCCATCGCCTTTCTCGGATCACGAAGCCGACTCTCCGGACTCCTCGACGTGGCCGGGTCGCTGTCGGGGCGAGCCCTCCCAACCGGGTTCGCCCTTACGTGGTCCTTCTGACGAGGTCGAGCCGTTCGGTCGGGGCGGGGGGCCGCCGTCTCCGGCTGGTGACCCACCAGGGCCGCTTCCGCTGGGTCCACGCGACGGGCCGCCCGGGCCGCCGGACGGTCCTCCCGGACCACCTGAGGGAAAGCCGCCGAAAAAGCCAAATTGCATATTCAGCGATCCATCCTGCATCTTCTTCTTCACTCGGCTCATTACCAGCCGCCGGATCAGCGCGCGGGAAGGCGGGATCAGACCGAGAAAACCGACGATGTCGGTCAACACCCCGGGTGTGATTAGGAGCGCACCGGCGATCAAGATGATAACGCCGTCGAGCAGCTCTTTCCCGGGAAGGCCGCCCTGGGCAAGGCTGCGGTTTAAGCGCTGCCACGCCGATAGGCCTTCGCGCTTCGCCAGAAAACTTCCGGCAATCCCGGTTGCAACAATGACGGCAACGGTCTCCCAGAAGCCGATCCATTGCCCGACCTTCAGCAACAGGGCGAGCTCCACGGCTGGAGTGACGAGAAAGAGAACAACGAGACGGGCAAGCATAACAGCTGGAGTGTAGCGCGAAAAACCCGGCTGAGTGCACCGGGAGCGTCAGGCAGTCGTGCACGGGGGCGTCCCAAAAGGGGCCCGCGCACCGAACCGCCTATACGAACGATGGGGCGGGAGGCTCCCGACGGCTCCGTCTGGATGGGGTGCCCAGACTCGTCGTTTCAGGGGACAATCTGACGTGTATCCGATCGAGAGTCAGAGAACTACAGTTGCGTGAGACGTTACGGTTCCATCCCGGTCCGGTGACGGCCTGGATCGTATCGTAGATGTCGCACGCCCGTCTCAACTTCTTCAAGGTCCTCCTTTCCCAACACATGGCGCGTCTCGCAATCGTCGGTGCCGGCCTTTCAGGGCTGGCGGCGGCCTGGTCTCTTCGATCGCATCCGATCGACATCACCCTCTTCGAGAAGAGCCGGGGATACTCCGGCCGAGCGGCAACCCGTGGTAAGTACGGGGCGCGCTACGATCACGGTGCGAACTTCGTCATGCCGTCATCCGACCGTGTGCGGTCCCTGTTGTTCGACCATCTGCCGACAGACAGCCTTGTTCAGATCGACGGCGAGGTGTGGACATTCGACGACGCCGGGCAGATCGAGAAACCGTCGGCATCAAACGGAAGCACCGATTCGTGGACGTACGAGCGGGGCATCAGCACACTGGGCAAGCTGATCGGCCGGCAAGCGTCTGCCCAGACGTTGACGGAGACCCGTGTGGCGCACCTGGGCCGGTTGAACGGTCGCTGGACGGTTACGGACACTGAGGCGGAGACGCACGGCCCTTTCGACGCCGTCCTGCTCACCCCGCCCGCGCCGCAGACGGCGACGCTTCTGGCGGACACTGCCGCGGAGCTGGGCGAGGAGACCATGACCGAACGGGTCTCAAGTCTGTCAGACGTGGTCGACAACGTCCGGTACCACGCTCAATTTACGTACGTATTCGGGTTCGACCGGACCATCGAACGGGCCGGACCCTACCACGGCCTGTTGAATGCCGATGGCGGGCACGATGTCGCCTGGATCGGTTTTGAACACGACAAACCGGCCCGTGCGCCCGACGGGGAAAACATCATCGTGATTCAGATGTCGCCCGATTGGACGCGTACGAGAGTGGATGCGGACCCGGATTCGTTTCTTTCCGCCGCGAAAGAGGGGGCAAGCGACGTTCTGGGCGCAAGCCTGAAACGACCCACCTGGTATGACACGCAGCGGTGGCGGTACTCGATGCCGGTGGAAGGCGCCAACGTGGACGCGCTCGCCGACGGCGCCGACGCCGGTCTCTTTTTCGCCGGGGACTACGTCGCCGGGGTAGGCCGTATCGGCCCGGCGATTGAGACGGGACTGGACGCCGCCGCCCGGATCGGCGACCATCTCGCGTGAGCCTCGACCCGGTCGAGGCGGGTCCGTTTCTTCGGTATGAGGCTACGCAGAGACTCGTTCGACGAAGTATTTCTCCTCGTGAATAACGTCCTCCGGAAGACCGGCGCGTTCAAGAATGCCCTGCGCTTTGTCGATCATCTGGGGGTGGCCGCAGGTGTACCCCGCAGTATCGTCGAGCGGGGGTCCCCACCCGTCGAGGTGTTTGCGAAGTACGTCCTCGACACGACCGGTTTCTCCGGCCCACTCGGTTTCATCCCAGGGCCGGCTGACGGTCGGAATGTATGAAAGCCAGTCGTGCTCATCCGCGAGGGCCGTGAGTTCCGGAACGTAGCGTCCAAGCTCCCAGGAGTGACTTGCGCCGTGCAAGATCATGACCCGGTACGGCGTCTCGAGCGCGCCCGCCTCCAGTGCGCGGATCTGGTCGCGCACGATGCTCACGTAGGGTCCCACGCCGGTCACCGTGGCGGCCATCAGATGGTGTCGGCATGACGTGTCGAGTACGAACCGACCGACGAGCTTGTCGCGCATCCAGATGTCTGCGCCTTCCTCCAGTTCCCAGAGACGCGGCGTCAGCTTGCCCTCGTCCACGCGCTCAATGAAGAACTCCATCATCGCCTCGCCGGGGGCCGATGCGACGGAATAGGGACGCAGGAGCGGCCGACCCGTCGCGTCGTCCATCACCCCGAGCGTCGCGTACTGGCCCGGCTTGAAGTCGACCGGGGACGGCGCCTTCAGTCGAAAAAGCGCAAGATCGTCCGCAAAGTCGATACGCTCGACGAGCGTCAGTGCACTGTAGCCGGAGAGATCCATGGTGCGGTGGAGTCGGTCAGCAGAAGATTTGGGTGACGTAAAAGCGAGTTCCGTCCGTTGCCACAGCGATTGCTTCACCGTCGTACCGTGGCTCCAGGAGGTTCGCGCGGTGACCCGGAGAGTCCATCCAGCCGTCAACGATTGCCTTCGCCAGGCTCGACGCGTTCATCCAGTCATATTCACGACGAACCATGCGGCCGTCTTCGTAGATCTCGCGGTACTCCCGGTAGAGCGTGCCTTTGAAGAGATTCTCCCCGAAGCCGTGGGCGGTCGTTCGTTCGTCGATCTGCTTGTCGCAGGAGAGACCGATCGAGCGCGCCCGGTCATTGACCGACGCCCCGTCGGGGTTATCGTGTCCAAAAAAATTGCGGGCGGCCATGTCGCGGCTGTGCATCTCGGCGAGCGGTTGGAGCGAGTCCCTGTACTGCAGCCGAGAGAGCTCCTGATCGGAGCGGATTTGATTGACCCGATCGTGCACCATGCGTTCCACCCGAGTGATGTCCAGGTCCGGTCCCGTGGTATCGGGCGCCACCGGGCTCTGCCCGTGAGGAGGGGCCGGAGAGAGAGCCGATGCGATGAGTGCGACCGCAAGCACGATAGGGCCGAGGATACGTAGCGGAAGCGGCATGGCGCGTTCAGGGACGCGTAAGGAGGATGGGGCAAGCGCGGTCGGGTTGTCTCCGTGCAGTTGCTATCACGGGGCACGCACAGGCCGACGCGCATCGCCTGCGTGTGTGCAGAAAGCAAACGTCTTGCCTGGTTCTGGGTTCGCGATCCGGCCTGCGTTAGGCGAGGGCCGAATCGGCCCGGATCCGTGCGACGCCCCGCGGGGGGAAGGCGCCGTTGTATGCGTGAATCCAGCGGCGGTCGACCCAGTGCTTCATTCGGAGAGCCGGTCGGCCGTGCCACCAGGTGCCGCGTTCAACCCAGAGTCCGTACGGTTCGCCCGTCGAGAGGATCAGGGGAGCGACGGGATACGGTCGGAAGGCCCGCAACGTCTCGGGCGACGGAAGCGCGCCGGAGCGGTGGAGGCCGCGGATGCAGCGCTCTACGTTCTCGACCAGGTCGTTGCCCTGCTTGACGGCATGAACGCCGATTCTCCCGAGGTCTTCGTGGCCGTCGACGAGGGCGCTGTCCCCCGCGGCAAAGATGCGGGGATGGCCCAGGACCTGTAGGTGGCGGTGTACCTTCACGAAGCCGCGCGCGTCTACCGGAAGATCGCTCGTTCGGAGAACCTCGGGGCCTTTCACGCCGGTTGCCCAGAGGAGACTGTCGCACCGGAGC